>PLPU01000211.1:0-2564 GCA_003159975.1 Acidobacteriaceae bacterium
GTCCAACAGGCTTGACAGGTGTCACAGGGAGCGCCGGCCCAATAGGCCTAACAGGTGTCGCAGGCGCCACTGGCGCCACTGGCGCCCTGGGTCCCGCTGGTCCAACAGGTCTGACAGGTGTCGCAGGGAGCGCTGGCGCCCTAGGTCCCGCCGGTCCAACAGGCCTGACAGGTGCCACTGGTGCCCTGGGTCCCGCCGGTCCAACAGGTCCAACAGGTCTGACAGGCGCCGCAGGCACCACCGGTAACTCTGGCCTGGCAGGTCTCGCAGGTGCCGCAGGCGGCATAGGTCCCGCCGGCCCTACGGGTCCATCCGGCGGCCTTCTGGACTTCGCCGACTTCTATGCATTAATGCCAGGCGATAACTCCGCGACTGTTGCGGCCGGTGCGGATGTATCCTTCCCGCAAAATGGGCCGGCGTTGGCTGGCACCAACATCACTGGTAACGGCTCCTCACTGTTTACTCTCGGCGCCATTGGTACCTACCAGGTCATGTTCCAGGTGAGTGTGGACGAAGCAGGGCAACTTGACTTGACCCTCAATGGAGTTGAACTCGCCTACACTGTCGTTGGACGAGCGACTGGCACCAGCCAGATCGTCGAAATGGCCCTGGTGCAAACCACAGCGGCGGATTCAACGCTCACGGTTCGTAATCCCGCAGGCAATTCCACTGCGCTAACCATTACGCCATCAGCGGGCGGAGCCAGCCCCGTCTCTGCACATCTGGTCATCACGCGGCTCCAATAGCAGGGTGCCACGGTCATTGCATTTGTGACCGTGGCTTTCCTCTGTGCGCCGGGCACGATTTTGGATCATTCTTTTTCGAGAAAGTTCACGGACGCCGTCCGTGTATTAAAACTCTTGCAAGTCCGGACCGGAAGTCTTAGGAGGTTGGTCTTTTGAGAAGCCGCTCGATCGTTATACTGTATGCATTTTTTGCCTTTTTCTTCGTCTGTATCTCCAGCGCCCAGACTTCCAGCGGAAGTACGCAGGGCGCCATCACAGACAGCGCCGGCACCGTTGCCGGAACCGCTGCGCCGGCCGCGGATCAAGGCGCTGTGAACCTCACCGCATTGGTCAACGCGCTCTTGAAGAAAGGTGTGCTCACGCCTTCCGAGGTCGATGCTCTGCGCGTCGCAGCCCCCGAATCTCAGCTGCAACTTCTGGTTCAAGTCCTCACGCGCAAAGGCGTATTGACTGCGGCGGACCTGTCCGCGGCCGCGGTCCCGGCCGCCACTCCCGCACCCGCNNGGTCGCCTTCGACTCGCCTCAATCCGGCGCATTGGCCGGCCTCAAGATCGGCCCCGTGACGTTTGCGCCCTACGGTTTCATCAAAGCAACCGGGGAACAGGACAGCAGTTCACCCAATGGCGACGACTTTCCCATTCCCGGCGGTCTCATGTTGCTGCCCGGCAGTAACACGGGCCCCAATGCCGACCCAGAGTTCCACATGAAAGCGCGTCAAAGCCTCATCGGCCTCAATCTCGAGTGGCCGAGCATTTCCCCCAAGATGACCCTCACCGGCCGGCTCGAGGCGGATTTCGAAGGGAACTTCAGTGAATCCGATAATGCCGACTTCACCTCGATTGGCAGCCCCAACCTGCGCTTGCGTCTGGCCTGGGTGCGCGTGGATTACCGCTCCACCGAAAAGACGAGCTTGTTCTTTGTCGGAGGACAGGACTGGACTCTGTTCGGCTCCAAGGCACTCCCCAACATGCTCGATACCACGTGGAACGCTGCCTCCTACGGCGCCGCCTACAACCGCACGCCGCAGTTCCGTTTCGGGGTTGTTCAGAAGCTGAGTTCCTCTGCGCGCAATTTCAAGCTCTTGCCCGAGTTCGCGATCATGATGCCGACTTCAGGGCAGGTGGAAAAAATCACCTTCTGTACGCTCACAGCTCTCTATTGTCCACCTGGCGTGTCGCCCACCACCGGCTTCCTAAGCCAGGTCGGCCAGGCCGAGCGACAGGGCGCCGACTCCGACCGTCCCGAGCTTGAGGCCGGATTGACTTTGCAGTTCCAGCTCGACAAGGCCCATGCGGTTGCTCCCGCGCAGATCTTCTGGTCCGGATTCTACGGACACCGTACGTCCATCGAGCCCATTACGGCTCAGGATCTGATCGGTGACGCATACCCCACCGCTCTGGTCGCGGGCACTCCGTTGGCCAAGGGCTATACCGCCAACAGCGCCATGTATGGCAACAATGTAGCGGTGCAGTTGCCTACACGCTGGTTTACCTTCGTCTTGAGCGGCTATCGAGGCGCTGACCTGCGGCAGGAGCTTGCCGGCCAGCTCACCACCAACTACACCGACACGACCCACCTCTTCCCAATTCCCCTTGTGAACGTGAACGGTGGAACTCCGGCGCCCTTCTTCCTGGGTACCGGTGTCGATAACGTCGCGGGCACGCTCTCAGGCTTTGCGCTTCTCGGTTGCAAGGTAAATCCAGGCGCGGGCACCTGCCCCTCCAGCGATGTTGCGGTGGCTCCGGAGCATGGCGTGCGCGCCTATGGCGCCTTCGCCGAACTGGGACTGCCTCTTTCGCGCTGGTTTAACGCCAATCC
>PLPU01000303.1:0-6988 GCA_003159975.1 Acidobacteriaceae bacterium
TCGGAGACTGTAAATGAAGCTTGACCCATTAGCATTTGTCGCAAATCCAGAACTGGTTGCAGCGCTCAATGCGCATTCCATCGAGGTTTCCCGCGGCGGAGGATACTCTCTCTTCCGGCAGGGCGACCCGCCCGTCGGCCTCTTCATCGTCAACAACGGTGAGGTCACCTTATCCATGACTTCCCCGACCGGTGAACTGCTTCTCTCCATGCAGGTCGGCGCCGGCTCGCTCCTCGGCCTCCCCGGCCTCATCGGCAACGAGCCCTATACGCTTTCCGCCGTCGCCTGCAACGGCGCGCGGCTCACCTACGTCACCCACGAGGACTTCAACGCCCTCATGCAGTCCGACCCAGGACTGGCGCTCAAGGTTCTTGAGGTGCTCGCCGCCGAAGTTCGCTCCGCCCGCCATGCCGCCCAGGACATTCGTCCCTTCGCACTCTCGGCGCACAGGTCTCACGAAACCAAAACCAGCACTTTCGGACCCGAAGCCAAAACCAACTGAGCCGCGCGCCCTTTTGACCCCTCCGAGCCATCTTTACTCGCTCGATCGATTTGCCGCGTCTGCCTCGTTGACACGCCAGCCGTGCTCAATCCGCAAGCGCCGTCTCGCCGATTGACGCTCAAGAGCCTCGCCTGCGAAACTCACCCCATGCGGTATAGCGGAAAAGTGGAATATGCCAAGGAGCGAAAGATCCGCGAGAGCAACACCCGTGTCTACCGTCTCTGCCACTGGCCCATCTGGATCTGGGTCTACTTTCTCACCCCCGGCCCCCTCACTTTTTCGCTTTTTTCCCGCGGCTTTCACTGGGGCAACTGGGCCTGGCTCGCGGCAGTCCTCATCGGCACCGGCATAGCCCTCGTCTGCGGCCAGTTGCCCGGCGCCGAGCCACGTCCCTACATCCTCCGCTTCGACGAAGACAAGCCCAACCCCCTCTACCGCCGCATCTGCTACACCTTCGCCTGGAACGCCGCCATCAACTTCGCCCTGCTTAACCTTGTCGGAGTGATCGTCGCCGTCGTCACCGGCGTCTGGTATATGAGGCAGATTTACAGCTACGCCTACTTTCCGATCTGCGCCGTTGTCCTGACTCTCGGCGCTCTCGGCAAGTTGCCGCGTGTCGGATTCTCCACCAGAAGAGAAGGCATTGAGCGTCGCTACTTCTACGGCACCGTCTGGTCAGTCACCATCGCGCAAACGGCACTCCTCATCGTCTGGAAGATCCTGCCCCACACCGCAGTCCAACTCCCGGCCGCCAACCTCCTCAAGCTCGGCATCTACCTGGGCACCCTCGTGTTCATGTGTATGCTGGCTGCGCGCGGCAAGCTGGGCCGCACCCGCCCCATCCTCCCCGGCGAACTGATGGTTGAATAGCCCTGAGCCGATCTTGCGGCAAAAGCAGCATCTGCCTGATCCCAGGGCCCACCTGCTAAACTCTGTCTCGTCATGCTCCTTGCACTTCTGCTCATCGCGGTCGCCGCATATCTGTTCGGCTCCATTCCCACCGGCTACCTCCTGGTCCGGCTCTTCCGCCATGAAGACATCCGCACCTTCGGCAGCGGCAATATCGGCGCAACCAACGTCCTCCGCGCCGGCGGCAAGGGCCTGGGCGCGGCCACCTTCCTCATCGACATGCTCAAAGGCTGCGCCGCCGTATGGCTTGGCTCCCTCGCGGCCGCGCACATGGCGCCCTTCACCGCTCCGCGCAACATTGAAGCCCTGGCAGCCCTCTGCGCCGTTCTCGGCAATGTCTTCCCCGTCTGGCTCCGCTTCCGCGGCGGCAAAGGCGTGACCACCGGCTTCGGCGTCTTCCTGTTCGCAGCTCCGTGGGCCGCGCTGGCCGCCATCTCCGTCTTCTGCCTCGTCCTCCTCCTCAGCCGCTATGTCTCGCTGGCCTCCATCCTCGGCGCGGCCAGTTTCCCCGTCTTCGCCTGGTTCCTGGTACACGGCGATCGCCCGCCGTTTTTCATCGCGGCCCAGTGCGCCGTCTCCTTCCTCATCATCACCAGGCATCAACAGAACATCCGCCGCCTGTTTACAGGTCAGGAATCTCGCTTTGGGGCGTCCAAATCGAAGTCGGAAACGGCCAAACAAGAGACAGAAACAGCCAGCGGAAAGACAGGAACAGCATGAGCCGTATCGTCGTCCTCGGTTCCGGCGCATGGGGAACCGCCATCGCCCTCTCGCTCCACCGCCGCGGTGGCCACAAGATCACCCTCTGGTCGCACAGCGTGCAGGAAGCCCGGCAAATCGCCGCCGCCAGAGAAAACACCCTCTTTCTCCCCGGCTTTCCCATCCCCCCTGAAGTCGTTATCACCGCCAGCGAATCCGTCTTCGGCCAGGCTGACATCGTCGTCTCCGTCGTCCCTTCCGAATTCCTGCGCGCCACGCTGGCTCGCATTCGCCCCTGGCTCCATCCCGGCCAAATCATCGTCAGCGCCACCAAAGGCGTTGAAAACAACACCTTCCTGCGCATGACTGAAGTCATCGCCGCCAGCCTCGGCCAAACCGTCCCGCCCGGTCAGGAACACTCCTTCGTCCCCGCCAATCACGACACCAATCTCGAAGTGTTTACCGAAGATTCCGCCCCGCAGGTCAGCTCTTCGGGAATCGCGTCCGCACCGTCGTCGCTTGACGATCTCAATCTCCCCATCGGTGCATTCAGCGGACCCAGCTTTGCCCTTGAAGTCGCCCAGGCCCAGCCCACCGCCGTTACCGTCGCCTTCAGCGATCCCTCCATCGCCGCCCGCGTCCAGCAGGAGTTTTCGTCCGAAACCCTTCGCCTCTACACCACCACCGACGTCATCGGCGTCGAGCTCGGCGGAGCCCTCAAGAACGTCATCGCCATCGCCGCCGGCATCGCCGCCGGAGTCGGCCTCGGCCACAACTCAACCGCCGCCCTCATCACCCGCGGCATCGCCGAGATCACCCGCCTCTCCGTCGCCTGCGGCGGGCGCCGCGAAACCCTCGCCGGCCTCTCCGGCACCGGCGACCTGGTCCTCACCTGCACCGGCTCCCTCAGCCGCAACCGAACAGTCGGACAGGCACTGGGCGAAGGCCGCAAGCTCCCTGAAATCCTGGAAAGCCTCGGCGGCAAAGTCGCTGAAGGCGTACTCACCACCCGCGCCGCCCTCGGCCTCGCCCGCCGCCACAACATCGAAATGCCCATCACCGAACAGATGGAGCTGATTCTGAATGAGGGTAAAGACCCCCGCGAAGCCATCAAGGAATTAATGCTCCGCCCCGGCAAACACGAGCACTAACAAACGATCATCCAGCCTCCAAAGTCAGTGTCAGCACGGTAATATCGTCCTCCTGCCCAAACGCCTGCGCCGCATCCGCAATCTGTTGTGCATCGCGCGCCGTAGCCACCAGGTCCGCAATGCGCTCAAACCCGAACAGCTCACCTGCCCCGTTCCTCGCCTCCAGCAGCCCATCGGTATAGAGCGTCAACTGTTCTCCTGCGCCTATCCGCAGCTCGGTCAACTCGTAGTCCACCTCATCCGCCAGCCCCAGCGGCAATGCTGGCAGCAGCGCCACTTCGTCCGCATTCAGAAACGGCGGCAAATGCCCCGCATTCGCAATTAAGCAATTCCCTTTGCCATCCATGCGCAAAACCTGACAAGTCGCAAATCCTCCACGCAATCGCCCATGCAGCATGCGATTCAGTGCGCTTAGCACCACGGCAGGATCGCTCGTCGTCTCCACCGTGCTGCGAATCGCCCCCACCAGCAGCGCAACCGCCATCGCCGCCGGCAGTCCCTTGCCGCTCACATCGCCTATCACCAGCAACGCCCCATCATCCGGCAAAGCCATCAATTGGAAGAAGTCCCCGCCCACCTCCTGCGCAGGCCTGTAAGCGCTGGTCACCGCGTAGCGCGGCATAGTCGGCAGTTCTTTCGGGATTAAGACCTGCTGCAACTCCTGCGCGCTACGGTACTCCTGCTCCAGCCCGCTCTGCCGCTGGCTCTGCTCCACCAGGGACCGCCACGCCACATAAAGAATAGAGACAAGCAACAAGGTGCCGATCAGGCCGGGCAACGAAAAGGCATTTCCGCCGATCGAAAAGAGCGGTGCTTCAAGCATCGTTGCCAGCGTCCAGTGTGTCCATCGCATGCCCATGCCTGAGATGTCGTCGGCCGCTTGGTAAAGATCGGACAGCAATGCGGAAACAGCGAGTATCCATCGCGCCGCATCCAAGCGTTTGCGCACGGCAAACAGAAAAATCACGACGCCGAACAACTCCAGCAGTTCGACGGGGATGGTGGAAACGACATCGGCGATCAAGAAGAATCGCGGAAACAGCCTGGTCCAGTCCAGGCAGACCATGACTGTATTGACCAATGCACAACACAGCGTCGTGGCGGAGAAGATTTGGGTCCAGCGAAAAAGCCCTTTGTTGCCGTCGAGGCGCAATAAATACAGCAGCAAAAACCAGGTGGCGACGTTGTTGATGGCGACCATGGGGCCGATGAGCCCGTACAAGACGTTGAAGGAGCCCCATTGTGAGAATTCAAAGGCAAGAATGCGATAGATGGGAAAAACCATCGCCAGCGCCAGCCAGCCGAGCATGCGCACTTTGCGGCTGCGCAGCCAGCCAAGCAGAGCCAGTAACCCCACCAGCCCAGAGAACAATTGCTCCGAGAGTTCGAACAGGTGGCTTCGCAGGTTCTCATAAGCAGCGCGATCCACCAGCGCGTTCACACCCTCACGACTTCCGGCCTGCGGCACGCCCACCAGTCCACCTTCGTCAGGAAAGCTGAGGAAGGCATACGGCGCCTTCCAGACGCGGATGGCAAGAACCCCTGATCGTAAAGCACCCAGCGGAATGCCCGCCGGCTGCTGGTGCGGATACCACGATGGATGCGGGGGCAGCTTCCCCACGCGGCCCACGAGCTCACCGTTCCAGTACACCTCGCAAGCATCCTGAACGTAAGGGCTAAGGAGTGCAAGCTGCCAATCCTCCGCTCCGTTCGCGGGCATGTCAAGATGCAGCCGGTACCAGCCAAAGCCCGTGTAACCAGGATGTCCCTGGCCCTCCCACGGGCGGCCTACCTCAATCGATTGCCACGCGGAGTCGTCGAAGTCCGGCGCAGCCCATGCAGGATCGTCCCCTGCATGAAACTGCCAATCGCCAACAAGCGGCACAGTTGCGCGGCCAACATCACGCAGCTCGAAAACACGCGGCGCAGCCGGAACCTGCGCACCAGCAACCGGGCAAGCCGGAACCAGCAACAGCGCCACAATCGAACCCGTTACCCACCCTGTGCGAAACCTACGCATGCACCGTCCAATCCCTCGAATTCATCCGAACCAAGCCTCCGTCATCCTAAACAAGCTCCGTGCCCCATCCGTTTCGCTTCTCTTCGCGAAATGGGTGAGAAGCAGTTCGCCCGTGCGAGCTTTCCGCGAGTGCCGGCCGCACCGCAGGTGCCGTCTGCCCCAGCGCAGGTGCCTCAATGAAACAACCGCAGCATCGCGTCTGAAGCCGCATGCCATGCCGCCGTCGAACCCAGCGGAACCATCATCAGCGACATCTCGCCAAACGACACGCGCTCCCGCATGCGGTTCACTGGCTTCACGCGCCAGACAGTCTGTCCCCCAAGCACACTTGGGGTCATCGAATCGCCTCCGGAGAAGTCCTTGCCCTGTAGTTGTTTTCCGACCCTTGCGGGTACGATATCACGCCACTTCAAGCATTAAGGAGAAGAGACTCACCCCAGCCCAGGGCCGCGTGGCATCGACAGCCGACGCATGCGCATGCGCCCAGCCAGCGACGCCCGCCGAAGACTCTGCTTCCTCCCACTTTTGAGCAAAATTCAAGCGAATTCCAAGCCATGATCAGTTTTGATCGGACTTCCAGCCGCATCCGCCCTTATACTTCGTCTCTATTCAACGCGTTGGCGACAAGCCCTCTTCCTGTCTGTTGCGGAAATACCATGCAAAGGAGAACACTTATGGTCCACCTCATGAATTCCCTGCTCCTCGTCGGCGCCTTTGTCCTCGTCATTGGCATGGTTTATGCCGTCAGAATTCTTCTGCAAAATCGCAGAGAACAAGCTGCGCCCTTCCGCAATTATTTCTCCACCGAATACGACTCCGAACTCCTCCGCCACAGCGCATTGTCTGAAGACGAAGATTGGCTGGCCGATCGTCACCCTCGCTCGACCTCTTTCCTCCCACGCGATTCCGGCGACCGCGAATAATCCGTCAGCATCGCTCCTCAAATCCGGACCGAGCAATTCTGGCCAGACTTCGTGCGCCCAGACGCTGATGATGAAGTGCGTAGATGTCCCGCTCTGGCCTCGAAACCTTAACTGCCAACCCTTTGCCGTCGCGGACAGCCCCGCACAGGAGATCGCAATGCCCTTTCACCTCACAAACACCCAGTCGGCATATGTCGCGTTTTTCATCGTAATCGGCCTTCTCATCATCATTGGCGTTTACCTTGACATTCGCAAATCCCGTTCCAAGAACCTCAAGCATCACTTCGGTACCGAATACGATCGCGCCGTTCTCGAGCACGGCTCCACGCAGAAGGCCGAATCCAAACTCTCCGATCGCGAAACCCGCGTCGAAGCACTGAAGCTCCGCGAGCTTGGCGCTACTGAGCGCGAGCGCTTTGTCAACGAGTGGCACATGGTTCAATCCCGTTTTGTCGATCACCCCAAGGCCGCCGTCACTGAGGCTGACGATCTCATCAACAGCCTCCTTGAGGCCCGTGGCTATCCCAAGGCAAGCTTTGAACAGCGCGCCGCCGATGTCTCCGTCTCTTATCCGCGCGTGATGGAGAACTACCGTCTCGCCAACTCGATCGCCGTCCGTACCGGCCCGCGCGAAGCCACTACCGAAGAGCTCCGCACTGCAATGATCCAATACCGGGCCATCTTCGATGACCTCCTCCAGGTTCGCAAACCCGCCGAAACCAGGACCGCCGCATAACCCGGCATGCCAACCACGCCGATCGCCGCCAACGGCATCGGCGTGGAA
>PLPU01000509.1:0-4615 GCA_003159975.1 Acidobacteriaceae bacterium
AAAGAGCCCGAAAAGGGCGCGTCTCAGGATGGTGCAGCCAAGGCCAAAGACGCCAAGGCCGCGCCTGAGCGTAAGCGGACCCGCAACCTGACCGAGGACAAGCGCTTCAAGCTCTTCTCCGGCACCGCCAACCGGCCCCTGGCTGAGGAGATTGCCCGCCACATCGGCGTTACCGTGGGCGAAGCCAAGATTCAGCGCTTTGCCGACGGCGAAATCTACTTCCAGTCGCTCGAGAACGTGCGCGGCGTTGATGTTTTTGTGGTGCAACCCACCTGCTATCCGGTGGACCAGCACCTGGTGGAGTTATTGGTGATGATTGATGCGCTCAAGCGGGCCTCGGCGGCCAGGATCACAGTGGTGGTGCCCTACTACGGCTACGCCCGCCAGGATCGCAAAGACAAGCAGCGAGTGCCCATCAGCGCCAAGCTCATCGCCGATTTGCTCACCACCGCCGGCGCCAATCGCGCCCTTTTTGTCGACCTCCACGCCGCCCAAATCCAGGGCTTCTTCAACATTCCCGTCGATCACCTCTTCGCCAGCCCCGTCCTCGTCAGCTACTTCCGCGAGCTCGCCCTGCCCAACCTTACCGTGGTTTCACCGGATGCAGGCGGCGTGGAGCGTGCCCGCTTCTTTGCGCAGAAGATCGGCGCGCCCCTGGCCATCGTGGACAAGCGCCGCACCGATATGAATGTCGCCGAGGTGATGAACGTAATCGGCGACGTGCGGGGCAAGAGTTGCCTCATCCTCGACGACATTGTCGACACCGCGGGAACGCTGGTGAAGACTGTCGACGCACTTCATGCCAACGGCGCAGGCACCGTCTACGCCTGCGCCAGCCACGCCGTGCTTTCCGGCCCGGCCATCGATCGCATCGCCAACTCGCGCCTGGAGCAATTGGTGGTAACCAACACCATTCCGCTGCGCGAAGCGGCGCAGAAATTGCCCAAGATTAAAGTGCTCTCCATCGCCGGACTCATCGGTACGGCCATTGAGAACATTCACCTCGAAACCAGCGTAAGTTCGCTGTTCAACTAAGTGCAGGGACTAAGGGACTAGGGAATAGGGACTAGACGTTCGCATTGGATTTGAATTCTTAGTCCCTTAGTCCCTCAGTCCCTAAAGAAGCACCTCGGCGGTCTAGTTCGGCCGCCGCGAACAAAGGGAGCGGACCTCAAAACCCGTGCCCGATACCAGGAAACGAGAGAACAAATGCCAGAAGTAGTCGTAGCCAAGCCCCGTGAGGGCAAGTTCAACAAGAATGCCGCGCGCCGTGTCCGCGTCGCGGGCAAGATTCCGGCCGTGCTTTACGGATCGGGGCATGACCCCGTCGCCGTCGAAGTGGACCCCAAGCAGATTTCTCGGATCCTGTTTTCCGAGACCGGCCACAATACAATTTTCGATGTCGAAGTTGCCGGCCTGCCCGCGGCCAAGGCCATGATCGTCGACTGGCAGCGCGAGCCGATCAAGGATCAGCTGATCCACATCGACCTCAAGCGCATCGCCATGGACAAGACCATCAAGGTCAGCGTTCGCGTCAAGTTGCTGGGCATTCCTGCAGGTGTAAAAACCGCCGGGGGAATCCTCGACCAGGTGTTGCGCGAAGTTGAAATCGAGTGTCTGCCGGGCGACATCCCCAGCCACATCGACGTTGACGTCAGCAAGCTGGAGCTTTGGGCGTCGCTGCGTGTCAGCGATCTGCCGCACTCCGGATCCATCAAGTATCTGAATGCCGAAGATGCCACAGTTGCCCACGTCGTCTCGATTCGCGAGGAAGTGGCGCCGGCGGCAGAGGTTGAGGCAGCAGCAGTCGCCGCGGGACCAGCGGAACCTGAAGTGGCCAAGAAAGGCAAGCCGGAAGACGCAGCGGCGGCGAAAAAGCCCGAGGCGAAGAAGTAAGTCTTGGCCGAAGAAAGTCAGTCCGCCCCGGCCAGCGAGCGTTCGTTGCTCGCCGGCGGGCCAGAACCGAGGCCTCGTCGTAGTCCGTTTCTTGTCGTCGGGCTTGGCAACCCCGGCCCTGAATACACATGGACGCCGCACAATGCGGGGTTCATGGCAATCGACCGCATCGCCGTGCAAGAGGGCGTTGTGGTTCAGAACCGGCGCTGCAAGGCCGTTACCGCAACCTGCCGCATAGCGGGGCGCGATGTGGTCCTGGCCAAGCCGGAGACGTTTATGAACCTGAGCGGGCTTGCAGTAGCCGCTCTGGTCAGGGAATTTGAAGCCGATCCAGCGAAGGATCTGCTCGTGATCTACGACGAGCTGGACCTGACGCTGGGGACCTTCAAGATCAGGGAGCGCGGTTCGCCCGCGGGCCACAACGGAGCCCGCAGCGTAACCGGCGCCCTGGGTGGGCAGGAGTGGTTGCGCCTGCGCATCGGAGTCGGACCCGATCTGCCTCCGGAGGCCATTGCGGCAGCCGGCGGCAGGCGGCCCGGCAGGGATTATCTGCTCTCGCCGATGCGCAAGGCGGATTTAACGGTGCTGGACGAAGTGCTCGACCGGGTGGCGACTGCCACAAGGCGCATCATCGGCGAAGGGCCGTCAGCCGCGATGAACGAGTTTAACCGCCGCGAGTAAGACAGGGAATAGGGAGCAGGGAACAGGGACGAGTAAACAGGGACGAAAAAAACAGGGAGCAGGGACTGATCTCTGGAGAAGTCCCGGTTTTGGAAGGGCACGACCGGGGTACCCTCTGGGTCGCGTGCCGCAAGAGAGCAAAAAAGAGAGAAAGGGGCTTTAGCCCCCGCAGTTCGCAATGTCAGGGCTGGAACAGAAATTCCAGCGGAAAAGGAATCCAGATGTCTCGTGTGTATGAGGTGATGTTCATTGTTCGGCCCGATGTGGCCGAAGAGGATGCGGACAAGCTGATCGCCGGCTTCAGCGCCACCGTCACCGGTGGCGGCGGCGTCATCAAGTCTGTCGAAAAGATGGGCCGGCGCAAGCTTGCCTATATGGTGCGCAAGTTCAACGACGGCAATTTCGTTCTGCTGACCATCGAGGCCAACGGCGCGGTAGTGCTTGAGCTTGAGCGCCGTCTGCGCGTGACTGAGCCGGTGATCAAGTTCATCACCGTGCGCATCGACGAGGAAGAGAAGCGCCTGGCCAAGGTGAAGGCCCTGCGCGGAACCCGCCGCAAGGTCAGCTCGGAACACGCGGCTCCCGCAGCCCCAGTTGCCGCTCCAGCCGCCGCGCCGGTTGCAGCCCCGGTTGCTGCGGAAGTTGCCGAGCCGGTTCAGGCCAGCGCCTAGTGTGTTGTCTCAAAAGTTCGTATCAGAAACGAGCTGTCATCCTGAGCGGAGTTTGACGCGTTCTTTGCGGCAAACGGAGTCGAAGGACCTGCGGTGGCACTTCGGAACTTCTGCTATGAACTTCAGAGACAGGACACCGGCAATCAATTAAGAATTGCAGGCTTTGTATCAGGGCACGACTTTAGTCGGGCCGACAGGTCAGCAAAAAAGCAGCCGGGGCTTTAGCCCCTGCCCAGAGAGCAAAGAGGAAACAGCATGTCTGAAGAGACTCAGTCCAAAGCGCCCGAAACCGGCGCAGCACCACAATCTGAATCCGGACCCGGATCTGGATCCGGTCCAGCCCCCCGCTCCGGCGGCCGTCCCGCCGGCGGTCCTGGCGGCCGTCCCTCCGGTGGACCCGGCGGACGCGGCAAGTTTTTCCGCCGCAAAAAGGTCTGCAAGTTCTGCACCGAGAAGATTGACGCCATCCCGTATCGCGACGTCCGGCTCCTGCAGGGCTTTGTGGCCGAGCGCGGCAAGATCGTGCCCCGTCGGCTCACGGGCGTCTGCACCACGCACCAGCGCCGCCTGACCCGCGCCATCAAGCAGGCCCGGAACATCGCCCTGCTGCCGTTTGCTACACGGCACTAGGACGACGCCGGCTCAGTCGCCGTTTTGAAAGGGCACGACCGGGGTACCCTCTGGGTCGCGTGCCGCAAAGCCGCACCTTACGGGTTGGCTGGGATGGGTTTTAACCCATCCACTCATCCCTGATGGGTTTCCGGCAAATGCTCGGGAACCGGAGTGATCGGTCCCAGCGGAATCGAAAACGGATCACCCGTGCGGCGAAAGCCGCCACCCGAACCAAGGGAGAGATTTGTCATGGAAGTCATTCTGAAAGAAGACGTTGTCAACCTGGGCCACCGCGGAGACGTGGTGAAGGTCGCAGACGGCTACGGCCGCAACTTCCTGCTGCCGCGCAAGCTGGCCATGCAGGCAACCGAAGCCAACAAGGTGGTCATCGACCAGATGAAGAACGCCGCCGCCCGCCGCTCCGCCTCAGAAAAAGCGCAGGCCGAGGCGTTGGTCACCAAGCTCGAGCCCGTCGTGCTCAGCTTTACCCGCAAGTCGGGCGAGAACGGACAGCTCTTTGGCTCCGTCACCTCATCCGACATCGCCTCCGGCCTTGAGACCCAGGGCTTCGAGATCGATCGCCGCAAGATTCAGCTTGCCGAACCCCTCAAGAGTCTCGGTGAATTCAGCGTGAGCATCAAGCTCTACCGTGAAGTCACGGCGCACATCAAGGTGAAGGTCGTCGCCGACGCCGCTGCTGAAGCGGCCCCTGAAGCCGCGACGGAGCCCGTCGCCGAAGAAGCCGTAGCCGAATA
>PLPU01000544.1:0-4651 GCA_003159975.1 Acidobacteriaceae bacterium
TGAGGCGGAGAGTTTCGCGAGGAGCGCAAGCGGCGCCGCTTCGACCACTCTCCCAACTTAAATGCTAACGCGGGGCGGGTTGGGATGGTGGATGAGGGGTTGGTGCGGGTTCCTTGAGGGGCACGAATCAGCGAAGACACCCCCTATGCGGCATCTGTTCTGTTGGTACGTGTGACAGTGATCACTAACTTTAAAGCATAATCTACGCATCGTCGATAACGCATTTGAGGATTGGAGGGCTGCAACAAATGACATCTTCGGTACAGGCAGGCAATGCGCAGATAGCTTTGAAGGCAGGGCGGTGTGATAGCGCGCTGATCTGCCGCTCACAAACCATAGAGCTCGTGCCATTTCGCTGCCCTCAATGCAACAAGCTTTTGGCAATGTGTGCCGTCTGCGGATCGATGGAGATTGTCTGCACGCGTTGCCGCACACTTGTGAGGAATACATCTCTGCGGCTCAATGACATAGGCCGCGGACGATCTTAACAGTCGGGCGGTTCACGCTCGTTATAACGCAGTATTGAGTGCCTTGAGCGCCAGTCGGAGGTTACGACCATGGTGCTCATGTGCGGTGAAACAGCGCGAGATTGGTATTTATCAACGGACCACGACCATTTTTCTGCTCCCCGGTCTTCCATACAAAGACAGTGTCGTGCCAGACGGTCCCAGCGGAAATTTCTGACCATCATTGTTATGACTGCGTTGCCACTTTTCCTCGCGATTGCAGGTTGCGACTCAAACTCAAAGTACAGCGCCGCTGACTTATCAGCACAACCGATAGCCGCGCTCTCAATCTCTCCTACAAGTGCGGCCTTGATGCCGGGACAACAGCTGCAGCTGGTCGCTACAGTAATTGGAGGATTAAATGAAACGGTCACTTGGGAAGTGAATGGAGTCGCGGGAGGAAACGCCACAACTGGAACCATATCTTCTAGCGGCGCCTATTTGGCGCCAGCCTCTGTCCCGGCATCGAGTAGTGTGACAATTTCGGCCGTGAGTGTCGCAGATGCAAGCTCGAACGCAACGGCAGTCGTGACGATCGCCGACGTAGTTACCATCAGTCCGACATCGGCCTCGGTGACGATTGGAACAACTTCGCAGTTCACGTCCACCGTCAATGGAAGTGCCGTTTCTCCTGTCGCATGGTCCGTCAATGGAGTGGCTGGTGGAAATGCTACGATTGGCACCATCACGCCTAGCGGCCTGTACCAGGCGCCACCGGCGGTTCCTGCGGCCACAGTCTCAATCAGCGCAGTTGATGCGACCGACAGTCTTGCCTCCACGACAGCAGCGGTAACAGTTTTTGACCCTACGATCGTCGCAGCACACAACCAGTGGCTCGCGGGCGTAGCTGCGGCGGCGGCAACGTACGGGTGCGACAATCCTCTGATTGAACAACAATCCACGGAAACTGTCGACGCTGCAATCAGTCGTTTCGGACTTACCGCCAACGGGGGAAGCTGCCTTGTGCTGTGGCCTGTCTCCACTGTTGCGGGATCGCTCCGGTACTCCATCGCCTGGGGCGGCACCGTCGATAGCAAGGGCATTCTATACATTTCGGATGTAAGCGAAATGAGAATCTGGAACGGTGCCGAAGTGGCGTCGACGGCAGGGAATCCTTCGATGATTTCGGAGCTCACCCAAATTCCCTCCGCGCAGTCGATCACCCTTTCACCAGGGAGTAATATTCAGTCTGCAGTGAATGACGCACCAGAGGGAACGACATTCTTCCTTCTCCAGGGCGTCTATCGAATGCAGATTGTGGCGCCAAAGAATGGAGACGCCTTCATCGGTCAGGGCGCTGTAGACCTTGACGGGGCAGAGGTGCTGTCCTTTTCGGCAGATCCGGCGGGTAGCGGAATGTGGGTAGCCTCTGCTCCCGTGATAACCAGCGGGGACTTTCCATGCCAAACTTCTTCTCCGCTATGTGACGAGATCCAAGACCTGTTCATCGACAATGTTCTCCAGCAGCCAGCTAGTACACCATCGGGGTTAACGGCCGGCTCTTGGTACTTCGATCAAAGTAAGGGTCAAGTCTACCTTCCTGCTAATCCGACCGGGCATGTGGTCGAAATAGGAGCGGAGTCTTATGCCTTTTACGGTGCGGCCACAAGTGTGCGGATCAGTAATCTGACGGTTGAGAAGTACGCCACACACGCACAACAAGGAGCGATCGGCAATGGGAGGGAAAACTCTGGATGGACCGTCGATGGCGTTGAGGTGCGATGGAATCACGGCGCCGGCGTTGAACTGGGGGACAACGGCAGACTTTCTCACTCTTTTATTCACCACAACGGTCAACTCGGGATGGCGCTGGGCGGCATAAACTGCCAGGCGCTCTCCAATGAGGATTCATGGAATAATTACGCGGGCTTCAGTAACACCTGGGAGGCGGGGGGCAGCAAGTTCTGGACGACGACAAATCTACTTGTTCAAGGAAACTATGTTCATGACAACAACGGGCCTGGCCTGTGGACCGACTTTGAAAACGTAGGAACTGTATATACAGAAAACATTGTGATCAACAACCTCTTGGAAGGCATAAAACACGAAGTCAGCTACAGCTCGACTATAAGCAACAACACCGTGATGGGCAATGGCAATACAAGCACAGTGTGGCTGTGGAATGCGCAAATCGAACTGCAGAACTCCTCCGACGGGGAAATCTACGGCAACACCGTCGAAGTGCCGACCGGAGGAGGAAACGGCATTGCTCTCATCAATCAGAACCGTGGCAGCGGAACGCTCGGCCCCTTCGTGGCGGCAAATGACCATGTGCATGACAATACCGTCACCTATATGGGCTCCAATGGGTACTCTGGCATCGTTGATGATACCGGAGGCAGCAGTCCTATCGGGAATAGCTTCGACTCTGACCGATACATACTGCAGGTTGGATCCCGAAGCCTGGGCCTCTGGGATTGGTTTGGCCCGATGGATTGGAATGGCTTGCAGGCTGCCGGGCAGGAGCCGAATGGAACATGCTGCAACTGATGCGGCTAAAGATGCTGCAACTGAGGTCAAACCAGCTTAGAGCTGCACGAACGTCGAGGAGAGTTCCAGGAGCGCAGGATTGCCGGTGAGGTCTTCTCCCACCGTCTGTGTTACGAGCGGTCCGACCCCAAGTGAGCAGAGCTGCTTGAAGAGCGCGTCCGGTTGCAATTTGGCGCGTTCCGGGAGGTCGATCAGCAGGGCTTGAAAATAGGCGCGGTCTTCGTCCTGAAGCAAGGCGCGGAATTCAGGGTGAATCAGGAGCCGAAGATTCCCTTCCCGATCCCTAAGAGCAAGCAGTATGGTCGGTGCAGCGTGTGACGAAGCTTGACTGGAGTCATGCGGCGTGTACACGAGCGCACAGAACGCGCATTGGGAGTCTTCGTCCTGCTTCATACTCGCCACGCTCGGATTCATAGGTCCGCTGTTTTGCATCGACCATGGTGTCGAGAACACCCTGCAACAAGCAAGTAGTTGATAGACGGCTGAGGCACTGAGTGAAGCCGTCCAGTGCCGAAGGTGTTCTCCATTCCGCCGGAAGTGCGTTTATTTCGCGCCAGAGTCGATCAACATCGAGGGAGGCTGCAACCCGCTGACAATCAAGAATGTATTGCGAGGATACACCGTGGTAGATGCGCGGATCAATATATCGCGAAGTGAGGAAGTGGTGGCCCCGGTTCACGCTGGGACCGCCGAAGAGGTGTCCGTGATCGACAAAGAAGGCATTGAGCCAGCCGCTGGGGTCCTCAAGGAAAAGAGCCTGGCGATTGTCGGCGTGCCCTGCGCAAATATCGACCATCCATGCGAGCCAGAAGCTTTTTCGGTTTGAGACTCGCGACAAGCTGGTTCGGGGAAGGACCTCGAGCAGGCGAAGCTGCTCTCCGCCAAGGAAGCGTGACCCGAAGCACAGGCCTGACGCCGGCCGACGCGGACCAACCTCATCCTGCATCCAACAGCCTGGATTCCGGTCGAGAAATGAGTCGGTGAGCAGTAGCGGCTTCCACGAGGGAACCCTGAGGCCGCAACCGCGATAGAGCTCGCTTCCAATGCCCTCGTTGAAAGGGACGTTTGGCCCCTGGAGGTTGTTGGTGAATTTGGCTACGTAAAGCAGCCCGTCGTTCGCCCGAACCAGGATAGGTTGTGAGCCGCCACGAAGATTACGAAGGAAATGCGTTATAAGGACAGAGTCCTTTTCAAAGGCTGGCATTGTTCTCCCAGAGAAGCCGAAATGGAATGGCAGTACGCGGTTCGTGCCGCGATCTTTTGGGGTAATGCAATCAATCAGCCAAAATGAGGGGAGGCCAATGGGAATCCTCTCAATTAAATGACAAAACAAACATCTTATATTCTGGCGGCGCTCTGTGAAACGAAATGGGGTGCGATCGTCAGCTCTTTTCGATGAATTGAAGAAGTGACCTAACCCTAGCGTCGCATTATTCTCCTGTCAAGAACATCCTTGCGATAGTCTGTGCAAAATTGACGATAAGTTGTAGATCCGTGACCGTCGTCACGCTCGCCTGGCTTTGGCTTCTCGAATGGTTGCAGGATGACATTGACGAAGCCAGAGCCTTGCGGGGTTGGCAGGTCCGCGTAAAGCTTGGCAGATGGCCTCCTGAATGGAACGGATTATGCGTGTGTGATCGCCATTACACAGTGCG
>PLPU01000592.1:0-5417 GCA_003159975.1 Acidobacteriaceae bacterium
ACGCTGACAAACGATGCGTCGTACTGGCCGTTGATGTTTATATCCTGAACGACGGGTGCGGCGATGATCGGTAACTTGCAGTTCCAGTCCACGTTCGAGTCAATCGTTGTCGTCTGGTGCGGAGATACTTTGGTAAAGTCGTCGCCGGTGCAGTACCAAAACGTGCCAAAGTGATCGAGCGTTTTACCGACTGTGGGCAGATAAACCTTCGGGTCCGCCCCAATGCCGATGGGTTCCAGAAGAGCAAGTTCATCAATCGAGGGAAGAGCAAACTCTGAGTAATCGAGATCGCCGGATTTGCCATCAAGGATCATCCCAACAGTCTGGAAGTTGTAATTCATAACGCTCAGATGGTTTGGCTTTCTATTGAAGGCGTCGCGTCCGCCGTGCAGCAACCCCAGGTTGTGCCCGAGTTCATGGTAGAGCGTACCTGCCTGTTCGATGGCGGTTCCGCCGGGGGTAGGCCACGATCCCAGAGCGACGACGAGGTCGCTCGCGCCTGTGGTGACATCTGCGCCGTTGCGCGAGATGCCGCTGGTGCTGTTGTTGGTCCACAAGTTGTGCGCGAAGATGACATGGTGAAAGGCGAGTGAGCGCCCGGTCGCATTGAATGCGGTGGAAAGCGAGTCGAACTCCGTCCAGCCAGAGGTGAAGACACCGCCTGGAGTGTCCACGGTATCCATGGTAGTTGTCTCAGCCAGCGCTGTGGCCTTGGATGCCATTCCCCAGAGCGCTCCCGTGACAGGGTTCATGATGCAGTCCGAACCGCAGTCGATGTGGAGTTGAATGCCTGGTTTGAGGTCTGGGTTCTTGACCGGGGCGGTGGCGAAGTTGGCCTGAAGGGCGGCCATTGCAGCCAGTTTTGGCCTGTCGGAATGCGATCCCGCCACTGCGGGGTCGTTTGCCATGTAGTCGATATGCAGAAAGATGTCTTTGTGTTTGGGGTCAGCGCCCATAGACGGCAGGTCGATGAACTTGTCGGTCTGTCCCTTGACGTGAACATAGACTCCGTTGTTCTCCCAGTCGTCGCAGAGGCCGTCGCTGTCGCTATCCAGACACGCGCCGGGGGCAAGGGCCTGACCGCTGACTGTGATCAGCCCGGTAAACGCCGGATCTGAAGTAAACAGCTGTAGCTGGCCGGTAATTAATTCCGCGGTTCCCCCTTCGGTAGTCAACGGGTGAAAAGTCGCATTGAACTGACACGTTGCTCCAGCCGCAAGGGGGCTCTGCGCCCGGCAATTCATGTCATGTACGTCAAAGTTATCGGTATCGTTGATCACGATGTTGGTGACAGCAAGCGGCAATGTGCCGCCATTGGTCACAGTGAATACCTGGGGATGCACGGTGGTTGTGCCCACCGTCTGATCGATGAAAATGGCGCTTGCGGGCGAGACGCTGGTAAGGAAACCAACCCCTGTGCCAGTAAGCGGAACGTCCTGTTCGGGGAAGCCGGTCGGCAATACACCGAGGACACCGGTGAAAGTTCCTGGAGCTGCGGGGGTGAATGTGACCGTTACCGTGCAGAACGCTTTTGGCGCAAGATTGGGAGGGCAGTTATTCGTTTGAGCGAATCCGGTGCCGGTGATCGATATGGTGTAGAGATTGAGGCTCGATGAGCCGTTATTGGTATACGTGACGGTTTGCGGAGCGCTCGTAGCAGGGGGAGTCGCAACAAAGCTAAGCGATGTTGGAAATAGACTCAAATTGGAAATCCCGGTTACGGTTTTGGTCGTTGTACCAGTCGCAGGAGCAAAGTTGGCGTCGCCGGGATACGTGGCGGTGAAGGTGTAGGTGCCGGGCACTGTAACTCCAACGCCGATGAGCGCTCCACCGCTTTGCACAGCCGCGAGAGCAGGAGCCGTGCCCTCAGTCACCGCGGGAGAGCCGGGAAGCTGAGCCGTCAGCGTGATGTTGCCAGTGGGTACGGAATTATCGACCGTGTTCATGGCAATGCTGACGTTGAACGGATTTGCGGTTGATGCGTTGGGATCGACCGTGAGCACCAGCGTACTGGGACTGCCGGCAACCACGATTGTCGTGGATGCACTGGAGGGAAGATAGTTGGTGTCGCCGGGATAGGTGGCGGTGATGATGGTTGTGCCAGCAAAGGAGGGATTGAAGTTGAGTATCGCTCCTGGCGCGACAAATGCCGCCGAGGCGGGTTCCGAATGCAACTGAACAGAAGTTGTGGTGCCCTGAAGAGTTGCTGTGACCGTGATGGTGCCGGTGGGAGCAACGGTCCCGGCAGAGGTGAGAAGAATTGTGAATGAAGAGGTGGACTCTTTGGCTCCGGTCGCCGGCCCGGAAATGGAGAGTGTCGTCTTCTGTGGCGCTGGGCCCAGACTAAACGGAATTGACGTGCTCGGCTGATTGAGTGTGTCGCCGCTATAGCTGGCCTGCACAGAGCTGGTTGTGCTGGCCAGCGCGATGTAGAAGCTGATTGGAGTCACCAGGGCGCCGGCAAGCGTGTGGGTTCCAATGGTGAGACCCGAGACAGCGTCGATGACAGTAATTGTGCCGGTGGGGGTGTAGTTTGTACCTGTCAGGGTTACGTTGACGAGAGCAGCGGTGGCGCTGAATGCGCTGGCGGTCAAGGAAATCTGCGTGGGTAGTGGTGGCTCGGCGACGCTTACGTTTACGGGGCTTGAAACGGCGGGAGCAAAGAAGCTGTCGCCAGGGAAGGACGCGACCAGCGTGTAAAGGCCCGCGCGAGTGAATGTGCCGTCGACGGAGGTGCCGCCGCGAGCGCCGATCGACGGAACCATGGCGAAGGTGAACTGAGGGCCGGTGGGATTCACCGGAGTGGCCGTGATAGTGATTTGTGTATTGCTGAGGCTGGTGTCGCTGGTCTCGTAGAAATAACCATACAAACCGACAGACGAGTCATCCCCAACCGTTGCCTGGATTAGCGAGCCGGTTAGATCGAGCAGGGCCTCATGCGGCGCTCCGGTGGTCAGCGTGAGCGTGTCGACGTAACCAGATTGCGACGCGATATATGTGTCACCTACCAGCCCATGTGCGGCCATTGCGGTGGGCTGAAAACCTGGATCATTCGGGAAGCTGGCGCCAGAGATCTGCGTGACGGCGTTGGTTGCGCCGGCGGTGATGCCTACCGAATAAACGGCACTGGGATCGGCAAGAAGGAACTGGAGCGTTCCCGAGGCCGCACTGAGCGCAAGCTGGGGATAGGCTGGGGGAATAATTGGAATCGCGGTGACATCGGCCACAACGGTTTCCGCGGGAGACGAGGGTGAGGTGGGGTCGTAGCTGATGACATTGCGAAACACGTCGGTGTCGCTGGTGCCACCGCCCACAACGGCATAGAGCAGGTGGTTGATGGGGTTGTAAGCGGCCCCAAGCATTGCGTAGTAAGGTAGCGTGGCCGAAATCGTCGTGATGAACGGAAGCGTTACGGAGGTTGTTGCGGCGGGCTGAGCGGCAATCAGCGTATGGAGCTGACCGAGATCGATGATGCTGAAAGGCGTGGTGTCGATGGGTGGCGCACCGGCGTTCGCGGCGGTCAGGCCGTCCTGATTGGCCAGCACCAGCAGGCCTCCGCCCAGGTTGTTTGGATTGTGAAGGATGAATGCGTTCAGCGCGGGCAGGTTTCCCCCTCCGGGAGCGAGCACCTTCATCGCGGTTCCGGTTGCGGGATTGTAGATCCAGAGATTCCCGGGGCTGCCGGGTGTCGAAAGTTCCGTGATAACCGTATCGCCCAGGCCGTCGAAGTCGGTGACAAGCGCAGTGTACTGTGCTCCCTGGTCGAGCGATGCCTGTCCGAGAGGCAGCAGCGCGGTGCCGCTAAAGTAGAACTGCGACGTGTCAAACCCCGTGAGTTTGTCGGCCGTGTTACCTCCGTCCTGGGTGAGGACGACCAGCCGGTGATACCGGGGATCGCCTACTGCCGCAGCGACAGTGACCGGGTTGCCGGGAATGACGGCCACAGGGGAGTACTTGCATCCGTTGTAATTCGGAGTTGAAATGCCCACCACGCCGAAGCTGGAATTGGCGGAACTGGGGCCGATCTCGTACAGAACTCCGTCGTAGGCGAGCGTGTGCGGTGTTGTCGTCTGCGCCGCCAGTCCTGGGGCCGCGGTGCACGAGTATCCAAGGTTCTGAATGTTTTCAGTGGCGAATTCACTCACGGTGCGATCCTGATTGAGGACATAGACCTGCGAGTAAAACGCCGAGGGAACAAGGGCCACGGGCACTGCGGGATCCGCAAAGGTCGTGGTCTGCGCGGCAACATCCCGGGCTGAACCTGCCAGCAGGAGGAGACACAAGATGGCGAGGATGACCGCCGGCAGGGGCCGATGCAGGCGAGACCTGCTGCAATCGGCATCGTGGCTGAGCATCGGGGCGGTGGCGGAGCTGGCAGATGGATTAGCCTGGGCGGAGACGATTCGCATGGAATGTCCTTTCAATGCTTGTCCCCTCGTTGGGAAGCGAATTCCATTGCCTTGCAGAGATTGGCTGGAATTGGGGAACACTAGTAACGCTGGAAACCGCCTGCTCTTTTCTCACCACTGTGTGAAATGGACAGTAATTGCTTCTTTTTTGAGATAACCTTTGTTTGTTCAGGTGCGCCCATGAGCGACTCCAGCCACGGCCAGGGCAAGAAGCTGTTGCTCGATTCGGTTCTTCCGCAGGTCTACGATGAGCTTCACCGCCTGGCAGCGGCCTACATGCGCAATGAACGGGACGGCCATACCCTGCAGCCGACCGCTCTGGTCAACGAGACCTACCTTCGGCTGATTGCACAGCACAGTGTGGATTTTTCAAACCGCGCTCACCTGCTCGGCGTGGCCGCACAGATGATGCGGCGCATCCTGCGCACGCATGAAGAGAAGCGGCGCGCCAACAAGCGCGGAGGCGAGGTGACCATCCTTTGTCTATCGGACTCGCCGGAACCGGCCGGCACCGCGCCCGTCGCTTTTTCCGATGTGGATGAGGTGCTTGACCGCCTGGCAGCACTGGACGCGCGGCAGGCCGAAGTGGCGGAACTGCGCATTTTCGGCGGACTGACACTGGAAGAGACCGCAGAATACCTGAGCGTCTCCACGGCCACCGTCCATCGCGACTGGACTTCAGGACGTTTGTGGCTGGCTCGCGAACTCACGTCCTCGAAAAACTGAGGTGCTTCACCCTCAATTCCTGCCGGGGGGAGCAGACGCGAGTAGCGCCTGCGCCTGCGCCTGCAGCCGGCTGGCTTCCGGCTGCGATGGATGCGCAGCCAGGATACGGGAAAAGCCATCGGCAGCTGGCTGGGCGTAAGTCGATCGCCACTCTGGCCCCCCGGAAGCCTTCATCAACTGGGCTAAACCTAGATTAGCCTTTGCGATCAACATGGTCGCGCTCAGCACTTCGGGATGCTTCTTTTCAAAAGGGCTTGTAACCTGAATAACGCGCAGGTAGAG
>PLPU01000102.1:0-2609 GCA_003159975.1 Acidobacteriaceae bacterium
ACCTGAATAACGCGCAGGTAGAGCCGCTTTCTTGTCACAGGGTCAAGCGTCTGTTCTTCGGCCAGGTCAAAGCTCGTGTAGGCCAACTCGCCCATGCTTGTGGCGTCATTCGGGTCGCCCCGATAGAGCTTTTCAAAAGTATTCAGAGCCTCATCCATCATGTGCTTTCCAGCGCTCAGCCGCCCGGTCCTCAAATTGATACGGGCCCGCTGGCCGAGCATGTCGGCGCGCTGCGAAATCTCCGATCGATTGCTGTCGCTGAGAGGTAGCGGAGGCGGCAGGGGAGGCGCCATCGCCTCCGCGGCCTTCACATCGTGGGTGTTCAGCAGAAAGTCCGCGAAACTGTACCGAATCACCAACTGCACCTGGCTTTCAACGAGGGTTCTGCTGGTATCTCCCTGCGACAGTTGGAGCGCTTGCTTGAATTGGTCGCGCGCATCTTCTTTCCGGCCCAATTGAAAGAACACCCCGGCGCGTGCGATCGCTTCCCTTTCCAGGTAGTCAGCCGGCGCTGTGCCATTTGGCGCCTTCCCTTGGAGGGAGTCTTTGTAGCTGAGGATCAAACGATGCATTTTGTCCAGCCAGGGCAATGCGGCCAATGGGTCCGCAAAGTTCCACTCGCCACCATTCCCGCCCCGGTTATTCGCCAAATCCCAGGCCACGGAAATCATGGTGGAGTATCGCGGCGACTTGGGACCCGCCGCAACAATCGGTTGACCTAATTCCCAAGACTCCTGCCCCAGTTGGTCCGCTCGCGCGATGTCCCCGTCATCGGTCGCCAGAAAACTCATCAGGAATGTGGTCCTCAGCAGAAACCCGCGTCGCGCCAGGTCTCCCGGATGCTTGTCAAAGAGTCCCTGCTGTATAGCGTGGGCGCGATTCATCGATTCCCAGGCTCCAACACGGTCATTCATGCTCGGAGTCGCTACGTCGGCCTGCACCTGCCCCACACGCAGGTAGCCGCTGGCGACGTCCTGCGCCAGTTCGTCGTCTCCCATCTTCTCCTGCGACATTGCGTTGAGATACTTCAGGGCATGTTTCAGGATGAAAACACGTACCGGTACGGTTCCGGGAACTTCTTCAAGCATCGGGTCGAGATCGAAGATGTAGCTGTGTGCCAATTCCCGCTCGTCCTGGAGGCGGCGCTCCGCAACCGCACTTGCCCGCCGTGCAAGTACGGCGGCACGCACCACTGCGGCAACGCTAAGGGCAATTACGATNNCAAGATGGCGCTTGACGTCTTCCGCAAAGGCGAAGACAGTGCCGTACCGGCGCTCCGGCTCCTTGCGCAAAGCCTTCATCAGGATCATGTCGAGATCGCCGCGCAAGGCCGTCGAAACTTCCGGCAGCGCAGCCTTGCTTGGCAGCAACGGCGCGGCCTCGCAGATGATCTTTGCCGCGCTGACAGCCGACACACCCTCAATCGAGTAAGGCAGCCGCCCCGTGAGCAGCCTGTAGAGCAGGGTNNGCCTGACCCTCTGCCAATACACGCGAGATGCCAAAATCGAGCAACCGCGGTTCGCCTGCCGCGGTAACCAGAATATTCGCGGGCTTCAGGTCCAGATGTAGCACCAGTTGCTGGTGCGCCGACTGAACAGCATCGGCCACCTTGAGAAAAAGCCTCAGTGTGGCGGCCGTGTCCAGCTTCTCTTCCTCACAGAACTGGTCGATCGGCCGCCCTTCAACATATTCAAGAACAAGAAAGGGCCGTCCTTCCGGTGTTACGCCGCCATCCAGCAGCCGGGCGATGCCGGGGTGCGAGAGGCGCGCCATAATCTGCCGCTCCTCTTCGAATCGTTCGACGAGACGGGGCGTGAAGATGCCTTCCTGCAGGATTTTGAGCGCGACGCGCTGCTGGTAAGCGCCGTCGGCTCGTTCGGCCAGGTACACCGCACCCATGCCTCCGCTCCCGATTTCCTCGATCAACCGGTAGTCGCCGAGCAGCCGTCCCGCGAGGCTGGGTTCTGTTTTAGCCGTTGTCAGGTTCGGCTGACGCGGCTCTGTCGAGAAGATCTCGCCGGCCTCGTGCTCGAACCCGAGCAGCTGCTCCGCTTCATCGCGGATCTCTTTGACGGGAGCCTGTGCGCTCAGATAGGCCGTACGTTCGCCCGGCGGCAAAGACATAGCCGCTTCTACCAGCGCGCGAACCCTCGCCCACATCTCCGGTGTCATCTCTTCCCATCCACGAGAAATCCCTTTTGACCTGATCAGAGCATGAAGAGGTATAGACCTTGCCCTGGAAGCATGGGGACTCGGCGAAGCTCCCAGATCCATGACGAGGAAAACGATCATACACTTCAGGGGATCTTTGCGCTGCTCACTGAAACGCAGGTGCCGGGATCACTGGCTGAGATCGCAGTTTGATGCGGAAAGGGTTCAAGCCACTGAAGATAGGGTCCAACAAGGGTCCAAAACTGGGTGAATTTGATTGGTTTTGTCCACCTTGGCATGAGCCAAAGGCGTTGAAATCAATGGGGCTTAGCTTTTTTCGGTTGGGCTCATAACCCAAGGCTCGAGCCGGCAGACTGTGGGTTCTATCAATTGTGCGAAACTCTTGCTTGAGAAACCGCACCATTAGGATGACATACTTCACCACGAGGCCGCCGCTT
>PLPU01000496.1:0-30243 GCA_003159975.1 Acidobacteriaceae bacterium
AGCTGTTGTTTCGTACTACCTAGGTTGGGACCAGGCGCTGGGTTGTTTTTATTGGAGCGGGAGACCGGGATTGAACCGGCGACATTCAGCTTGGGAAGATGGCAGTCTATTGGAAACAAAGAACATAACGTTTCCTGCATCTCGTTCTGGCGATTGAGAATACCGGGCTTTCAGTCTGTGCGCCCTTCGCAAATCAAACGGAGCACAAATGGAGCACGCAAATCTTAGCCTGAGACTTCACAGGTTTTCACTTTTTCAGTTATCACTATAGTTCGCTCGGCGCATGAGCTTACCGCACGCATAGCGGACACTTCACGATGATCCAGGTGACACGGCATCGCTCCGATCAGAGTCGGTTTAGTTTCACTGCATTCTTTGCATTGGACAGCGAAGTGGAAGAGCCAGGATTTGGGCAGGTCCCACACCGGAACAGTATGGGCAAATATAAGGCGACAATACGCAAAGACTGATGGTGCGACCTCGCGGTCGTCTAATTTGTCTTCACCCCTGCGCCACGATCTGTGGTGTATCAAAAAAGGGGTCGGACTCACGAATTGATTTGCGTGGATCTCAAAGGCCGTTTTGGTCGTTTCACTTAACGACCAGTTGCGGTGCGAGTCGTTGGGCCCACAAGTATTTCGCCCGTCAATCCAGCCAGAACTACTTGCTATCATGCGATCTACTGCACTGTAAGGTTGACCGTGCCAGTTGCCGTGGTGGCGCCTGAAGTGCCGGTTACAGTGATGGTATAGGCTCCTGCTGTCGTGCCCGGAGCCCCACCGCCGCCCGCAAGGAAGTCGCTGATCACGTGGCCGGCGAGATCATGCACATCATCGCAGGCGACCCCGCTCACGATCCTCCGTGCGCGCGTGCCCTCTGCGTCGTACACGTATGTCGAAGTGCTGCCACTGTCCACGCTGGCGAGGCGGCCTTCCGCATCGTACTGGTAGGTGTGGATGCCGTCGCCAATCATGTTGCACGCCGCGTCGTAGTTAAACCCGGCGATATGGTAAGTGTTCCCGGTGAGCGTGTACTGCGGCGTGCAGCAGGTGCCGGTGTAGGTGTTGTGTTGCAGCCGGTTCCCGAAGCGGTCATAGACCTCGGCGCAGCCCAGGCCGGTGTTTGAGACCGCCGTGTTCAGCCGGTTGAAATCGTCGTAGGTGTATTTCCAGCTTCCGTTGACACGATCGTAGCTTTCATTCAGATCGCTGTTCGGGAAGTAGGAAACCCCGACGCTATAGATGCTGCTGCCAGTCCCGCCGGTCATATCCGCGCCCGAGGTCGTAAGGCTGAAGAATGCCGGTGTGAAGCAACTGCATCGGATTGCGCGCAACGGGAATGTACTTCCAGAGCATCGAAAGGTCCAGCAGCTTGGAGATCATGTTCCGAGCCCGCGCTTTTGAAGCGGCCCCAACTGGCAAGGAATCGAGCAATTGCTTGACTTCAAGGGCTTCAATGTCGGCTGGGCTGTACTCTCCCCATTGCTGCCGAACGTACAGCTCAATCAGGCTCGTGTTGGTCATCTGAGTGGAGTGCTTCAGGTGTGGAAGCTCTTCTCGAAGGTACCGATCGATGACCTCGGCGAACCTCAAGCCGGCGCGGCCTGGCAGAGTATTGGCATTCAGTGATGCCATTTGTGTTTCAACCGCCTTGCGTACATCCCGCTCCGTCTTGTAGGTGGCTGCGTCAAAGGTCTGAACTTTGAGTTTGCGCTGCCCGGCAGGGTCCGTATAATAGTAGCGGAACTCCCACGCAAATCCGTGGGCGCGAGGAACTTTACGCACACTCCCTGTGTGATACCGTTGGCGATGAATTCTCATCACACCTTCACTTTTGGTGGTGCAGATTAGACCACTTTCGCTCCAATGGTGTTTTATGGTGTTGGCGAGCCCCAGAAAAAGCTTCAAATTGTTGATAGTAAATAGGTCGCGGGAGTAGTTCAGTGGCAGAACGTCAGCTTCCATATAGCCATACCGAGCATTTTGCATTCAATCCCCATTAGAATCAACCAAATCAATTAAAATCAAGTATTTATACGCGATCAAATGATACTTTCAAGTGTGCCCATATTTAGACGATTTTGTCACTTTTGAGCAGATTTAAGAGCCATGGATAGTAAATTTGGATAGTAAATCTGGGCCATATCTGATGCGCGAATACACAGATGGATTGATCGGAATATTGGCAGCAAAAAGTCAACTTGGTTTTGCCTCCGAAGTCATTGATCTCTGCTGTACGCATCGCCATGCCCTTGCTCCGGCAGTTTGAATCCGTGGCAATGCTGTAGGGTTGAAAATCATCAAAACAGCCGCACTGCCGCTTCACCGGCCCTACGGCACGGCGGCCCGATTCTTTCGTTGCTGGGTCGAATCCCCCTCTCTCCGCCAGCTTACAAAGCAAGTTATTGAAACAACGTATAAAACCAACAAAACAGACAACTTGACGGAGATTTAAGATGTACGCTGTGTACGCACAGTGCGCCTCGGTTCGCCCAATACAACCCTTTTACCTTACAAAACGGGAAGCACCTTACAAAGGCTACTCGCCGTCCGCGGCATGGGGCGTGATCCTCGACGTTGGGTTACAGTTTGGGTCAGACAGTTCATTCAAACTGTGCAGCGCACTGCCGGCGTGCTAGGAACCAGCGTCGGGCTGTGGACTGCTTCTGCTTTGTATTTGCCTATACTCCTACCGCTGAGCAGCGCCGATGGGTCTGCGTGATCCCCTTTTTGACCCCAAACGGAATTCGGTTTATTGCAGATCACCGTCGGCTCTGAACGAGCGTCGTGTCCCAGCCCAATCGACCATTTGAATGGACTACCCCCATCTGCGGCTGACCTCTATGTAGATGGATTGCCCGTCTACAAGCGAGATTCAGTACCAGAATCGGGGCCGAAATCATTAGCCAAGCCCAGCCAAACATAGCCTCTCACCAGCATGACACTTGAAGGTCGTGAGGAGTTTCGGCGAACTCGACAATCGCCATCCTCTACTGTTTCGCCCTCTGTATTGGGAGCTGGATGGGCCGCTTTCGCTAAATCAGTGAAAATCATGCGAACGGATGTTGGCGCTGGTAATGTCGAGCGGAGCAATGTGCTGAGCTTTGACGTGAATTACACCATCGGCGTTCTGTACTGTGCCTGCGATCAGCAGAAAACGATTGCACGTGACGATCAGGCGATCTCGCTCGAAAACATCTGGAGTCAGAATGATATTGGCGATGCCGGTTTCGTCTTCGAGGGAGAGAAAGACGAATCCCTTGGCGGTGCCGGGACGTTGGCGCGCGATGACGCATCCGGCAATGCGGACGGATTGATTGCTTGGGCGCTGCAGCAAGTCCATTGCGGAAAGAATGCCCTCGCTCCGCAACATTACACGGCAGTAGGTCATTGGGTGCGGGCCTGTGGTGAGCCCGGTGCCGGAGTAGTCGGCGGAGAGGCGCTCGTCGGTGGTCATCGCATGGAGCGGCATCGGTTCGTGAGGTTCGTCGGGCAAATTGCCTGCGCTACGCAGTAAGGGACCAACGGGACGGCCGGCTTCTTCGACTTGCCAGAGGGCGTCACGGCGATGTCCGACCTCGCCGAGCGAATTGAGCGCACCGATCCTTGCCAGCGCAACGAGCTCCTTGCGGTTAAGTTCAGGGACACGGAGAACCAGGTCATCGACTAATGCGAACGCTCCATTGCGACTGCGCGCGACCAGAAGAGCCTCTGCCGATGACTGCCGCAGCCCTTTGGCATAGTTGAAGCCGATGCGCAGTGAGAGCGAGCCGTTAGGTTCTGCTTCAAGCGTGCAAAGCCACTCGGAGCGTAATACGTCGATGGGGCGCACGCGCAGGCCATGACGTTGCGCATCTTTGATGAGCACGGCGGGCGCGTAAAAGCCCATCGGCTGGTTGTTGAGCAAGCCGCAAGTGAAAGCGGCGAGATAGTGGACCTTGAGATAGGCCGAGGCATAAGCGATCAGCGCGAAGCTCGCCGCGTGCGATTCAGGGAATCCATACATGGCGAAGGATGAGATTCCTTGCACGATGTTGTCCTGAGCCTGCGAGCTAATGCCGTTGCGTGTCATCCCAGCGCGTAGCCTGCCTTCAAGATCCTTCATACGCTGCATCGACCGGCGCATCCCCACAGCGCGGCGTAGCTCTTCCGCTTCCGCTCCACTGAAGTTGGCAACTGTCATCGCCATGCGCAAAAGCTGTTCCTGGAAGAGGGGGACGCCCAGCGTGCGCTTGAGCACAGGTTCCAGTGACGGATGCGGATAGGTGACTTCCTCCTTGCCCTGGCGGCGGCGCATATACGGGTGCATCATTTTACCGACGATGGGCCCGGGGCGAATGATGGCGACCTGCACTACAAGATCGTAGAAGCGAGTCGGCGCGTTGTGAGGTATCGAAGCCATCTGCGCGCGGCTTTCAACTTGAAACATGCCCACGGTGTCCGCCTTGCAAAGCGTCTCGTAGACGACCGGATCTTCAGGCAGCGCAGCGAGATCGACCTTCTTGTTGTAATGGCGCGGGATCAATTCGATGGAATCCTTGAGCACAGCCATCATGCCCAGGCCGAGTAGATCCACCTTGATGAGGCCGAGGTCGGCGCAATCTTCCTTGTCCCACTGGATCACGGTTCGACCCGGCATTGACGCGCGTTCGATGGGAACAACGCGATTGAGCATTCCGGCGCAGATGACCATGCCGCCGGAGTGTTGGCCGAGGTGACGCGGCAGGTTCTGCATTCGCAGGCAGAGGTCGAGATAGTGAGCGATTCGCGGATGGCGAATGTCGAAGCCTGCCTGGGCAAAGTGATGGGCCATGGTGTCGTTCTCGCCGCGCCACTCCCAGTGACCCATGAGACTGGAGAGCCGCGCAAGCTGCTCTTCTTCAAAGCCCAGCGCCTGGCCTACTTCGCGCGCCGCGGAGCGACCTCGATAGCTGATGACGTTGGCGGTCATGGCCGCTCCCTGTGCGCCGTAGCGCTCATAGATGTACTGAATCACGCGTTCGCGCTGGTCGCCTGAAGGCAGGTCGAGATCGATGTCTGGCCATTCGCCGCGATTCTCATTGAGGAAGCGCTCGAAAAGGAGCTCCATGCCGACGGGATCGACCGCGGTGATTTCGAGCGCGTAGCAAACGGCGGAGTTGGCCGCGGAACCGCGGCCCTGCACCAAAATGCCTTGCCGCTGGCAGTAGCGAATGAGGTCCCAGACGATGAGGAAGTATCCGGCAAAACCAAGCTTGGTGATGAGCTTGAGTTCGTGTTGAACCTGCGCGTGGGCTTTTTCGAGCAGAGCCCGCTTGGCCCCTGAGCCATAGCGTTTGCGGACTCCTTCTTCAACGCGCTTTTCAAGAAAGCTGTCCATCGTATCCCCGTCGGGCACTGAATACCGCGGGAACTCATAACCAAGATCGTTGAGGGTGAATTGGAGTCGCTGGCTCACGATGTTCGTGTTGGCGATGGCTTCGGGAATGTCGCGAAAGAGCGCGCTCATCTCATGCGCGGATCGCAAAAAGCGCGCGGCGTTTGCCGTGAGCAAGCGGCCCGTCTGATCGAGCGAAGTATGAAAGCGGATGGAGGTCAGCACGTCCAGCAGTTCGCGGTCCTTGTCCGTTGCAGCGCGCACGCCGTTGGTGGCGATGATAGGTAAGTGCAAGTCAGAGGCGAGGCTTAGAAGCGATTGAGTGCGGCACTCTTCGTTGCGCTCGTGGTGACGCTGAAGTTCGATGTAGAGGTTGCCGCGGCCATAGATGGATGTCAATCGTTCAACGACCTTGCGCGCTTCCTGTTCTCCTCCGCGAACAAGTGCTGACGCCAGGGGACCTTCCTCGCCGCCGGTCAGGCAAATCAGCCCCGCCGAAAACTCTTCCAGGTCTTCGAGTGTTGCGGCGCCCTCCGATTTTGTTACTTCGCGCATCTTGAAGCGCGTGATGAGTTGGCAGAGATTCTGGTAGCCGGTTTGCGATGCGCAGAGCAATACCAGGCGCGAAGGCTCTGCAGAAGACTGATGTGGCAGCCATGCCGGAGGCTGCAACTTCTGGCCAAAGGCTGAAACCGCAATCTCCGCGCCAATGTGTGCCTGCGCTCCGAGCCGCTTGGCCGCGGTGTGGAAACGCACCACACCGTACAGACCGTTGCGGTCGGCCAGGGCGATTGCAGGCATGCCCAACTCTGCGGCGCGCTCAATGAGCGCCTCCGGCTGCGAGGCTCCAGCAAGAAAACTGAAGGCGCTTGTTGCGTGCAGCTCGACGTACTCGCTGTCATGCGCAATTGCCGTTGATTGCCGCCTTCGGGAAACGCTTGTGGACTCTTGAAGGGCCGGTGGCTGGTAAGCGTCGTTGGGGTGGCAGACCGGCGTTCCGGGCGAGCGTGTGTTGGAAACAGGGGAGCAACGGTCAGTCATAGAACGCCTCCAGCCGCCACTCGTTCCGTAGCCGGTCCAGAACCAGCAGGCAGCCGAACGCTTCGCCATTAGATCTCGCGGCCAAAGCGTCCCATTCTTCCGTATCCCACCCATTCTGAGACCACCAGCAGCCGCTGGTTCTCCAGGGACCGTAGGCAGCCGTGATCTCGAAGCGATTGTCTCCATCGCGGAAGGCCACCGGCTTCATCGCGTCCAGTGAAATCAGAATCGGATGGGGAGGCCGCAAACGGCGCAGAGCCATGCGCGCGCATTCGGCTTTTGGTGTGGCAGGTTTTGCATCCACCACAAAGCCTTCCATCCGAAAGCTGCCTGGGCGGTGTGTGTCTTCGAGTGCCGGCGTGCCGACGCGATCCTCACCTACGATGGCCTTGAGCCGCGCCAGTGTCACATCCAGCCGCGAAGCCTCCGGGGTCTGCGGCGCAAAGAGGCCGAGCTGCATTTTGCTCGACTGCCCTGCTTCCGCTGTGAGTGTGAGCGAAACCACTGCTGCCAGCGGCGGATGCGCACCCATCTCCAGTTGCAGCAGCTTCAGTAGGAACTTGCGATCCATGGAAGGCACAGCAGGATGAATCGCAAGGTGATGAGATTGTCCGCCCTCAAGTTGCATGTCTACGGTGAGCGACGCCAGCGACAACGCTCTTCCCGCCGCGCGCGCCACCAGGCAGTCGATCATGCGCGCGCCGATGAAGAGCAGCGAGTCGATCTGTTCCACGGGAGTTTCGAAGTCGTAGAACTCCTTCAGTGCAAACTCGGGCTCGATGGGCTGAAAGGTGTGCCGCGCCACGCAGTGGGCGAGAGCACGCCAGTCGCTGGCCGCAGCGCCGAACCGCTTGACCAGCTCCACCTCCGGCAGGGCTACCAGTTCGCCCAGCGTACGAATGCCCCACAGCGCAAAGGTTTCCTTGTGCTCTTCCGTCAGGGCAAGCGAAGCAATGGGCAGCTTCTCCAGTGCGCGTGCTTCTTCGCCTTCTGGAATGATTGTGATGCCGCGCGTTGCGGTTGCCTTGATTCGCGCCGCATGGAAATTCGCGCTCGAGGCAACGGAGACGCGAAAGCCCGCTGTTGCCATCTCATCGCGCAGCCGTTCGGCGAGCTTCTCCGGAGGACCAAACAGCAGTTCCATCCCTGCAATGTCGAGCATCAACGCGCATCCAGTTCCATCGCTGGCTTCTTCGATCCGGGGAGAAAACTTCGACGCACACTCCAGCAGAACGGCGTGCGCGGCAGTCTCGACTTCTGCCGAGCGCGACAGAAGCTGCAGTCCGCTGAGGCCTTCGGCTTCCAGTTTCGTCATGCCCAGCGCCGCTCCTCTCCGCACTGCGTACCGGTTCAGGGAACAAACGGTTTCCTGTAACGCCGGGCCATCGAGCACGGCGACGGGTTGTGCCTGTAAATCCGTTCGCAAACGCAGCAAAGCCTGCGCGGGGAACTCCGCGGCATGAATGCAGGCATAGAGTTCGCTGCTCATGCGCGCATCCCGGTTTCCCAAGCGGCGATTGCAGACCATGTGGAAGCCGGCGGCTTCCGCGCGCTGGCAAGCTGTGGCGTAAACCGCTGGCGTCCGCGCCGGGCCTCGAACGTACAGCCGCGCCATACGGTTCCGTCCACGCTCTCCGGCTGGAATGGCCCAGACTCCAGCTTGACCGCCGCGCTGGATTGCGCATAGGCCGTCTTGCCCAGCACCACCAGGCTGCATCGTGTCCGGTCGGCAGCCTGCCGGAACCGGAACCAGGTGGCCAACGGAATCCGCATAGCGTGTGCCGGCTCCATATCCCCCAGATCCAGGACGATCGCCGCGAATCCACCAGCCTGCAACAGCAGGTCTGTCGCGCGGAGCGCCTGGTCGAGCCGCGTCCACGGCTTGGCCCGCGCCAGTCCACTCTCATTTCGGCAGCGGACCCATAGCAGTTGTTTCAAGCCCACTCCGCTGGCCGCCGCCGACTCAGGATCGAAGGCATCGCCCGCATCCACCCAAGCGCAAACTTGGGCCGCCTCTGTCCTCTTGGCCAGAAACGCCAGCGTCAGGCTGGTTCGTCCCGACGACGCCGGCCCCGTGACTTCGCTGATTGCTCCCACCGGCAAACCGCCCTCCAGCAACGCATCCACCGGGGCAATGCCGGTCGGCGCCACCTCGTAACTGGTCTTCGGAGCAAGCGTCAGCGCCGCCGGGAAGCGGTGTTCCAGGGTGCGTTCAATTTCAAGGCGTAATGCTGCAGCGGATGACATGACGGGTCTCGTATTCGCTATTTCTTCGCTTATAGCTTCTCTCGAAACGGGCGGGTTGTCAAAGATTCTCTGGGATCGAGGCCAGCAGGTTGGCTATTCTGAGGGAGCCATGTGTGGACGCTTCGCCCGGAAATCGACGCAAGAGGTTCTTGCAGAATGGCTTGGCCTCGAATTGGAGGAGATGCCATGGTTTGCGCCCACCTACAATGCCGCGCCGCAGAGCATCCAGCCCGTCATCCGTCTGAATCGCGATTCGGGCAGGCGTGAGGCCGCCCTGCTGCGCTGGGGCCTGGTGCCCTTCTGGGCCAAAGATGCAAAGATCGGCTACAGCACGATAAACGCACGCGCCGAGGAAGCCGCCGCCAAGCCGGCCTACCGGGAGGCGCTCAAGAAGCGCCGCTGCCTGGTGCCCGCGGATGCGTTTTACGAGTGGAAGCGCCAGAATGCCAATACCAAGCAGCCCTTTGCCATCGCGCTGAAAAGCGGCGAGCCTTACGCATTTGCCGGCCTCTGGGAGAGTTGGCGCCCCAAAGACGGCGAGCCGTTGGAGACCTTCACCATACTCACTACCGATCCCAACGAGGTAATGGAGCCGATCCACAACCGGATGCCGGTGATCCTGGAACCTAGAGACTACGACCGCTGGCTCGACCCTGGCGACCCGGCGCGTCCGCCCATGGACTTGCTCTGTCCGTATCCAGCCGAGCTTATGAAAGCCTGGCCCGTCAGCGACCGCGTCGGCAATGTGCGGAACAACGAACCAAGCCTTCTCGATCCAGCTGTCGCCGGCCAGCTGCAAAATCGTCTTCCGTTGGACTGAGAATCCCCGAAATCCATCTGGAGAGAACTACCAGGGTGTTTCCCTCAATCCAGCGGCGATCACAGCGCCAATGGAAGTTGTTCTGTCGGCGCTCATTCCGAAAGGCTGGGCGACCTTTCGGGGACCGATCAGGCTTCGACGAGCGCTTTGGCGATTTTGCAACAGCTGGCCGCAACGATGCCCAACCGGGTTTCCAGATTGCCGACAATACGTTCGGATCGAATCCAGCTCGAGCAGGGCAGAATCAAACGCCAGTTGCACGCATGATCTGAAATGGATGTTGTCGCGTGGTTCGACTGAGCATACAATGCGAAGCAGCTATGTCTGACAAAGTTCAATGTTTCGTTGCGTATGCATCCGAGCCTGCATCTCGTGCTGAGCCAATTGAACTTGCAATTGAGGCAATCTCCACCGGCGGCGTAGTCGATATAGCGGGCTGGAAGAGCGTCTCAGTCGGTGGTCGCGTGATTATCAGCGCGATTTGCTCACAAATTCGTAATTGCCAGTTATTCATAGCGGACGTGACCGGCTTGAACCCGAATGTCCTCTTCGAGCTCGGTTACGCAATTGCACTCAATAAGCGTATCTGGCTCCTATTCGACCCCAATATAGAACGGGCTAAGCAGGATTTCAGTAGCTTCCAACTCCTCACGACGGTCGGCTACTCCTCATTCAGCAACAGCCATGAAATCGTCAGAGAATTCTACAAAGAGGAGCCGTACAAAAGCCTAGACAAAACCATTTTTCACGACCTGCTCGGCCCTTTGGAGTCAAGGAAGGCCAGAAGGCCAACGCTTTTGCATTTGAAACCAAACGTCGATACTGATGCAGCAATTCGAATAGCCCGCAGAGTGGCGTCTTGTCCGATCCCGTCGGTCATAGACGACCCCAAAGAAGTTCAAACACAGCCTTTCTCCTGGTACGTCCAGCACGTTAATTCAGCATTCGCGGTATCCTGCCAATTTCTCTCCACCGACTACAAGAGCTGGGAATTGCAGAATGCTAAGCAAGCGCTCGTCGCTGGCCTCGCACACGGTCTCGGGAAGCCACTTTTGATGCTCGCGCTGGATCCTTATGTACCTCCGATCGACTATCGGGATATGCTGCGCCACCACGGAACAGCAGCGGCTGCCGAAGCAATTTATAGCGACTGGCTGCTCCCAATTATCGAGGACTATGAAAACAGGAAGATTGAGGCTCAACAGTACGAGTCGGAAGAACGGGCCCGTGGTGAGCTTCGCAGCATAGCGATCGGCGACCCCATCGCCGAATTCGAGTCTGACGAAGTCCCTGATTATTTCGTGCCAACCAACGCATATAACGAGGCACTTCGGTCCAAGCACTCAATTTTCGTTGGTAGGAAGGGCACGGGCAAGACAGCTTCCTTGTATAAGCTCTCCGAGGAACTACGCGCGGACCCGCGCAACCATATTTGTATCGTGAAGCCGGTGGATTATGAGCTAGAGGGGATAATGGCGATGCTCTCCCAGCAGCTTGCAGTTGCAGATAAGGGATATTTGATCGAGAGCTTCTGAAAGTTCCTTTTGTTTACTGAACTCGCTAAAAGCGTGTACGAAGAGGTTCTCGGCAAGCCTGCATATTATATGAAGACCGATGCAGAGGCCAATTTGTGCGGGTTCGTTGAGCAGTACAAATCCTTTATCACGCCGGAGTTTTCGCTCCGCCTTGAGGCTGCGGTTCGACGCTTGGGAGACTTGCCAACCGAAGGTACATCAGAGGCACGTAGATCGTCTATTAGTGAGCGATTGCATAGCGAGATGCTGGCCCAACTTCGCTCAGTTCTTGGAAATGCGCTTCACAGCAAAGCGAAGGTCGCAATACTGGTCGACAATCTTGACAAGTCTTGGGACCAAAACACGGAACTGGAGCTATTAAGTGAACTACTCTTTGGGCTTCTTAGCGTCAGCACAAGCGTTGCATTGGATTTCAGTAGAGACAGGCGAGGAGCAGTCAACCTCTCCTTAACTCTGTTTCTCCGGAGTGATATCCACGCGGCCATGATTAAATATTCGCGCGAACGAGACAAACTTCCAGTCCGCAGGATTAGCTGGAACGATCCTGAGATGCTGAGAAGAGTCGTCGAGGAGCGGTTTGTGAAAGCCGGTGCGGACGTGACTAGGCCTGAGGGTGTCTGGGACAGATACTTCCCCTCTGCAATCCGCAACGTCCCCATAAGGGATTATTTGGCCGCCTCAGTGCTTCCAAGGCCCCGAGATTTGATTGTTCTGGTTAAGGCGTCGCTGGAATTCGCCGTGAATCGGAACCATGTGCGAATTGAAGAGGAGGACCTGTTGTCAGCCCAACAGCAGTACTCGCAATTCGCCCTCAACTCAGTTCTCTCTGAGGCAAAGCCAAGGATCCGCGAGATAGATGATTTGCTTCTGGAATTCGCCGGTGGGCCGGAAATTGTAGACGGAGAACATATCAGGGTAGCTATGCGAAGGGCTGGGATCAGCGATATTAGAATTGCTGAGATCGTTGATCTTCTGACTGAACTGACTTTTCTCGGACCTGAAACCTCGCCAGGCCGCTACGAATTCACCAACGACGAAGACAGCTTGATGAAAACAAGAGTAATGGCGCGCAATCTCTCAGAGGAAGCGGGTGCTCCTACACGTTATAGGGTGAATCCGCCGTTCCACGCCTTTCTTGAGATCAAACCGCAAAGGGCATTCGCACCAAGCCAGCTTCATATGGAACTTTCGGGTTAGACATATGCCGGTCGCAGCTCGTATCACGGGCAAACCGGAAGTTGAGCCTCAGTTGGCGATTAACAGCCCGATGTACGTTTCCAGGCTGAACCTGCTCGATTTGATACTCGGGGATTTTGCGCCATTTGACATCGAAGGCTAAGCGCTTGGGGTACTCGTATCTATTAGTCCTTGAATCTGTCCAATCCCCGGCCCATAATGAGCGGTATTGCCACGTGATTGCCAGCAAGGCGGTAAGGGTGGAGAAGGATGCTATTCAACGGGGCGTCTATATTGGAAGTATTGCCAGGCCAAGAGCGCCAAATCAAAACAAAGATTCAGTCTCTTGAGCCGAATTATGTACTCAACGCCAGCGAAGAGGACTTGGTGGGATCGCTCGTGGACGAGTTCACTCTTGATGTGCCTGTCCTTGACGAGGCGGGAATCTACGTTGACTACGGGGAGAAGCAGATTGATGTCAGCGGCGATCCGATGCGTTTCATCTACGACCGAAGCGAGCCCTTCTATCTCGCCGGAACGCGAGTGACATTCGTAATCCCATTTACGGGTGACCCTGGGCTGTTTGGCGTCCAACCGCAGAGCGGCACATACAGCTCTGGGGGATCTAGGGCGGAGGTCGTGAAGAGTGAGATCCACCTTACATACGCCAGTGTTAATCTCGATGCGGAGAGGGCGAAACGCGAGTTTGACAACGAGCTAACGCTTCTGAAGCAGAACCTCGGGAACCTGAAAATGGCCATTGATCGGCACAATTCGGGGATTGTGCAACAAATTCGTCAGCAGATCCAGCAGAGAAAGAATAAGTTGCTGAGCGATTCACACATCGCTGCCTCCGTCGGCTTTCCAATCAAACGACGCGACGGAGCAGCGGCGACCTACGCTGTACCCATGCAAAGGCGTAGGCCGAGGATCGAACGACCACCCGCATCGGCGGGACCATTTCAGCCAGAACCGGCGCTCGCAGTGGCGGAGTATGAGAATATTCTTGGCATCATTTCAAGCATGGTTCGGGTGATGGAGCAAAGTCCCAAGGCCTTTGAAAAGATGGGAGAAGAGGATTTAAGAACGCATTTTCTCGTACAGCTCAACGGCCAATATGAGGGTCGCGCAACGGGTGAGACGTTTAACTTTCAAGGAAAGACCGACATCTTGATTCGAGATGAAGGACGCAATGTCTTTATTGCCGAATGTAAGTTTTGGGCCGGCGAGAAGCAGTTTCTTGAAACCATCGACCAACTGCTTTCTTACCTCAGTTGGCGAGACACAAAGACAGCCGTGTTGATCTTTAATAGGAACGCTAACTTCACCGATGTCTTAGTGAAGATTGCGGATAGTACCCCAAAACACAAAGACTATAAACGGACAATTGGTAATTTGGATGAGTCCATCTTCCGTTATATCTTTCATCAGCCCAATGACCGGAATCGTGAATTGACGCTCACGATACTCGCTTTCGACGTGCCTATGGCACGCCGCAGCCCTCAATAGAAGGGTTGAGTCGCGCAATGGCATCGTGGATGGAGATCAGGGCCTTTGGATTTTGAATCGCTTCTTCTTACCCCGAAACTGAATCATTGACGATGTCTCAATTGGTGGCAACAGCCCGACGCACGTTTCCAAGATAGGCGTACGTCGAAATGAATATCGGCGATTTCTCATCGTCAACATAGAATCTCGCGCCCGTAGATCGCAGCCTATTCATGACTGACCTGATTGCCGTTGCATCTCATTCATAAGCCTGATTTCCAAGGCGCGCCGAAACGCATTCGAGATATGCGGATCTAAGGGGCGATTCAGACTCTTCAGATCCGTCTTGATCCGGCCTTCATCATGCTCATGGATGCTTCCGTGGATGCATAGCCAGGCGCATAGGTGCGGCGTATCCTGAATCGATTCATCGTCGAGTACGCTCCCCGCGAGGCGTTTCGCCTTCTTGTCATCGGAAAAGAAGCTTTGCCCCGTGCGCTTTGCCCAAGCGATACAAGACAGTTCACCCTTGCTGATTGCCAATCTTGCCTCTAATGAAGCAACCTCCTGCAAATCCTCCAGTTCAATATCGCAAAACATGATCTCGTCAGCAGACACTCTCTCCAGCAGGCGCTTCCTGAGCTCGATCCATTCCGGCGAATTCGCGCCCCGTTTATGCAGGCACTCATATTTAACAAACCGAGTAGAGCTCATCGACATCCCAGCGCTCCTGGCATTCCGATATAGCAATAGGCTTGCCAAGACATTCCAGAGCGAGCAGGTGTCTACCACATTTAAGAGCTTGAATGTGGAGTAAGAATTCACTTTTGGCCATCCACCGCGAAAAGCGCGGTTATCCCCGGGAGGTCATGCTCCGAAATGAGCATCATCTCAGCGGCGCGAGCATATGAAATATCACCATTTCGAAGCGCTTCCATGCATTCATTCACATAATGGAAAGATAATCCTCGCTCCAGCAATGCAGACTTTCGTTCGCGCGTCCTGCCGGATTCGTTTGCTATTTCTGGATCAATCTTCTGATTACGCGGTGCCCGGCTGGCCTTCAGTTCATCAAATTGTTCGCTGGTAATCAGCCCATGTTCCTTCAGTGCGATGCGCAGCATCATTGTACTTACGGTCAGCTTTCCAGCCCACAGGTTAAGATCGGATTCCGTCCACCCGCCTTTGCCAACTGAGATGCCTTTCAAGAATTCGGGAGGCACCAAATAATGCGACGCGAACACATTGGCGCGGACCTCAGCCAAATTCGATCCGTCGTTACCGAATGACACGTTTACTTCAGAGTCTTCCATGAGCGCATGAGCCAGTTCGTGTGCGGCTGTGAAACGTTGCCGATACAGGTCTTCGTGATAGTTGACCAAAATGCAGCGACCAGCGCTCGGATGCCAAATCATGACCCCGGAGATATTGGAATTGACAAGCTTCCGACGAAACACGTGGATGCCAATGCGCCGCAAGTCCCGGAACAAATCGGAGGGAATTTCGCCGTCCACATATCCCAGGTGCTTCCGGAGTTCGCAGGCTGCTTGCTCGCCATGTGTCTTGAAATGATTTCCCTTCGGCGTGAAGGAGAACGATTCCGTTCTGCGCGTGGCTGTCTTCCAAAGCCAAGCTTCGCACTCGCACAAATAAAGAAACTGTTGAATCGATCTTCTATCCTGTTTGCTGAACGCCGTGCCGTGCTTTCGATACAGGCTGTCCGTTTGCTCGAAGGCTGCCAGCTTATCCATAGATATAAAGAACTTGTAATCGCAATCGAAGAAGTCAGCTAGGATGAGAACCTCATCTCCTGTCGGTTCAGCTAAACCGGCCAAGAGTATGGAAAGGCGACTTTCGGAAATGCCTGTTCCCACAGCCATTTCTCCGTCGTCGACGGCCAAATGCTCCTTGGAACGGCGTAGTTTATCGGCGAAAGCTGCGCGGTCGAATGCCATACAAACAAGTTTACAAGCACTGCGAAGGGGCGTTCAATTCGTAAAACGCTGCACTCAGCCCCGCTGAGTTTCGCTTTCTATTCAGGCCATTTTCTTGAGCGTTGACTGAGCATAATCGTACGACGCCGGACTGCATACACCGTCTCGTCGAAACAGGCAAAGATCACTTGTTCGATGGCATCGTCTTTGCGCAACTCCGCGGCCGTTTCGCGGATCGCGATCTCGACAGCGAGATTGACGGGAAAGCGGTAGACGCCGCAACTGATGGCTGGGGAAGGCAAGCGTCCGCCGGCCTTTACATGCGTAGGCCAATTGAGAGACACTGGCGCTTATTCCATTTGGAATGTCGATCTGGCCCCTGGGAACAACTTGGAGATATTCCATTTGGAATATCGCTGCTGTTCCAGGTAAGGGAAAACTGTCATGCTATTTGGCATGTTGTTGTATCAAAGGATGATGTGTGGCATATTTGGACATTTTTCTAGACATGATGGATGCCTACCGGACGGAACTTGGAGACGCTTTTCCATCAGCGGACCCAAGGTCGGTGGTGCTGGTTCTCCGGGAATGCAACAGGCCTGTATCGAAGTCGCAAACGCAGATCGCTCAAGTGATCGGGATCCCCCAACCCAACGTGGCGAAGTTGATGAAAAAGATGATCGCCCGCGGATGGCTGGAGGTAACCAAGCCTGATCCAAAAACAGCAGTGAAGACTGTCAAGATCAGCTTCAGTGGTTACGGCATGCTTGACTCCTTCGAAAAGGCATGCCAACGAGCTGCGAAGAGCGCTTCTAAAGCGAAGGCGTCAAGTACCTAACGAACTCCAACGCAGAATGAACAGAAGGCACAATCGTGTCAAATTTCAGCGAACGCGTTTCATTCATCTCGGCGGGTGGAGATATTCGTTTCAAGGGCAAGACATGTTGAAGCTGGAAGAGATCAAGAGTCAGTCGGCTATCTCGGGTATCGATCCCAACCGCCCCGTCCGTATTGTGGCAACGGAGTTTGTCGGCGATCATGCGCTCACCGTCTACTACAAGACGATTGAAGGCGCTGTTCTGGAGAGAATGCTTTTCAGGGCCGACGAACCGGCTCTCTTCCTGGCAGAAGCCGGCCGTCCGTGGGCATTCGACGCCTCGGGTGAGGATTTCAAGCTCGCTGCCGAGGCATTCCGGATTCATCTGGCACACCTTTTTGATCCGATGATGGCCGTCCATACCTCGAACATTGAGCCGCTTCCCCATCAGATCACCGCAGTTTATGAGGCGATGCTGCCCAAACAGCCGCTGCGCTTTGTGCTCGCCGATGACCCCGGTGCGGGCAAGACGATTATGGCGGGACTCTACATCCGCGAGTTGATTATGCGGGCCGACGCCGTTCGCATCCTCGTTGTCGCTCCTGGCAGCTTAGTCAATCAATGGCAGGATGAACTTTTCGAGAAGTTCGGGCTGAGCTTCACTATTTTCTCCCGCGAGCACGTTGAGCAATCCTTGAGTGGCAATCCGTTTGAGGACACGGACTTCATTATCGCGAGACTCGATCAGCTCTCCCGCAACGAGGATTTGCAGGAAAGGCTCAAGTCCTCACGCTGGGATCTGATCGTCGTGGATGAAGCCCACAAGCTGTCAGCAAACTACTACGGAAACAAGATCAACACGACAAAGCGCTTTGAGCTTGGACAGCTTCTCGGCAGCGTCACTCGCCACTTTCTCTTGATGACCGCGACTCCGCACAACGGCAAAGAGGCGGACTTCCAGCTTTTCCTTTCTCTGCTGGACTCTGACCGTTTCTACGGGAAGTTCCGGGACGGCGCCCACAAAGTGGACGTAGCGGACCTCATGCGGAGAATGGTCAAGGAAGAAATGCTCCGCTTCGACGGCACGCACCTCTTTCCAGAGCGCCGTGCCTATACAGCTTCCTACAAGCTGTCAAATGCGGAGAGGGCTCTTTACCAAGCCGTGACGACCTACGTCACGGAAGAAATGAATCGCGCAGATCGTCTTCAGGATGGTGGCCGCAAAGGGACCGTTGGCTTTGCATTGGCTGCACTCCAGCGCCGCTTGGCTTCCAGTCCAGAGGCCATCTATCAGTCCCTTCGCCGGCGCCACGGCAAGATGAAACGTCGTTTGGAGGAGGAACAGCTTCGCTCCCGCGGTCGATTGGAGGCCCTCCCTATCGAGCGAAGTGCGGATGACCTCTGGGATCTCGCAGACCAGTTGCCCGCCGAGGAGTTCGACCAGTTTGAGGAAGAGGTCGTCGATCAGGCTACCGCAGCTCAGACTATTCAGGAACTGGAAGCTGAAATCTTGCAACTAGCCGACCTGGAGGCTCAGGCCCTCCTACTCAGGAGTTCCAACCAGGATCGCAAGTGGGACGAGCTTTCCCATATTCTCCAGGACAACCCTGTAATGCGGGATGCCGATGGGAACCAGCGCAAGCTCATCATCTTTACTGAGCACAAGGACACGTTGCATTACCTTGACCGGAAGATCAAGGACCTGCTGGGTAGCCAGGAAGCCGTCGTTCAAATCCATGGGAGTGTTCACCGGGATGAGCGTCGCAAAATCCAAGAGCTATTCCGCGTCGATCCCCGCGTTCGCGTACTCGTGGCTACTGATGCGGCTGGCGAAGGTATCAACCTTCAGAATGCAAATCTGATGGTCAACTATGACCTCCCCTGGAACCCGAACCGAATTGAGCAACGATTCGGGCGGATTCATCGTATCGGCCAGACTCAGATGTGCCACTTGTGGAATATGCTAGCCGCCGAAACCCGAGAGGGCGATGTGTTTGCCCGCCTTTTTCAGAAACTGGAAATTCAACGCGAGGCTCTCGGCGGGCGCGTCTTCGACATCCTTGGCGAAGTCTTCGAGGAAAAGAGCCTCAAAGACCTGCTCATCGAAGCCATCCGCTACGGGGACGATCCAAAACGCCGCGACGAGTTGCGAACCAAGGTGGAAGGCGCACTCGACACGGCTCATATCGAAGAAATTCTCTCCCGCAATGCCCTGTCTGAAGAAGTCATGGACCTGCAACGCCTGTACACGGTCAAGGAAGAGATGGAAAAGGCCGAGGCGCGCAAGCTACAGCCCTACTTCATTCGGTCCTATTTCTCCCAGGCCTTTCAGCAACTCGGTGGTGAATTGCGCCCCCGTGAAGAGGGCCGCTACGAGATAACGAATGTCCCGGCCATCATTCGCGAGCGGGATCGGCAGCTTACGGGCCGGGACCGGCGCAATCTAAATCCGGTCACTCTCCGTTACGAGCGGGTCTGTTTTGAAAAGAAGTTTGTGCGCTTAGAAGATCGCGCCGCCGCTCCGATGGCCAGCCTCCTGCATCCGGCCCATCCGCTCATGCAGGCGGTGACTGATCTCACTCTTGAGAGGTTGCGCAACAATCTAAAGCAGGGAGCGGTCTTTGTTGACCCGGTCGAGTCTGGCGCAGATCCCGCCACCGATCCTCGCATCATGTTTCTCGTGGACCACTCGATTCGTCAGGGAGGCGATTCGGGGCGGACCATCTCCCGGCTCGTACAGTTCATCGATATACATGCAGATGGACAGGCCAGCAATGCCGGGTGGGCGCCTCACCTTGACCTCCAGCCAGCGTCGGAAGCGGACCTCCAACTGATCCCCGACATACTCGCCGCCAGTTGGATTACCCAGGATCTTGAGAAGCTCGCCATCCGGCAGGCTTCGGCGACCATCGTGCCGGAGCATCTCCGAACCGTCAAAGAGCGAGTCGAGCGCAATGCAGACCGTGTCCTTGCCGCGGTGCAGGACCGCCTGGTGAGGGAGATCAATCACTGGCAGAACCGTCGTCTTCGGATGCAGGAGGAGATTGCCGCAGGCAAAGTGCCGCGCATGACTCTGGGCAACATCGACCGCATCCTTGACGACCTGACCAATCGCCTTCGCAGTCGCCAGCTTGAATTGGCCGCCTTGAAAGATGTCAGCTCGGCCACGCCGGTTGTGTTGGGTGGAGCGCTGGTCATACCGGCAGGATTGCTGGCGAAAAGACGCGGTGAACCAGCGGCCAGCGCCACGTGGAGCGCCGATGCTGAGGCAAGGAGACGCATCGAGCGAATCGCAATGGATGCCGTTATCAAAGCGGAACAGGCGCTCGGTCACCAGGTTTTGGATGTCTCGGCCCAGAAGTGTGGCTGGGATATTACCAGCCAGCCTCCAGCGATTCCTGGCTGCCCTCTCCCTGAGCCAAGGCACATTGAGGTCAAGGGGCGCATCCAGGGAAGCGATACCATTACAGTGACAAGCAACGAGATCATGTACGGCTTGAACCAGCGGGAGAAGTTTCTGCTTGCCATCGTACTTGTTGATGGCGAGCAACCCAACGGACCATACTACATTCGTTGCCCGTTTACGCAGGAGCCAGACTGGGCAACCACCAGCGTCAACCTCAACCTGAAATCTTTGCTTTCACGGGCAGAACCCGCATTCCCGAGTTAATTCCCCATGGCATCAAGCAAAACTGTCGAAGTTAAAAGTCCGCGCAAGCTCATCGAAGTGGCATTGCCGCTGGACAAAATTAATGCAGCCGCAGCGCGAGAGAAGTCGATTCGTCACGGTCATCCCAGCACATTGCATCTCTGGTGGGCACGGCGACCGCTGGCGGCTGCTCGGGCAGTTCTCTTTGCCCAATTGGTGAACGATCCAGGCTACGAGCGACATCTCAATCGTGGCGTAAACAAGGTTGAAGCGGCGAAAGAGCGGGAACGGCTCTTCAAAATCATTGAAGACCTGGTAGTTTGGGAAAACACAAACAACGAGACAGTGCTCAACGCTGCACGCGCAGAAATATGGAAGTCCTGGCGCGAGACCTGCGAGCTGAATCGTAACCACCCTGACGCAGCCACGCTCTTCAATCCGGAGAAACTGCCCGCCTTCCACGATCCGTTCGCCGGTGGCGGTGCCATTCCGCTGGAGGCGCAGCGGCTCGGTCTCGAAAGCTACGCGTCCGACCTCAACCCCGTCGCCGTCACCATCAATAAGGCGATGATCGAAATTCCGCCTCGCTTTGCCGATCGCGCGCCCATCGGCCCCATCCCAGATGGTGAACAGCAGAACCTCGCCCAGAAGCAATGGGATGGAACAAGCGGCCTCGCCGAAGATGTGCGCCGCTATGGTATTTGGGTGCGAAATGAGGCGCAGAAACGCCTCGGCCATCTCTATCCAAAGGTCGAGATAACTCCCGAGATCGCGTCGGACCGTCCGGACCTCAAACCGTTAATCGGACAGAAGCTCGCTGTCATTGCTTGGCTCTGGGCACGAACGGTTAAGTCGCCCAATCCCGCGTTCTCGCATGTTGATGTGCCACTTGTCTCGACTTTTGTGCTTTCGTCCAAGCCGGGTAAGGAGTCGTTTGTCGAGCCGGTTGTCGAAGCAGACCAGTACCGCTTCAAGGTTCGAACAGGTAAGCTGCCCGCGAATGCGGGGCTCGGAACGAAAGCTGGCGGTCGAGGTGCGGATTTCCGATGTTTGGTCTCTGGTGCGCCAATCAGTGCGGAATACATTAGATCCGAGGGGCAGGCAGGGCGGATGGGAACCAGGCTTCTGGGTATTGTCGCCGAGGGAACGAGGGAGCGTATTTATCTCCCTCCTGTCGACTTGCAGGAGCAAATCGCGCAGGATGTAAGAGCGGACTGGAAGCCGGATATTGAGTTCATGCAGCAGGCGCTGGGTTTCCGGGTAGGAAATTACGGCCTCACAAAGTGGAGCGATCTTTTCACGCAACGGCAGCTGGTGGCGCTTACCACCTTTAGTGACCTGGTGATTGAAGCACGGGAGAATGCTCGCCACGCTGCCACGGCTGCTTGCCTGAATGACGAAGATAACTGCCCTGACGGGGGTGAGAACGGACCCGAAGCGTACGGGGATGCACTGGCAGTTTACCTTGCTTTGTTTGTATCGCGAATGGTTGATCTGAATAATAACCTTTGTCAGTGGAGAAGCGATCCAGCGAAGCAACACGTTGGACATCTCTTCGCACGGCAGGCAATTGCGATGGTTTGGGATTTCGCCGAAGCGAATCCAATTGGAGGTTCCGCGGGCGGATTCGACAAGACGTTCCTATTCATTCCGAAAGTGTTTCCATTTCTGGGGCGGTCCGGTAGAGGATTCGCCACCCAAGACACCGCTCAAAGCACTCTTCAAGGGACCAACAAAGTTGCATCGACCGACCCACCGTATTACGACAACATTGGCTACGCTGATCTATCGGACTTCTTCTATGTCTGGCTACGCCGGTCTCTGAGGACTATCTACCCCGATCTCTTCGCCACCGTAGCGGTGCCGAAAGCCGACGAATTGGTAGCCACGCCTTATCGCCATGGGGGCAAGGAGAACGCCGAAGCATTCTTTCTGGATGGTATGACGCGAGCGATGCATAATCTGGCGATGCAGGCCCATCCGGCATTCCCGGTCACTATCTATTACGCATTCAAACAAGCCGACACGGATAGTGAGGACGCAACTTCCAGCAGCGGGTGGGTCACCTTCCTCGATGCTGTCTTGCGCGCAGGCTTTGCGCTAAACGGAACCTGGCCCATGCGGACAGAGCTGGGCAACCGTATGAGATCGACCGACTCCAACGCGTTAGCTTCCTCTATTGTGCTGGTCTGTCGTAGGCGAAACTCCGATGCCCCGACAATTTCCCGGCGCGAGTTCCTCCGCGAACTCCAAGCCATTCTTCCCGACGCCCTCATCGATATGACCCGCGGTGGTGAGAACTCACCGGTGGCCCCTGTCGATCTTTCCCAGGCAATTATTGGTCCCGGCATGGGCATTTTCTCCAAGTACACGGCAGTCCTTGAGGCTGATGGCTCTCCCATGACTGTCCGGACGGCTCTGCAACTCATTAACCGATTTCTGGCCGATGATGACTTTGACCCAGAAACCCAGTTCTGTCTACAGTGGTTTGAGACGAACTACTGGAAACCGGGCCAGTATGGCGTTGCCGATGTGGCGGCCCGCGCAAAGGGAACGAGCGTGGATGCTCTCTTCCGGGCGGGAGTATTGAATTCCGGTGGCGGTGAAGTTCAGTTGCTTCGCTGGAATGAGTTGCCGACAGATTGGAAGCCGGACCCCGACAAGCAGACTCCGGTGTGGCAAGCGCTGCACCAGCTCATACGCAATCTGAATACGCACGGAGAGCAGTCGGCAGGCGCACTGCTGGCCGGAATGTCGACCGTGAGCGGGCCGGTGCGAACGCTGGCCTACCGGCTTTACACGCTCTGTGAGCGCAAGGGCCTGGCTGAAGATGCACGCCCCTACAATGAACTGATCGGGGCGTGGGCCGCGATTGAAGTGGTTGCCGACGAAATTGGACCGACTGAGAAGCAAGGCGAGTTGTTCTAAATGGGAAGGAACAAATGAAACCCTGGCGTGAAATTGCGATACCGCACGAAGACGTTTTGAAGGGCACCTTTCAGCAGGCTGAGTTTGCCGCTGATCTGGCCAAGGTGCATGAAGGCACAGCCCCCGAGGAGTATCTAAATCCGGAACTATTCTTCGACCGGACCTTCATCACAGAGGGGATGCGCCTCCTTCTCGACTCCGTGATTCGCCGACTTGCAGGCCGCGGCGGTGACCCTGTAATTCAGTTGCAGACCGCCTTTGGCGGCGGCAAAACGCACACCATGCTTGCGGTCTACCACCTGGCTAATCGAGCCGTCCCCGCCAGCAAGCTTTCAGGCATCTCGCCGATTTTGGATGCTGCCGGAGTGACCGATCTGCCCAAGGCAAAGGTCGTCGTCCTGGACGGCACTCGCTTCTCTCCCAGCCAGCCGAAGGTGCATGACGGTCAAACCGTGAGAACACTCTGGGGCGAGATGGCGTGGCAACTGAATGGCGCCGCTGCATTCGCTTCAATCGCCGAAAGTGATGAAAATGGCACGGCCCCCGACGCTTCGCTGATTGAGAAGATGCTGGAGCCTCACCAGCCCGTAGTGTTGTTGATTGACGAGCTGGTCGCCTACCTGCGCCAGTTTGAAGATGGCCGCAGTTACGCCGGCGGGACATTCGAGTCGAACCTGACCTTCATCCAGAATCTGACGCAGGCATTCAAGGGCGTTCCCAGAGCGATCCTGCTTGTTTCACTGCCAGCCTCGAAGGTGTCCGAAGCGGGGAGTGCTCGCGGCAAGCGTGCAATGGATCAACTGGAAGGAGCACTTTCGCTTACCAGCCTGGAAAAGACGGTTGGCCGCGTTCACGCGCTCTGGAAGCCGGTTGGGACAGAAGAAGCATTCGAGATTGTTCGGCGCCGCCTTTTCACCCAGATCAAGGATGAATCGCAGGCGAAAGAAACGTGCCGCGCCTTTGCTGACTGTTATGCAGAGAATCGGGAGGATCTGCCGAAGGAAACTCTGGAAGGACGGTATCTTGACCGCATGGCCCGCGCCTATCCGATTCACCCGGAGGTCTTCGACCGGCTCTATGAGGATTGGTCAACACTGGACAACTTCCAGCGGACCCGCGGCGTTCTAAAGCTGATGGCAAAGGTGATTCACCGGCTTTGGAAAGACGGCAACAACGATCCATTTATCATGCCAGGAAACTTGCCACTCTACGACGGGGAAACTCGCAACGAGCTGATCTATTACCTGCCGCAAGGTTGGGACCCAGTGGTCGAGGGCGATATTGACGGCGAACGCTCAGAGACGGTAGAGATTGAAACCTACGATCCGCGCTTCGGAAGCGTCCAGGCTTGCCGACGACTGGCAAGGACGATTTTTCTTGGTAGCGCACCAACCACGACCGATCAGACTGTACGCGGCATTGATACGGAACATTTGCTGCTCGGAGTGCTTCAGCCGGGCCAGCAGATCGGCGTATACAAGGATGCGGTTCGCAGGCTTACAGATAAGCTCCACTATCTGAACACAGCGAACCAACGCTTCTGGTTTGATGTGAGGCCAAACCTGCGCCGGGAGATGGAAGACCGCAAGCGGCGCTTTACCTCAGCCGACCAGATTCTGCCGGAGATTCAGAATCGCGTTCGGACCTTAATTCAGGCCACCACCTTCGCCGGCATTCATGTGTTTCCAAATAGCTCAGACGTTCCCGACGACTGGCGGATGCATCTAGTTGTCCTTCCACCAGCGGAGCCGTTCAGCAAAATTCAGAATCCCGCCGCAACGAAAACTGCGCTGGAGATGCTCAACAATCGCGGCGATCAGCCACGCTTGAAGCGCAACCGGGTACTTTTCCTAGCAGCCGATTCCGAGGCTACCGCCAGGCTGGATGATCTGATTTGTTCGTTCAAGGCGTGGGAATCCATCGTGCTTGACTTTGACAAAGGAGATCTTAACCTAGACAAACCGCAGAGTACGCAAGCGAGAAATAGCTGCGTCAGCGCGTCCGATGCGGCCAACCGTGCAATTCGGGAAGCATATAAGTGGCTACTAGCCCCAACCGAAGAGGTAAATGCGAAGGGCTTCCCGGAAATGCGTTGGGAGCACTTTGCACTGAGTACCGGCCCTGGCTCGTTCACAAAGGAAATCGAGCGGGTTATGACCGAACATGAGTTGCTGATTGAGCGTTGGGCTCCTATCCACCTTGAAAAGCTACTGCGGGCTTGGTTCTGGAAAGATGGAGCCCAGGACGCCTCAGCTCAGGATGTTTGGCAAAAAACCTGCCAGTACCTCTACATGCCGCGGTTGAAGGACAGCAACGTGTTTGCTTCAACTGTGAGCGAGGGCACGGGGAGCCGGGATTTCTTTGGCCTAGCGCAGGGGAAGCGTGATAACAAGTATGTCGGTTTCACTTTTGGTCAACGTGCAATCGTGCATCTTGAAACCAATCTACTGATCGAACCCGGAGCTGCTGCGAACTATGAGGCAGAGGTGCGGGCAGCCGAAGAGGCCAAGCGGAAGACTGAGGAGGCTCAGCAGCCTAACAAACCCGGCGATCCGCCAAAGGTGCCTACGCCGGCGGCTGGGCCAACAACCAAGAGGGCGAACAAGCGGTTCTACGGCACAGTCAACCTCGATCCATTGTTGGCTAAGAAGCAGTTTGCGGAGATTATCGATGAAGTTGTTCAGAACTTCACCACCCGCCCAAATGACATTGTGAGTATTGTTGTCGAAATCCAGGCAGTAGCCCCGGCAGGGTTTGATGATGGAATTCAACGCACAGTGAAGGAGAACTGCAACGCTCTCAAGTTTCGTGCGTCCGGGTTTGAGCCAGGCGAATGATGTATTGGATGCTACCTACTCAAGTTTAACCAAGGGGCAAGCTGCACAGAGGCAGGTAATGGTTGGCGGCACTGGTATCACGAACCGTTACTTTCAGAGAAAGGGATTCCATGCCAAGCGATAACGCACTCCTACTGCCGATCATCCACTTGGGCTATTTGACTGAAGATTATGTCGTCGAACAAATTGAGCAGCCTCAGGAGAGCATTCGATTTGTTGGACCTGGGCTACAAAAGGCGGCCGCCCTCGCGCCTGCAAGTTGATGGGCGCAGCTTGGTCCCGAAGCCGTTGAAGTGATTCTTGACGCAGATCCCGAACCGTCACTCTCTACAAAGAACAGTGGCTCCGCATCCTCGCCAGCGCGCCTCAAATCGGGACATTCATCCGCGAGAACGACGCGAAGTTGAAGACGAAGGAATAGGGACAGCAACGGTTTGTCAATCACCTGAATTGCATAAGGAGTGTCGCAATGCACGAAGCATTCCGAGAGTACGTCGATACGCTGCATCCGTCATTCGAGCGGCTGCTACAGGTGACGCCGGTCAAGATCAAAGATCTGCCCAGAAACGCGCCGGCGAAGTGCATCTACCTTTTCAGCGAAGGATCGCTGCATCTATACGTTGGACGAACGAAGAATTTGCGGCAGCGCTTGAGGCAGCACTCGATACCTGCCTCTCAGCACAACCAAGCCGTGTTTGCCTTTCGTCTTGCGCGGGAGAGTACCGGAAGCCTGGTCGCTACCTATACGGTAAGCGGATCGCGGGCCGCGCTCTGTGCCCAAAATGAGTTCGGTTCTGCCTTTACTCTGGCGAAGGAGCGCGTTCGCAATATGGACGTTCGATACGTGGAAGAAAAGGACGCGTTGCGCCAGGCTCTTCTTGAGATTTACGTGTCGGTCGTCCTGAAGACCCCTTACAACGATTTTGAGACGCACTGAGTGGCGAACGAACCAAGGAGCGCATTGCATTGCAACCGAATAATGGACCACTGAAGGCAACCGCTTACCACGAGGCCGGTCACGCGATGGCTACCTGGAATCTTGCGATGGAAGAGGAAATGTGATGAGTTCCGACAAGAAAGGTCAGATCGAAAGCGACAAGGTACTTATTCGCGAGGTGTTCTCTAGCTTCTGGTTCCGTGTCCCGGATTATCAGCGTGCCTATGTGTGGGGGAAAGATGAAATCTCGGAGCTAATCGACGACGTTAACTACGCCAGCCAGCACAACCCGGATGGGCAATATTTCCTGGGCTCGATGGTGCTACGCAAGGCGACGCGCACCATTGACGACGTGAGCTTTGAAGAGCACGAACTGCTTGATGGCCAGCAGCGCTTGACCACCCTGATGCTGATATTGGCTTGCATACGTGACCGCGCTACAAATCCCCAGCTTAAAGGCGCATGCCGCAAGATGCTGTTCCAAGAAGAGAACCCGTGGGAGAATGTTCCTGGCCGCAACCGGATCGTCTACGACATTCGCGATAACGTCGGAGAGTTTATCGAGCATTACGTCAAGGCGGACAACGGCTCTCGCAGCCCGGAACTAGAGAATGTAGCGAAGAGCAAGAATCTGTCTCTGGCCAATATGGCGGCCGGTATGCTCAATATCCATGCCAGCTTTAATGACAGTGAGCGATTTCCAAATGGGGTCGATTTCGACCAGTTTGTCCGTTACTTGCTGAACAACGCACTGTTCATTTATGTCGCCACCGAGGATCTGGACGATGCATTTCGGCTCTTCACAATTCTTAACGACCGTGGTATCCCGCTCTCGAACAGTGACATTCTCAAAGCCAGGAACCTCGGGGCAATAACGGGTGAGAATGACCGTGGGAAGTGGGCCGAATACTGGGAGGAAGTCGAAGGCGAGATGGGCCGCGACGAATTCGACCGCTTTCTGTCGCTAGTGCGAACTATCTACGTGAAAGACAAGGCACGCGAGGGACTGCTCAAGGAGTTCGACGAGCGCATCTACGGTGCCAAACCGCCGTTGCTGGCGCTTGGAACCTCTACTTTCCAGGCGGTCAAAGCCTACAAAGATGCCTTTGACGAGACCATCCTGTTCGATGGCTTGTCGCCGAGTATGGGAAATGCTTACCGCAACCGAATCTGCGTAATGCGTCGAGGCCTACCATCTACCGACTGGATCCCCCCGGTACTCGCTTGGTATAGCAAGTTCAAGGCTGAGAAGCTGATCGATCTGATTGACTGCATCGACAACAAGTTCTCTGCCGATTGGATTGTACAGCTCACGCCGACCCAGCGAATCAGCAATATGAACGATGTGCTCAAGGTCATTGAGGATGCCAAGAAGCCGGAAGACGTGCTGTCAAGCAAGGTCTTTGACTTTGATCGAAAACAGCTGATGGTTTTGCTGGACGGTCTCATCTACGGCCGACGTTTCGCCAAGTACGTCTTGCTACGCTTGGAGTACCTGCTTGCCAGTCATGCAGCGCCTCTGAATTTGCCCGACGAAATCAGTGTCGAACACATCCTTCCGCAAACGCCTGCCAAGGCGAGCCAATGGGTGATCGATTTTAGCGAGGAGGATCGTGAGGTTTGGCTGCATCGCCTTGGCAACTTGATGCTGTTGTCCAGGCGCAAGAACACCTCACTGGGTAATTTGGATTTTGCTGACAAGCGGGAACGCTACTTTGAGGACCGCGTCGAGAGCTTGCCCAATTCGCAGAGGCTACTGGCAACAACATCCTTTGCGCTCGTGGACTTGAAATCTCGCCACAAAGATCTGCTTGATCGTCTAATTACTTCTTACGCGGTCAAGCAATAGCAGGGCGAGGTGCAGCCTTTGAATTGCTTCGGGAAAACATTATCAGCACGTCCACACGGCCTGACGCCGAGTCGGGAAGCGTCTGCTTCCGGGCAAATGCTTTCCTCGCTGCTAAAGCGCCTTTCCAGCTCCAGCAAGGCCCGCGGATAATCCGTACGCGGGTGGTCTTCCCCTGTTGACCGGAGGCAGGTGGGTGCGGTTGGGGTCTGAACAGATCAGCGAAGTGTCCACCTATCAGGCTACCCGCAAATGTACGCCTCGCTTTACCTGTGCCCCAGAAACTTCCTCATAACGGCTCACAGCTTCCTTGATCGCATCGCTGCACGGCTTGTCACTGCGGATGCAGCTTGCCAGAACTTTAGACGTGTCCTCGGGGAGGAGCGGAAGGACCGCTTGCCAGATGTGGCCTGGGATGCGAAGTTCCAGCTCACGGTAGGTAATTGGGACTTGACCGGCGTTTGTGATCTCGACGGAATCTTGGCTGTTCTTTTGCAGGCGCAGCGTGAACTCCTTGCCTTCGATCTTCTTGAGTCCCCGTACGGTCAGGAAATAGAGCACCATATTCTTCGTTCCCACGATCTTCGCATCCGCCGAACGCGCGCGCTTCTGGAAGTTTTCTGCCTGCTGGCGGCAGTATCTCAGCCGGCTGTCCATTAAGGTCAGGAATCGTCCGATCCGGTCTACTTTGTCGCTCTCGGCCTGACAGAACTGCTGGAATCGTTCCAGCAATTCGGGTGACGCGGTGCCGCTCTCTTCGGCTTCTTCTTCAATCTGATCGAGAAGCGAATCGAGTTCCCGGTCGATCTCGAACAGCGTGTTGACCTCGCTCATTGCGGTTTCTCCTAAAGATTGACTGGCTGGCAGTACGGCCTGAGCGCCGTGCCGGCGAGTTGCGCTATGCGACCATTTGAAGGCCGCACGCTTTGGTGCGCGCGGCCTGGTAGGCGAGCGCGTCGGCTCGGGTCTGGAACGGATGCCGGCTGTGTCCCCTAATCCATTGCCACTGAATGTTCAACATCTCGTTCATCGCCAACAGTTCTCTCCATAGCTCCTGGTGCTGTAACGGACAACCACGCCTGTTGCGCCAGCCCTGGCTCTGCCAACGCCCGATGTGGAAGAGCATTCCACTGATGAGCAATTCGGAGTCTGAGTGGATATGGACACGAGATCCGGTCGGGATAGTGTGCAGTGCCTCGACAGCGGCCAGCAGTTCCATCTCCGAGATGGTCGTCGATGCCATCGCGCCGGAGATTTCCCATTTCTTATCGCCGCTCATCAATACCGCCGCCCATCCTCCTGGTCCGGGATTTCCGATCACCGAGCCATCAGTAAAAACATGAAAGGTTTTGTTCATAACGAATCTCTGTCATTGCGCAAAAGTATTCTGCTATGCAGTCTGCATGGGAATGACGCTGCCGAATGGAGCTTGTCGGCGCTCTGTGGATGCCCATATCACTGGGTACGGTGGCTCGGTCTTCGGGAACGTGCCGCATAGATCGGTCAAGAACACCAGTGTTTGTGGCTGGATTCCATGCTCGAACAGCCAGTCAAAGCAGGGACCGAAATCGGTTCCTCCTCCGCCAACAGGATTGAGATGAACTTGCTCACCAGCTTGATAGGTCTCCACTTT
>PLPU01000032.1:0-2708 GCA_003159975.1 Acidobacteriaceae bacterium
ACGACCGTCGCATCGAACGCGGGGAATATGTCGATTCACTTCGCGGCGAATGACAACGACTTCGACAACTTGCTGCAGTCGCCGTTGTTCAAGAGCATGGTGCACTAAAGAGCTTAGAAAAGAAGAAGGAAGTTGATCGGGCTGGTGGGCGTTCCGTTGCGAATGCCTGCTGGCCTGATTTTGTTTGTGGCTGTGACGAACCCACGGTTCCGGGTCCTGGGGAGTTTTTCGGGACGGATATTAGCGCGGCCATGAATTGGCTTGGGTTTTTCTGGACACCTGTCCAAGGATTTTGCGTCGAGGCAAAGGGTGTCCAGCTTGACCCAACTGTCCGAAAGCTTTTTTGCGGGAGGTGGGTCTAGTCCCGCGTAGCCCTCGGGGCCTTACGTGCTGAGCCTGAGGCGTCGGTTGGGGCTGCCGTATAGAGATCTAGGACCAGTGAACTCATTGCTTCGCAGAGCCGACACCATTCAATATCGTCGAATTTGAATGACTGATGAAAGGGCCTGTAATGGACCAGGGCGTTTCGGAGTGCGTAGACGCGCCGCGCTGCTGTGACGTGAGGTTTGTTCCCCTCTTTCGGCGCCTCATTCAGAGCGGCAAGAACCTTGGAAAGGTCTGTTTCGCTCGCGGACTGGAAAAGCGCCTCAAGGCTCTGGTCCTCGCGGGGGTACCATCCGAGATGAAGTTCGAGTTGTTGGGCCATCTGGAACCAGTCCATTGAGATTCCAATGCCGGACATGAGGCCCGTTGTTTTCTCTCGGGAGTAAAGGGCCTCAAGGCTTCGGTAAAGGGCGAGGAACAGGGCAGCGGGATCGAAGTCAAGCACCGCGCGACAGAGGACCGCATATGGGATGGCGTTTGAGCTTACACTCGCCATTTTGCCTAGCGCCGCCGCTAAATGATCGTCGATCCAGTGGTCAAAGCGGCGTCGATCTGAGAGGCAAAGTAGAAGAAAAATGTTGGCGGACTCGCCCTTCACCAAGGGCTCAGTTGAGAGAATCTGAATAGGTGGGAAAAGAGATGCCAGCTGAAGGAAATCGTGCCCTAAGTATCCGCTATCGCCCATGTCGCTAACCTCAACAACTTCCCGGACCTCAATTGGCTTAACTATTGGGCGAAGCTCCATCTCGTACAAGGAGGCGGTTAGCACCCCTCCGTTGAGCTGCTCCTCTTGCATCCCCTCCGGAATCTCAAGCAAATCGTAACCTGCCGTTACAAAAAAGGAACGATCCGCATGATCGAAGCGGGATATCTTTAACGAGGGGGACAAATCCAAAGTCTGGACTTTGCGCGCATCGGTTAGGAAGTCGCGATCCTCCTTCTTGGTTTCAATAAATCGCTTGCTGCCTTGGTTGGTAATTGGTTCCCCACGGCTGGCGCAATACTCGTCCAGCCGCCGGAAGATTGAAGTGTTGGCTTCGACCTTGCCGCGAGAGGCCATCAGTTCGCTCTCCAGCACGGCTCCATGTCTGGAACTGAAAAATGTTCCTCGATTAAGAGCTTAAAGGCTTCGTAGAAAACGGCCCGCTCGTAGCGGCCCACCTGCCCGACCTTGCGGTCAAGGATCTCGCTCAGGACGTCCAGTCGCAGAAAACCTCGAAGTTCCTTTATTGAGCAGGTCTTTAGTTTCTCGGTTAGTGCCCCTGCGTCCTTCACTAGAGCGCTCATCCGAGCGCTCCTCTCTTTTGACGATTTCTCGAGCCCCACCTTTCCGAGGACATGCTGAGAGACTGCGACTATGTATCCAATGCGGGCTGGTTGGCTACTGAAAATATCTCTGCCCCTTGCGAAGCGCCCTTGGGATCCAACGTCGATTCGGTCGAACGCGATGTCTAGTTTTGCCATGGTTGAGAGGGTCTCGTAGAAATACCCTTGGACCTTCTCATCAGCAACATTCGCTACAAGGTCGAGGCGGGAGAACTCTTCCGATAGGCTCTCTCGGGTGTCGATGCTGGTTTTGCGAAGCGAGAATGCCATAAAGAGCTCGATCAGAGCTTCCGAGCTAAATTGTCCCCCGCTGACCCGACGGCCGGGCTTGTCCGGAGTAATGATTCTCTCTATGGACGGCACATTCGCTTTGATCTCGCGTAGAAGCGGTTCATACACGACGGAAAGCTGGCGTGCCAAATTCCAAGGGACTTGACCGGTGTTAAGGACAAGCATTCTGTAAACAAGGGCACGGACAGACTTTGCTAGCCAAAAATCGACCCTGATCTGTCCTGAGAGGATTCCTTTGTCAATCTTGCAGGCGTCCATCAGAGCCTCTGTTCTCTGCATACCGTCGATTATCGAGAGCGACTCGCCTTTCAAGTTCTTGACGAATTCGTCGAGATCCACGTCATCCGCAGCAACAAGTTTCTTCACTGTATTCGGGGTCTCGACAATGCCGACAACCACCGGGGGCAACACTGCCCCCGCGCGGATATCCGCAACCATGCGCTCCCGGATGCGCTTTGCGGTCGTGGTTTTGAGGACGTCTCGTTGTCCGCCGATTCCGCCTCTATTTTCATGTGCGTTCTTCACCAACGACAGGTAATCCTTGATTTGCAATGTCTCCATCGCAGAAAAGCAATCGATTCGCGTGTCATTCAGCCAATTCATGCAAGTTCCTTCCCTGGGGGCGTCGCCCTAATCTTACCGTATGGGCTGTATTGACTGTGCCGCCCCCCCCGGGAGCGGTGTGCCTGGTTATTCCGAGGGCTGGA
>PLPU01000396.1:0-5214 GCA_003159975.1 Acidobacteriaceae bacterium
GAAGATGTGCTGACGATATGCAGGGCGCTGCTGCTCCAGTGAGTCGGCATCTGCCGGCCGCCGCTGGCCGGATCGGTCGCCGCGCCTACCGCCTGCAACAGCATCTCGGTGGGCGTCACGCCAAGGGCCAGCACCAGCGCGCGATCGCGATAGTAGGGAAAGAACCAGTCGTAGCCGGGACGCAGCGCCAGTGCGGCGCCAACCTGCAAAGCCTCATGACCGGCGGCGGAAATCTGGAAGAAGACCTTCTGTTGCCGTTTGAGCATGATCTCGCGGTCGTCCACGCGGCGCGAGAGAAACATCAGCCGGTACATCTCGACCAGTTGCTGCGGGCTAAGGCTGCCTGCGGCATCCGCCCCCGCGGAAACCGGCTCCGACTCGCGAGTTCCCGAAACTGCCAGCTCCATCCCCGTTACTCCCCCAAAAGTCGGCACTTTCTTGCGACCCGGAAGACCGGACCAGCCAAACCCGATTGTAACAATCAATCACGCTTTCGAGCAGCCCACCTCACACTGTGGGAATTCGGTCCTGTTCACGCTGCCCACAAGGATCCCAGCTCTACTGGAACCGGGGCGGGAGCGGCTCGAAGACCGGAATTCCCTTCACCGACATGCTCATTTTATCTTTTACACTGTGCGCGAGTTTCTCGATTTCGGCAACTTTGCGTAACTGGTCGGGATTGAGCGATTCAGGATGCTCGCCTGCCAACTCGGCGTTCAATTCGCCGGCCAGTTTGAGCAGCTTGTTGGTGTCGGCAACCATCGACTTCTGCCGTTCGGCGTTGAGGGCCTTCAATCGCTTCTCTTGTTCTACCGAATCGTCGTCGTTGTTGCCTCCGATGACGCCGCCCACCTGAGGGCCGATGGGCGAGGTCGGCGCACGCGGAACCTGAAGGCCGCTTTGCGCGCCGCCCGGCAGCGCCAGCAACAAAGCCGCGGCCAGCCCAAGCCGGAACCGGCCGGCAGCACAGTGGCAGAGCCTTTCAAAAACTGGCTTGGTCATCAGGCTCCGGCTCAACCCCAACCCAATGTCGGCGGCCTCGACCATCCTTGCGCATCCCATTGCCTGTTCCTGTTCGGAATCCATCGGTCCATCCCATGCGCATCATTCCATCCCAGGCACTTCACTCCGTCCCCATGGACGTCTTCATCTTTTCCTTCACATCGTGGGCCAGCTTCTCGATTGCGTCGGCCTTGCGAATCACGTTGAGCGAGAGCGTGTCCTTGTTGGTCTTGTCTACCTCGGCCTTCAGGTCGGTGGCCAGCTTGAGCAGCTTCGCGCTGTCGTCGGCGATTTGCTTCTTCCGCTCCGCATTCGCCGCCGCGAAATTCGGATTTTTGGAGTCCTTTCCATTGATCTCGTTTTGCGTATTGGCATCCGGAATACGGGTCACGGCGGGCGGATAGCGGAAACCTGGGTCCCTCACCTGTAGTCCTTCTCCAACCATCGGTATCAGAACCAGGGCGGCCAAGCCGGCAAGAACGCCGATCCATAGTGCGCTGATCCGCCGCACGTGCGGGCCTTCCGTCGAGTGATTTCGCTGATTCTTCAAAGAACACCTCCTGGGGCTTTCATGGGCTGTGCCGGGAATTCCGATTCGATCGATGGGATGCGGAGGTTAGGACAGCCCAGCTTTCCCTGCGCACAGTCTAGTCTAGTATCAGGAGTTTGCGATGCATCCTTTTCTGTTTTTGCTGGCTGCTCGGTCCGGTTTGTTTGCGGAAGGCAGGTTTCTGGGCAAGATCCTCGACGGGTGGATCGTCGATTCCCAGGAGTTCATCCGCCTCAAGCTGCCCCACCTGTTGGTGATCACAGCCATCGCTTTTGTCCTCACCCGGTTGCTGCGCGCAGTCACCTTCCACATGACCCGCGTGGCCGACCAGCATGCCGCCAATCAGAGCCGGATCGGCCAGGTGAAAACGCTGGCCGGCATCCTCCGCGCCACCGGGTTGGCGATTATCGGGCTGATCTTCGCATTGCAGTTTCTTGACACGCTTGGCGTCAACCTGGCTCCGCTGCTGGCCTCGGCCGGGGTAGCTGGCATCGCCATCGGCCTGGCTGCCCAGAACATCGTAAAGGACTTGCTCAATGGCGTTCTCATCCTGGTCGAGGATCAGTTCAACATCGGAGACACAATTCGCGCGGCCGGAGTAGCCGGAACCGTGGAAGCAATGACCCTGCGCAGGACTTCGGTCCGCGATGCGGACGGCACGCTGTACGTGATTCCCAACTCGCAGATCACCACTGTAGCCAACCTCAGCATCGGCTACTCCGTAGCTACGGTGAACGTAAGCGTGGATTTCTCCGCCAATCCAGACAAGGTGCAGGCGATTCTGAAGGAAATCGCAACGGATGTGCGGAACAGCGAGTCCTTCCAGAATGTCTTCCTGGCCGATCCCCAGATTCTGGGCGTGGATGCGATGAAGGGCTCGCAGTTGATCTTTCCGGTGGTTTTCAAAACCAGGGCAACACAACAATACGCCCCGGTTCGGGAGTTTCAACGGCGCGTGCGCCTGGCTCTGGAAGCCAACCACATGCTGCCTGGCGATCCCAACCGGGTCTTTAGTTCATTCCTCAAACCTGGACCGGCAACTCGCGCCACGCCAGCCATTCCAGCAACAGAACATGAAGCGCCACCACAGCACGATCCAACCACCCTCAAGCCACAGGAAAGCAATCCATTCTCCGCATCCTAGACTGGTTGCATGAACAAGGTTTTGAAAGGGCACAGCTTCACAGCCTGCCGAGAAACTCCAACCTGGGGTAGCTGTGCGAAAAGGCGCGACTTCATAGCTTGCTGGCAAAACATCCTTCGACGAGCTTTGTAACAGGGCAGGACTTCAGTCGGGCAGCAAGCGGTCAAAAATGGGAGAAGGAGCTTTGCAGCCTGCGGAAAAACTCACTCGGGCGGTAGGCCGGGGATTGACGCCGGCATAAAGCCAATTGAATGAACGTGGGCTTCAACCCCTTAGGCCTGCTCTTTGACGGATTTCACCCAAAATCAGGCCTTTTCCGCAGCCTGTTTAGCGCGCATTGAGTGATCCTGATCACATCCAGCAGACCTCCCTACTGATAAAAAAACCTCATCGTCCGATGAAGCGAATAGCAAGGTCCGCCAGGGAGGGTCGTGCGGGGGGCTGGCAACCGTTCGGTAACCGTCCCCTTCGGAGGTTCATCCATGCGTTTTCTTGAGAAACATCGCCCGAATCCCGTTGTTTGCAACTCAGACCGAAATGGTCGTATACTGAATTACGACCAATCCGGTCGTAGTCTTGGATCTCGGTTTCGTTTGTACTTGCTGCCTTCGTGGCAGCCCATGGGAGTTCGGCGGGTGAGCGTGCTAAGTGAATTGCATGTCGGCGAAAGCGGCGTCCTGGTGGCCCTCGACCTCCCTGAGTCCGTGCAGAACCATCTGATGCATATGGGCTTCGTCCCCGACGCGCTGGTCACCGCTCTGCGCCGCGCCCCCGCCGGCGATCCCACCGTCTACGGCGTCGACGGCATGGAAATCGCCCTCCGCCACGAAACCGCCGAAGCCATTCGCGTTCGCCCCGCCGACGTCCCTCCTGCTGATATCCAGGACAACACAATTCCGGAGTCGCCCATGGTCCACGCCCATGAACTTCTTGAGGTCGTCCGATGAGCGCCTGCTGCGACACGCCGCCGTTTACGCCGCCCTCCGCTCCGCCGGCCTCCAGCTCGCTCAAGACCGTTGTCCTCATCGGCCCGCCCAACTCCGGCAAGTCCACTCTTTTCAATCGCCTCACCGGCCTCCGTCAAAAGGTGGCCAACTACCCCGGCGTCACCGTCGAGCAGCGCATGGGCCTCATGGCCGGCGTCGGCCGCGATGACCTCACCCTCATCGACTTGCCGGGCATCTACTCCCTCACTCCCTACTCTGAAGATGCCCGCGTCGCCATCGACGTGCTGCGCGGCAAAATGCCCGGCACACCCAAACCCGACGCCGTCATCCTCGTCCTCGACGCCCTTCACCTCACCCGCCAGCTCATGCTCGCCGCGCCGGTGCTTGAGGTCGGCCTGCCCACCCTTGTCCTGCTCAACATGAGCGACCTCATGGACTCCCGCGGCGGCCGCATCGACACCCTCAAGCTGGCCCGCGAGCTCGGCGCGCCCGTGGCCCTCATCAGCGCCACCCACCGCACCGGCCTTGACGCCGTTCCGCTCTTCCTCCACCAGCAGACCGACCGCACTTCCGCCAAGCCTCTCGCCCTCCCCGTCGTCGGCAACGCCGCCAGCACCCATTCCTGGGCCGCCCAGGTCAGCCGCCGCACCGGCTACCAGGCCCCGCTTTCCGTCGAAAACACNNCTCGTGGTCGTCGTTGGCGTCTTTGAAGTCGTCTTCTCCATCGGCCAGCCAATGTCCGACGGTTTCGGCGACATCCTCGCCCGCGCCGCCGACCTCATTCGCCCCCTGCTGCCCGCCGGCTGGCTCCAGTCGCTCCTGCTCGACGGCGCATGGAAAGGCATCTCCTCTGTTCTGGTCTTCCTCCCACAGATCCTTCTGCTCTTCCTCTTCATCGGCGTCCTCGAAGACTCCGGCTACCTCGCCCGCGCCGCCCTCATTGCAGATCGCGTCATGCGCACCATCGGACTCAACGGCAAAGCCTTCATCCCCTTACTCTCCGCTTATGCCTGCGCCGTTCCCGCCATCATGGCCACGCGCACCATCGAAAACCGCCGCGACCGCCTCGCCACCATCCTCGTCACTCCCTTCATGACCTGCTCGGCGCGCCTGCCCGTTTACATGCTTCTGATCGCCGCCTTCATCCCCAACATCGCTTTTCTCCACGGATTCCTCGGCCTGCGCACCATCGTCATGCTGTCTCTTTACGTTGCCGGCTTCGTCGGCGCCATGACTACCGCCTGGCTGCTCAAAAGCTCCATCCTCAAGTCCAACGAAACGCCCTTCATTCTTGAACTGCCGCAGTACCGCATGCCCACCCTGCGCTCGCTCTTCTTCCGCCTCATGGACCGCGCCCACATCTTCCTCCGCCAGGCCGGCACCGTCATCCTCTGCGTCACCCTGGCTCTCTGGGTCCTCGCGCATCTCCCGATCGTTCACGTCGCCGGCGGCGCTTACTCGGCACCAGAGCTGGCTGACTCGGTCATCGGACGCCTCGGCCACTTTATTGAACCCGCCATCGCGCCCCTCGGCTTCAACTGGAAGATCGGCATCGGCCTGCTCTCAAGCGT
>PLPU01000396.1:5286-5856 GCA_003159975.1 Acidobacteriaceae bacterium
TAGCCTGGGGCGCAGCCTTCGTAGTCAACCACGTCGCCATGGCACTCTTCAGCTAGTCCCCCGGGCGTCTTCCCCGCACATACCACCCCGTGAATTCACCGCTTCACTAATTCACTAATTCACTACTTCACTGCTTCACTTTTTCACTCCTTCACTCTTTCACTGCTTCATTCACTCATTCACATTCAGCGTCAGCTTCGCCCCGTTGTAGACCGTCTCGGTGCTCGTTATCGGCACCCCCGCCCACACGCTGAATATCCCGCTTGTCGCCGGAGGCCCAGTCTGCGTGATGGTCGTGCCACCACCGCCGCACGAGACCATGAATGAAATCGCCATCGCGGCGAGAATGCAGCCCAACAGCCCGCCCCGCCGCCTCTTCCGCACACCCCAAAAAGCAAACGCAAGCACCGGCGGCAGGGTAAATGGCAAGCCGCGAAACTGTGGCGGATTGAGCTTCGAAACCGACGTCGTCGTAATCGTCACCACCACCGGAATGGCAGCCCCGCCCGACGTTAGATTGGCCGTCGCCGGGCTCACGCTGCATACTGCGCCCACCACCGTTTGAGTCGG
>PLPU01000392.1:0-15812 GCA_003159975.1 Acidobacteriaceae bacterium
TACCGTCGGACTTGACCACCGGGTAGTGTCCTAATTTGCCTGTTAGGATCCGCTTTAGTCTGTTTGATATCCGCTTTCCCTGCACGCGCTCAGTTGGCTCCCGCCGTTTTTGAGGCAAAAACTTGTCGAATGGCGCTTGCCGTCGCTGGGGTAGATATCGTAAGTGACTATACCCCAATAGTAGAAATGCGGCCCGATCCCATCGGTGTCTTTCGCGAATCCATCGGGAGCTATGGCTGGTACGAACGCATCCATGGTGATTGGAACTCCCTTACCAAGTGTGCCTCCAGCGATGGAAAGACATATCCCAGTATTGGATTTTTGGAGAATACCGTTTTGGAGGGGCGGTTCATCTGCACGCACCTCCACGCACCTCCATCCCTCCATCCCGAACGCAGGAGATTCACCAGAGTCGGCCAGAATCACCCTTCCGGTGGGGAAGTTTTTATCTTGCGTAAAGCCGAACCCGGTGCCTTGCACTACAACCCAAGCGCGGGAGGCAGCCAAAGTAGATTCAGCAAGTTTATGCGTATCCGCGCCACCCCAATAAATCTCCAAAAGAGTGAGTCCGGAGAAAACAGTCATGGCAGCAGTTACTACTGCAATCCAAACGGTGGCATTGGCTGTGCGCCGAGAAGACCTATCTTGGGGATTCTCTTCTTTTCTTTCGGCTTCGCCTTTATGAAGCTCGCTTTTTATATCGTAGATCAGCCGCGCCCACCACTTCGATTTCGGCTTCTGTCCTTGATGTGTGGCCTGAGCGCCTTTCTTTGCATCGGGCACGGCATCCTCCTCACCATCGGCTTCAGATTTAGATAATTGTACAACAAAAACCATTGACAAGTCGCAGTTTTTGTTTTACAGTAATTACTAGAGGGTTGGACATGGCAAACGTACTCAATACTGATAAGCAAATCTCGATAATTGCCGCACTTGCGGAAGGGTCCAGCATCCGTTCAATCGAGCGCATGGCAGGCGTCCACCGGGATACGATCATGCGGCTTGGGGTGAAGGTTGGGCAGGGATGCAAAGCCCTGATGGATTTCAAGTTGGTAAACCTTCCCTGCAAACGGCTTGAACTAGATGAGATTTGGGGTTTTGTCGGCAAAAAAGAGAAGCATGTCCAGCCGGAAGACGGCAACGATGCGGGCAGCGTTTGGACGTTCTGCGCAATCGATGCCGAGACGAAGTTGGTCCCGGCCTTCCGCGTTGGCAAGCGAGATGTAGCCACGGCAAACGCCTTTATGAAGGACGTTGCAGAGCGGATGGCCTACCGGGTCCAAATCTCCACCGATGGGCTGAATGCCTATGTAAACGCCGTGGAGAATGCCTTCGGTGCGGACGTTGACTATGCGCAGATCATCAAGACTTACGGCAACGATTCGGCCAGCGATAACCGCCGCTATAGCCAGCCGGAATTCGTTTCCTCTGAAAAGAAGGTCATTGCCGGTCGCCCGGATTACGACCTGATCTCCACCAGCTACATCGAACGGCTGAACGCTACGACCCGCCTTCACATGCGCCGCCTTACCCGTCTGACTCTGGCTTTCAGCAAAAAGCGGGAGAACTTCGAGGCAGCGGTTGCGCTCCACTTCGCCTATTACAACTTCGTCAAGCGGCACAATACACTACGCTGCACCCCCGCAATGGCGGCTGGCGTCACGCCTACATTCTGGAGCGTTGGAGAGTTGCTGGAGGCGACAGCATGGCCCGCATAGAGGAATTGAGGGACGCTATTCATCGGCTGCATGGTGTGGAAGCTACGCACCGTGAAAGCGTTCCAGTCAAAGAGGTTTTCAATGGCGAGACGGTTTGGGATGGGATTGTCGAAGTGTTTCACCTAAAGGGCCATCCCAAGACTGATACCGCCTATGCCTGGTTCCACGATACCGGCGATCCTGAGCAGCCATTCCGTCCCGTCACAGTGCTTCACATTCACCCAGCCCTAACGCCCCTTGCGGCGGTAAGGGCCTTCATTGTTCAGGAGTTCCGCAATGCCAACCCAACCGAAGCCTAAGAAGGTCGGACGCCCCAAACTACCCAAAGGCGAAGCGAAGGGCAAGATTGTCGCCATGCGCTTTGACGCCGAGGAATTGAAGCGCCTGGACGCAGCAGCCAAGGCAAGCAAGAAGAGCCGGTCAGACTGGATGCGCGGCACGTTGTTTGCTGCAATCGGAGGATAAGCCTGTGGATTTCAAATTAGGACACTACCGACCACCGGGACAAACTGCCATTTGCCATTCACTGCGCGATACTGTTTGAGGTTGGCCTTGCGGCAAGCAGATTTACTATCCAACTACTATCCATGCCTGCCGGACTTGAAGGTTCCGAGAATTGGCGGCAGCGATGATGGCACAAATTGGCCGCTTTTTGTTTGGTTTTTCTACGGATATCGTGGCCGGATGGATAGTAAGCCTGAGTCAATCTCGCAAGTGATTGATTTTAAAGGGCGGGAGTAGTTCAGTGNNGCAGAACGTCAGCTTCCCAAAGTATATTAGTCGTTTATTATCAATGACGTACGAAAACTATAACGCCCCTAAATGGCATGAAAAGAACCCAAGGGAATTCTTCCGGTGGTGTTGAAAATGGTGTTTGATCAATATCCATGCGGGTCCGAGCTTCACGATCGGTAACACCATAATCGCCACCACGCAGACGTCTGCGGATTTTGAGTCCGATTTTAACGCCTTTGCAGCACGCTGCAGGCAGAAGCAGTATATTGAATAAGTCATGTTTTATCAATTACATAATCCAACTATTGGCCTTGCAGCATGTTGCAGGGGACCGCAGGAAAGTCCGGTACAAAGTATCCCCAAAAGTATCACCGCACCCCGCCGCGTTTATCAGGACTGATCGATGCGAACCAGTCTCGAAACCTGCTCTGGGCTGTTGGCAGCAGTTGAGCCAAGAACCACTTGTCCGAAAAGCCGACTATACGTCCAAGTGCTTTGCTTTCCATACTCGATAAGCAAGTTGGCGATTTACCGTGACCCGAGAATCCTCCATTATGCTTGTGCGTTGTTCAATGCTGACCGAGTCACATGAAGTCTCTCCATTACGCCGTGCACAATGCGTTTGCATTGTTATTTACATCGTGTGACGATATAAATATGGATTCTCGATTCCCGACCGCAGGTTCTGAAGAGCTACTAAGGACGCTGGCAGACTTCCGTTTCGAGTTGCGGCGCTTTCTGCATTTCAGCGAATGCGTTGCCATGGACGCGGGGCTGCATCCACAGCAGCACCAGCTTCTTTTACAGGTTGCCGGGGCCCCGAACGGAACCGCTGTGACTATCGCCTACGCCGCCGAACGTCTTGGGTTGAAGCACAATAGCGCGGTTGAACTTGTCGATCGATCTGAGCGCGAGGGACTGTTGGCGCGATCACTGGACAGCAGTGACAGGCGACGGGCAATTTTGCGCGTTACCCGCAAAGGCCGGCAGGTCCTGGGCAGGCTCTCCAGCGAACACGCGCGGGAATTAAACGAACTTGGGCCGCGGCTGGCAAAGTCTCTGCGGCTGATCGGGCGACATGCTGAGAGCGCGTCTGCTGCGGGGATGCAATGAGGTCGCGCCCCTCGTCATTGCGCGACTTTACTGTGGACGGACGGGTATGGCTGCTGACATTGGTCGCGTTGTTCATCGGCGCTGGCGGCGCTGCACTCGCGGTGCTGTTGTTGCGCGCCATTGCCCTGTCAACGAATCTTTTTTACTATCACCGCCTGAGCCTGGCCATGGTTGGGCCGGCCGGCTCGCCGCTCTCTCCCTGGCTCATGGCCCTGGTGCCAGTGGTCGGCGGGATGCTGGTTGGGCTCATGGCGCACTTCGGGTCCGAGAAGATTCGCGGACACGGAATTCCCGAGGCAATTGAAGCAATCCTTCTGCACGGTGCGCGGGTCGATCCCAAGGTGGCGATACTGAAGCCGATCTCCGCCGCCATCGCAATCGGATCCGGGGGCCCCTTCGGCGCAGAGGGACCGATCATTATGACCGGCGGGGCCTTCGGCTCGCTGGTGGCGCAGTGGCTCAAACTGACTGACGCCGAGAGAACGACGCTCCTTGTGGCGGGCGCGGCAGCGGGCATGTCGGCTACTTTCGCGGCCCCGCTGGCGGCAATCCTGCTGGCGGTGGAACTGCTGCTGTTTGAATGGAGGCCGCGCTCCCTGGTGCCGGTGGCCGCGGCCAGCATCATGGCGGGAGCGTTGCGCATTGTCTGGCTTGGAGCGGGTCCCCTGTTCCCGGTGCAGCTGAGTTCGTCCTTTTCCATCAACAGTGCTCTGCTGGTCGCCGCTCCGCTCGGAATCCTGGTTGGCCTGGCTTCGGCCGGGCTGAGCCGGCTCATGTACAGCTTTGAGGACGGCTTCGAGCACTTCTGCGGCCGAGTGAAGTTGCACTGGATGTGGTGGCCCGCGATTGGCGGCATGGGCATTGGCCTGGGTGGGTTCTTCTTTCCTCGCGGGCTCGGTGTTGGCTACGACAACATTGCGGAACTGCTGCGCGGCAATGCTCCGCTTGGGCTGCTGCTTGGCCTTTTGATTGCGAAGTCGCTGATGTGGGCGTTCTCACTGAGTTCGGGAACGTCGGGAGGTGTGCTTGCGCCGCTGCTGATGATTGGCGCGGCCATAGGCGAAACTCTGGCCAGATTGGCTCACATGCCGGGAGAGGCGCAGGCGCTCTGGGCATTGCTGGGGATGGGGGCAATGCTCTCCGGCGCGCTGGGCGTGCCGCTCACGGCAATTCTTTTTTCTCTGGAGCTGACCCATGCCCTGCCCGCGCTGCTGCCGCTGGCGCTTGCATGCACTTCAGCGTACTTGGTCACCTCCCTGGTGATGCCGCGTTCCATTCTGACTGAGAAGTTGAGCCGCCGCGGATATCATCTGTCGCGCGAATACGGCGTGGACCCTCTGGAGATGGTGAGCGTGTCGGAGGTCATGACAGCGGTTTCAGATATGGGCGTGGTCGGGGAAGAAAACAGGCGGTTGCCGGAGATTCTGGCCTATTCGGATGAGACCTGCCGCGCAATAGCCGAAGAGATGGCAACCACCGGTGTGATGTCCATGCCCGTGGTTGACCGGGAGACTGGGCGAGTTTGCGGGCAGATCAGCGCACAGGAGTTGCTGACCGGGCGGAAGCGGGCCGTAGAGCGGGAATCGGAACGAAACAGTTCGTTCCGGCTAGAGGCGCGCAAGGTGGGATGAGCCGGGCGCAGATTCATAATCATGAGACCTTTACCGCCCGACGGGAGCAGACCACGCCGTAAGGCTGATAGAGCTTCCAAGCGCAACGTCCTGAATGTGGACAGCGGCATTCTGAGGGCGGGAATCAGCACAGCTCTTGCAGGGGGTGCATTCGTGTCGTTTCGATCGGTTTTTGTTGCTGTTGTCATTGCCTTTTCGCTCATTCTCTCAGCCTTTCTCATCAACCGGGCTCGCCCCAACGTTGAAACCGAGCAGCCCACCGCCGATTTCGTTCGCGCTTCGGGTAAGTGCGCGGAGTGCCATGCGCGTCTTCAATATTCGGTGGTGCATGAGTACGAGATGTCCTCTCACGCAAAGAAGGGCGTGAACTGCCTGGACTGCCACGCGCCGGCCGCGAACCAGCAGAAGGTGGATCATCACGGCTTTGTGATCAGCACCCATCTCACCGCAGGAAACTGCCGCTCGTGCCACGAAGGCATCTACCAGGAATTCCTGCGCAGCCGGCACGCAGCGCCGAGTTGGGCGGCTGTGCACGGAGAGAAGGGGCTGAGTGTTGAGCAGGTAGCCTTTAGCGAGCGGTTTCAACCCGGTGGCACCAAGCGTCCACCCAATCCTCTGACTCTTCCTGAGGGACATCCGGCCATCACGTCTGGCTGCGAGCAGTGCCACTCCATCGGCAAACCCAATGAGGATGGCACCATCGGCACCTGCACCGAATGCCATTCCCGGCATACGAGCTCGGTGGCGCTTGCGCGTCTGCCCACCACATGCGGCCAATGCCACATGGGCCCCGACCACTCACAGATCGAAATTTACAACGAATCCAAGCATGGTGTCATGTTTGCCGCTCAGCGCAACCTGCTTAAGCTTGATGCTGACCCACGCACGCTTACTACGCGAGATATGTTTGTGCCCACCTGCGCGACCTGCCACATGAGTGGCATCAACGGCCTCAAGGTTACACACAACCCGTCCGACCGGCTCGGCTGGTACCTTGCAGATGCGATTACCACCCATCGCCCCAACTACATGCAGGCCCAGATCAACATGAAACAGGTCTGCACGCAGTGCCATACTCAGGCCCTTGTTGACCGCGTTTATGACCAAGGCCAACAGGTCGTTGAAAGCACCAACGCAAAGATCCTTGCCGCCAAAGCGATCATTGACGACCTTCACAAAGATGGTTCGCTCTCCGGACCGCCATTCACGCACACCATCGACTTTACCTATTTCAACCTCTGGCACTACGACGGCCGCACCAGCAAACATGGTGCATTCATGGGCGGAGCAGATTTTGTCCAGTGGCATGGAAATTTCGAGCTGCTGTCCAAGACGGTCGAACTGCAACACGATGCCGACGAACTGCGGAGAGAACATGCGCATAAGTAGGATGCTCTCGGGCGCTCAGAAACTCGTTGTCGATCCACGCCTGCGCTGGGCCCACGATCCGCAGCTTTGGGTGGAAATGTTCGTTACCGTCAATCTGGCCATTTTGGCGGCAGACATCTTCATTGCGCATTCGGTGAATCATTTTCAGAAGGCGGCGGAGTATATCCCTCTTTACTTCTCGCTCGGTGCGCCGGTCGTACTGGTCTTGGGGATTGCTCTGCGCTGTGCTTGGAACCTGCCGGCGCCATGGCGCGATGTGGGCTACATGATTGGTTGGCTTTCGGTGTTGGTGGGACTGGCTGGGGTGCTTTACCACCTGGAGAGCCGGTTCTTTCTCGACCACACACTGAAGGGTCTCACTTACGCAGCTCCCTTCGCAGCGCCGCTCGCTTACTCGGGCCTGGGATTTCTATTGCTGGTAAACCGCATGGTCGCTATCCGCTCTATGGAGTGGGCGCGTTGGGTTATTCTGCTCGCGCTGGGCGGATTCTTCGGGAACTTCGTTCTGTCGCTCACCGATCACGCATCGAACGGCTTCTTTGCCAGGACCGAATGGATCCCGGTGATATCCTCAGCGTTTGCATCGGGATTTCTCATCGTCCCACTCGTGCTCCCAGTTACGCGCCGCTTCCTCGATGTCTGCCTTCTGGTCATGGGTGTGCAAGCGTTCGTTGGCGTTCTGGGATTCTGGTTTCACCTGCAGGCGAATCTGGTTGAGCCCGGCAGCAATCTCTTTGACAAGCTTGTCAACGGCGCTCCTCCGATGGCGCCGCTGCTCTTTCCCAATCTTGTCGGGCTGGCGTTCATCGGGCTGTGGGCCTTGATCCCGCACGTTCCGGAAGCAGGCCCACGCACATCATGGATGGGGGCCACTTATGCATGGGCATGCCCTCAGGAAGCAGCGGAAACTTCGAACTGAGGCGTCTGTGCGGACGATTCCAGATCGATGGCGCGGGGAAACAGGATGTTGTTTTCCAAATGGATGTGCTGGTGAAGGTCCTGCTGAAATTCTTTCAGGCCGTCATAGAACGCGTGATACGTAGGACACGCGCCAACGGGCGTGACGAAGTTGCTGCTCAGGCTCTGGATTGCCGCAAGAAGCGTTCCGGCGGCCTCATGCTCGCTGGTCATCATGGCAATGGGATTTGCCACAGCGCCGAAGCACGCATCGGGAAACGCGCTGCCGGAGACCATTGCGGCTTCCAGTGCAGCAATATAAGGAAACAGGATGTTCTCCTCCTTGGCAAGATGGTGAGTTAACTCGTCGTCGAGTTGCGTAACGGCGTCCTGAATTGCCGGCAAATGGGTCTGTGTGTCGCCGTGCCGATTCACCACTTTTTGTGCGAGTACGGCAAGCCGCGGCAGCTCTCTCTTCACGTAGGCGTGATGCGTGGCGACAATATGCTCAATGAGCTGGCGCAGTGAAGCCTGCGACCAATCGACAGTTAAGGGCGTTGCCGTGTTTGCTGCGGAATCCAGTGCGGCCAGGACTTCATCGGCGGAAAGTTGGCCGGCGATGCAGGCTTCGCCGAGTGGGTTACGGCCGCCACAGCAGTAGTCGATACCGAAGCGCTCGAAGACGCGGATGGAATGAGGTTGCTCGAGGGCAATCTCGCGAACGGTCTGTGTAAGGGTGGTCATGATTCTCTCCTTGCATCACCTTAGAAGTGTCTCGCGCGCGCCGCAGCGACTTAAGTCACTCGGGTTTAATGCCGACGGCGGGCCATCGCAATGCTAGACTTTCTCCCATGGCGCGCGAACGCATCGATCTGGCAGCGACACTGGAGAAGACCGCGCTCCTCTCCAGCTTGTCCCGTGCGGAGATTCAATCGCTGGCCGCGCGTACGGTACGGAAGCACTTCACAAGCGGCGAGCTGCTGTTTTCTGAGGACGAGCCGTGTCACGGGCTGCACATGATTGCGCGGGGCACGGTGCGCATCTTCAAAACCTCGGTGAATGGACGTGAGCAGGTGCTGGCCTTGAACCATGCGGGCGAGTCGGTGGCCGAACTGCCGGTGTTTGACGGCGGGCGTTATCCGGCTTCTGCTATGGCGATGGAGGACGTGGAACTTGCGTTCATCTCGCGTCAGGATTTTCTTGCGTTCTGCCTGGAACACCCCGAAGTGGCGCTCAAGATGCTGGCCGTGGTCGGGGCGCGCCTGCGGAGACTTGTCGGCATCATTGAGGAGCTATCTTTCACCACCATCCGCCAGCGGCTCATCTCGGTGCTGCTGCGTCTTGCCGAAACGGAAGGCCGGCAGACTCAACGAGGCATTGAATTCCAATTGCCGGCCAGCCACCAGGAGTTGGCCAGTCAGTTGGGGACCGTGCGTGAATTGGTCTCGCGCAACCTCACGCGGCTGCAGGCCGAGGGACTCATCGACGTAGATGCGCGGCAAATCGTGGTCAAAGACAAGAATGGTCTGAACGCACTGTTGTCGACAATGTCTTAGCAGTGTCAGTGATCGTATCGGTCTGCGTTGGGAACCAGATCCATGTAAATCGCGCGTGAAACATTCGTCTGCCAATGACCAGTGGCGCGCGCCAGGCCGATCAATCCAAAGAAGACAACCGCCAGCACCGCGGCCACAACTTGTGGCTTGAGAGCGCGGCGTTGCCAGCGAAACTGGGCCGCTTGCGGCAGCGTGCGATCGACTACGCTTTCCGGCCATGGCGGAAGCGATAACTGCAGCGCATTTTCTGCCGGACAAACGGCAACGCACTCCATGCATCCGGTGCACTCAACTGAGCGAATCTGCACCAGTTTGTCCACCAGCAGATGGGACGGGCAAGCTTTATTGCACTTACCGCAATCAATGCAAGCTTGCTCATCGCGCCGAATCTTCACCGGGCTCAGGGTCGAAACGATACCCATCAGCGCGCCGTAAGGGCAGAGATAGCGGCACCAAACATTCTCAATAAAAAAGGACAGCACAACCAGAACCGCAATCACCGCCAGCCCCACTCCGCCAATGTGCCGGAAGAAGTTGAGCATCTTCACGTCTGCCACCACGCCGAACGGAGATCCGAGAAAACTGCCCAGTTCCGCGGTAGACATCGTGAAGACAATGAACACAAAGAACGCAAGCAGCAGGTATTTCAGACTGCGCAGTGGCCAATCGAGCCACCGCGGCAGCACCAGGCTCCGCCCCATCAACTTCCGGCCAATCTTCCACAGGTACTCAGAAACCGTGCCGACAGGGCACAGCCATGAGCAAAACGACTTCTTGATGAGCAGGCTCATCAGGAGAAAAACACAGAAAAGGACCATGGCTGATGGATGTATCTCAGATATGTTTCCTGTGGCCGCGGAATATCTCAGGTTCATCAGGCCGGCAATCGGCAGCCAGCCATCCACTCCGGCAGGCCGCTCTACATAACCTGCACTGCCATGGCTCTCATAAAAGCGAACCCAGAGAATGAACTGAATTCCGATCCATGCGTTCAGTGCAAGAAAGGCAAACTGTACCGCGCGTCGGATCTGCTGCGAACGGTCGGGTGACAATCTGCGCACGAAAGCTCTCTTCGGTTTGATTGGCGGGCCGAAGTTGGTTTGAACCTTGGGCGAAGATGCAGCAATGGTCAGCATGGGATCCTTCCACAATCTACGATAGCCAGTGCTGGAGCTCTGGTGAATGACTTAAGTCACAGCACTTAAGCCTGGAGTCAGATAAACGTGAAAATGAACACGGAATGGTCCCAATAGTTTCCGCGGCACCGAGAATGAAGGGGAGATCCATGACAAGTGAACATGCAAACATGAGCAGTGGGAAACAACCACAATCCCAATTCTGGTTGCTGCCGCGCGAGCACGGAGCGACCGCTATGCTCATGATTCCCATCGTCTGCGCAGCGATTCTTGCCCGCCGATGGTGCTGGAGCGAGCTGGCCACACTGACGGCTGCATTCGCGGCTCTGGCCGCCAAAGACCCCATGGTAATCATGGCGCGACAGCGCTTCGTGTGGAAACAACAGCACCCTGAGTCTTTGGCCGCCGCGCGATGGCTTGCTGGTTGGGGCGCCATTCTTATCCTGAGCGGCCTTGTACTACTAAAGACGTGGCCCGTCAAGGCGGTCGTGGCAATGGGTTTAGGCGTCGCCCTCTTTTCGGCGCTGGCCATCGTAGTAAACGTCAAAAACCGCCAGCGCTCGACACTCTTTCAGATCGCAAGTGCGGCAGCGCTCACATCCAGTTCGCTCGCTACTTCGATTTCCGCAACGGGCGGCATCGCGGCCTGGAGTTGGGTTCTTTGGCTCTTGATGGCGTTGCAAGCCACGGCTGGAATCCTGGTGGTGCACGCACGGTTGGACGCCCGGATCGCACTGCGCCAAGCGGTACCCGTGCCTGAACGATCCGCAGGATTCCGCCGCGCAGCCCAGATTTCCCTAATTGCACTTGCTTGTGTCGCGGCGACAACCGCTGTGCTTGGCCACGGCTGGATGGCAATTGCGCTGCTCACTCCCGTGATCGGCTACGGATACGATCTCAGCGGCCAAAGGAATGCCGAAAATCTCCAACTCTCTTTGAAGAAGGTCGGCCAGCGGGCGCTTGCGCTGTCCTCTCTCTTCGCAGTCTTGCTCATCGTTGGATTCTGGTAAGCAAGAGGTTGGTTGACTCCTGGATAAGCCGGATGGAGCCTGAAGCAGATGTCACGGTCGCGTTGCATCCTTGGCGTTGCTAGGGTCTTCTCTAGATCTTGAAGAGAAGGTGCTCCAATACAGGCCCCAATGTCAACACGGGAAGATAGCTCAATGCCGCCACAATGATCAGGAATGTTGTTAGCAGTGCGCCGAATGTGAATGTATCGGTCCGTAAAGTGCCACGGGATTGAGGCCTTTCCTTTTGCCGCGCGAACAGGCCGGCAAACATCAGCGCCGGAATGGCCAGGCCAAACCGTCCTGCCATCATTGCGATCGCGGTTGTGATGTTATAGAAGGGCATGTTTGCATTGAGGCCGGTGAACGCTTGACCATTGTTGGCGAAAGAAGAAGCATAGCCGAAGAGGATTTCCGTGAGTCCATGCGGGCCGGTGTTCGTGGTAAGTCCCGCCAATCCGGCCTTGGTGGAGATGGCGATTGCGATAAGAATAAGAATTGTGACAGGGCCGGTGAGTGCGTATAACACGATCATCTTGTTTTCGTTCGGCCCAATCTGTTTGCCAAGATATTCTGGCGTTCTTCCGATCATCAGTCCGGCCAGAAATACGGCAATGACCGCCGTCATAATCATGCTGAAGATCCCTGTGCCGAGTCCACCGAAGATCACCTCGCCGAGGAGAAGATTGACCAGCAGAACCAGCCCGCCGAGGGAAGTGAAGCTGTCATCCGCCGCGTTGGCCGAACCCGTTGCGGTGTTGGAGGTAACCACACCGGCGAGCGCGGTGCCTCCGATTCCGAACCGTACTTCCTTTCCCTCCATGCTGCCTCCGGACTGAAGCCGGCTAGACTGGGACGCTCCGTCATGGATGACTGCGTTGACCCGTCGCTCACTCATATGCAAAGCAAACAAACCGCCGATAAAAAGAAGGAGCATAACCCAGTAAAGGACCCATCCCTGGCGCACATCCTGCACCATTCTTCCAAAAGTGTTGGTCAAGGCCGCCGGTAGCAGAATGATCGATAGCAGCTCCAGGAAGTTTGTAAGCGGCGTGGGTTTCTCGCACGGATGAGCACCGTTTGCATTGAAAAACCTCCGCCATTTGTACCTAAATTCTTGATGATTTCGAGAGCAGCAACCGGTCCTTGCGGGATAACCTGATGGGCCCCTTCAAGGGTAGAGGCAACCACATAATGGTGGAAGTTCATAGGAACTCCCTGCGCGACGAGCAGTAGCGAGCCGACGATCGCACCCGGTAGTAAGACCCACAGCAAGCTGCGGGTAACATCGACCCAGAAATTGCCAAGCGTCGCGCATTGTTCCCGCGCCAACCCTCGAATGAACGCAATGCCAACGGCAAGTCCCGCCGCCCCAGCAAGAAAATTCTGCGCGCAAAGGCCCACCATCTGGCTGAAATAGCTCATGGTGTTTTCGCCCGCGTACGCTTGCCAGGTGGTAGTGGTTGAGAAACTAATGGCAGTATTGAAAGACAGGTCCCAAGTGAGCGGAGTCGTATGATATTCCGGGAAGAACCAGGGAAGGAAGTGCTGGAACCGGAGGATGAAATAAAGAAGGAGCGTGCCAACGAGGGTGAAGACTATGAAGCAGATTGCGTATTGCCCGGCGTCCATTTCGACTGCGGGGTCGACGCCCGAAAGGAAATAGATCCATGGCTCAACTGGCACACATAATCGATCGAGTGCCGTTGGTCGCCGGGCAAAGACCCGGTGCATATATCCGCCCAGAGGTCTGACGCAAACGGTGACGATCACTAAAAACAGAACATACTGAATCGCACTATACACATTCGTCTCGATGCCTGCTCCCAGCGTTGCGCCTGGAGCAGACTGTCAATATTCTCCGCTGCTAACCATAAAGATTTTGCGGGGAATGTGGGTTCAATTCCACCTCCCCGCTCGACCGTCATGCACGCTCCAGACAATTGTCCCGAGAGCGACGTTGGACCGCTGTTGTGGTTGAGTTAGAACCGAACCATGATCGCCAGAATCGTGGCGGTCTGGTTCGTCCGCGGGTCTGGCCACCATAATGCTTTGAGTCCGCCCGCACCATTGTTCAAATCGAGTCCGACGCAGTTCGATATCGCCTGCGCTTGCCCGGTCGCATACCCCAATGCAACTCCGGCTGGAGTGGGCACGTAGCCAACACCCGAATCTCCACCGGCTGCGCACTGGTAGTCCGCCGGATTGCCATTATCGCCACCAGGGGGAGTGATGCCGCCGTGGCCCGTCCAATACGGCACATCGGAATACCGGTAACTCTCCTCCAGGCGGAATGTGATAAACTGCGACGGCATGTAATCGAAAGTGACTGTGCCGTCATGCATCTGAGCGCGGTCGCCCGCGTTCTGGGTGAAGTAGGGAGTCCCCGAGCTGGCGGATGCGTTATTAATCGGCGGAAGTAGAGTCAAGTAGCGGCCCGGGTTGTTCATCAGGCCGCCACCGACTGTCACGGCGTAGATGTCCTTCTTGAACCACATGCGCAAGTAGCTCATCGTGCCTTCAAAATCCTGCTTGGGCTTTCCGTTCCTGCTATTGTGGCAATTGACGCCGCCGGTGTACGTATCCGAGGTGCCTTGTTCCGGAGAGAAGCCATGGGCATCGTAGTATCCGACAGCAGGCCCGCCGCCGTATTCGCAACCGAGATCGCCGGTCAGAGTAAAGGCGGCTTTGTCAAAGAACTTCTTGGGTTGGTCGTAAAACTTGACCTGTGCGCTGTAATCGGCGTGAACACGCGAACGTCCAGGAAATCCAGCGTCGTCTTCGCCAAGGCCGTAGTCATTCCATACGAAATCCAGGTAGGGCTTGGGGCGCCACAAAATCTGGCCACCTAATCCCGGTTTGCTGTTGTAGCGCGCATACGACTGCCAGCCATTGATGATCCACGGCTCGATTTTCAGCTTCTCCGTGGGCCACCACTGAATTCGAAGGCCGTTGAAGAACCAAGGCGTGTTTGAGGAAACAAACGAGGGCTGGTAGGCCCAGTTGTCGGCGTTGTAGTAACTGAACAGGCCAATGTAGGAGACGAAGATGCCGGCATCCACGTTCAAGCCGTGGTTCACATCCCAGTGATAGCCGCCCCACGCTTCAGAGACGTATCGGTAGGCGTTCGCCAGATTCCACTGGCCGCGGTTATAACTGGAATCATTACGCGGGGTAGTTGTGGCGAAAAGGCCGTCCATCGTCAGGATGCGCCCACGAACGTTATCGATGCGGAAGTCGCCGCCCACGCTCACCTGCTCCAGTTGCCACTCGTCGGAGCGGAACATCTCGGTCGAGCCGCCCATCGAGTCATCGATCGGGTGGTTGTAGTCCAAAATGTAGTTCGCGTCGAAGCGAACCTCGGGGGTGAAGTACTTGGTGGCCATCGGAGTGTCCACCACCCGCCCGTTGCTGTTCATCCAGGTCCAGTCGCCGGGGAACGGTGCCGACTTGGTGAGTCTTTCCGCCGAGATCTCCGGAGGCGCCGGTGCCGCTGCGGGCGCGGGCACAGCAGCGGCTTGGCTGGGCGTCATTAGGCCGGGCGTGCCGTTAGTATCGGCCCCCTCAGCCGACCGGAGCGCATTGGCTTCCCGCTCAGCCTCAGCTGCATCGCCAGTTGCGCTTCGCGCCTTAAGTTCCGCTTCCAGCTGCGCAATGCGCGCCTTCATCTCGGCCAGCTCTTTAATGACCGCATCGTTGGTGAGCGGCGCGGCAACGGAGGCTGACGGATTAGCGGCTGTGGATGTAGCAGGAGCAGGCGTGCCCGTAGCTGTGCTCGAAGTTGAAGCGGTATTTGTTGCTGCCAACGCGGCCGATTCACTGCCAGGTGCGCTTGAGGTTGTGTTCGCTCCTTCAATGATCGGGATCACGGACGAGCTTGTAGCGGCCTTCTGTGCGACGGCCTTCATTGGCGTCAACACTAAACAAAGTAACGCCGTTGTGGGGATAACTATCCAGGAATTGCTTGTCATTTTGCCTCTCTGTGTAAAGGGCTTTCGATTCAGACGTGAATCTTCGCCCTTCAAATCACTGTGGAGATTGACCCGGACAAAAAGCATGAAGATCGTTCCGCCTGTGCACCGCTACCATCGCGGTTGCCTAGCGGATCCCTTCAAGCTCGCCGAGAATCGCACTCCTGGTTGGAAGGTTCGGTGTGGATGTCGGCTAAAATCTGAGAACTGTCGGCAGCCTTTACAAATCTGTGAGACTTTTGCCATCGATTGGTTTACTTCGGCAGTTCGTCCAGGGCCAGATTCAAATCCAGTACATTGACGCGAGGTTCTCCCAGCACCCCAAGCTGCCGGCTTGTAATGTGCTGCTCGATGAGCTGGCGGATGCGGTCTTCGTTGAGGGCGCGTGCCTTGGCGACGCGAGGAGCCTGGAAGAAAGCCGCATCTGGGGTGATGTCGGGATCGAGGCCGGAGCCGGAGGTGGTGACCATGTCGATGGGCACGGGATGGCCGGGGTTCTCCTTGGACAGTTGGTCGATGGAGCCCTGGATGCGAGTCACAAGGGCCTTGTTGGACTGGGCCAGGTTGGAACCGCCCGAGGCAGTGGCATCGTAGCCGTTGCCGGCGGCCGATGGCCGGGGGTGGAAGTACTTGTCAGAGGTGAAGCTCTGGGCGATCAG
>PLPU01000386.1:0-146 GCA_003159975.1 Acidobacteriaceae bacterium
GTTCCTGCGCCCGCCGGCATTCATCCCGAGTGGTATTTCATGAGCCCCTTTGAAATGCTCAAGCTCCTCGGCAATGTTCTTCCCGGTACGGCCGGTGAAATCGGGGGCATTCTCCTGTTCACTCTCGGCATCGCGCTCTGGGTCCT
>PLPU01000386.1:175-19894 GCA_003159975.1 Acidobacteriaceae bacterium
AGCAATAAATCGATGGCGTGGTCGGCAAAAGCTCCTTTCCCCCACGTCCCTGCTTTTAACTGACAACTGATCACTGACAACTGACAACTGTTTGGAGAAAAACCATGAACTATCCATTCTGGGACATACCCTATCTCGGTTCCGGCTGGGTGATCGGCCTCATCGCCATCTTCCACGTCATGATCTCGCAGTTCGCCGTCGGCGGTGGCCTCTATCTCCCCATCGCCGAACGCAAAGCCATGCGCATGACCGACCCCGTAATGCGCGCCGCCTGGCTCGCCCAACTAGCCCGCCATTCCAAATTCTTTTTGATCCTTACCGCCGTTTTCGGAACCGTCTCCGGCGTCGGCATCTGGTTTGCCATCGGCCTCACCCATCCTGAAGCCACCAGCACCCTCATTCACAACTTCGTCTTCGGCTGGGCCATGGAGTGGGTCTTCTTCATGGTTGAACTCTCGACCGTCGCGGTCTATTACTACACCTGGAACCGCGTCGACGAAAAGCTGCACCTCAAAGTGGGCTGGGTCTACGCTGGAGCATCGATCGCCACGCTCGTCATCATCAACGGCATCCTCACCTTCATGCTCACCCCCGGCGACACATGGCTCGCCGTCGCCGGCACCGGCAACGAAGCCAGCAAATTCTGGTACGCCTTCTTCAATCCCACCTACTGGCCCAGCCTCTTCCTGCGCAGCTGCGTCTGCGCGTCGCTGGCCGGCATCTGGGCGCTCATCACCGCCAGCCGCATTGACGGCGACAAGCAGCCCGCCCTCAAGACCTCCCTCGTCAAGTGGAGCGTAAAGTGGCTCGTCCCGTCCTTCGTCGCCATGCCCTTCCTCATGATCTGGTACTACATGATGGTTCCCGCATCGCAGCAGGCGCTGCTTACGCTGGGCATTGACACCATCAATGCTGGAACCTTCTCCGTAGTCACGCGCATGGCCCTGGTCATCATCGTCACTTCGGCAACCATCGTCGGCGTCGCTTACTACCTGGCCTACCGCAACCCGGTCGAATTCAATCTGTCTCACGCCATGGCCGTACTGCTGCTCGCGCTCATGGCCACCGGCGCCGGCGAGTACTCGCGTGAAATGCTGCGCAAGCCCTACGTCATCGGCCGCTGGATGTATTCGAACGGCGTCCGCGTTCCCTACGTCGCCCGCATCAATCAGGAAGGCTACCTCGTCCACTCCGAGTGGGTCTGGAATCAAAACCAGCCCCAGTCCCAGCCAGGCACGCTGCCCGGCGAACCCAGCAACTACTCGCGCGGCGAAGCCATCTTCCGCGGCGAATGCGGCTCCTGCCACACCCTCTCCGGCTACCGCTCCCTCAACACGCTCCTCGCCGGCCGCGATCGCGCCAACATCGGCAACTTCATCGTCATGCTCCATGAAGATAAAGCCGACTCGCCCTATCACCGCTTCATGCCCCCCATGGTCGGCACCAAGCAGGACGTAGACGACCTCGCCAACTACCTCAACGCACAGGTCAACCTGCAAGCGCCGAAGCCGCTTTTGACGGCGAAGAAGTGAAAAAGCAGGGACTAGGGAATAGGGAACAGGGAACAGGAAAAGAACAGTGGGTGCCCCAGGTCTCGCTCTTGAGACCTGGGAGTCGGGCTGGGTTAACCCCGCTCACTCCGCCAACCCCGCTAACCCCGCTCTATTCCTCTCCTAATTCGTAAGGCATCCCAAACCGCCCAATCTGGATCACAGCTTTCTCCTTCGGCGGCCAGATCCTCAAGCTGGTCACGCCTTTCGCCCCGGAGATCAGATGCGCCACGGTGGTTCCCACCAGCTCGCCGGTCGTCGCCACATGAAAATGCACGCTGAGCGCCTCGTTGTCCTGCGCCCGCGTCCATCCAAACACATACTCCCCCGGCTTCAGCGCAATGCCGCCGATCCGCACCGGCGCCTGCACCAGCAGGTAATGCGAGTACTTGCCGTCCGCCGAGTAGCCCGCCGTCAGCAGCACCACGCCCGCAATAAAATGTCCGCGTCCATTCACGATTCCCGACGCAGTCCGCATCTCCGTCTCAATATGTTCCTTCTCCACTGGAGCGCGCGCCGGCAGCACCGAAGCCAGCTCCGCATCCGTGGCCTGCCGCCACGCCGTCTTCTGCGCCCGCGCCACCGGAACTATCAGCGCCAGCAATACTCCGCAGACCAACGCGCACTTCATCCAGGTCTTAGTCATGTCTCGGCTTCCTTAAGGATTCCAGCGGAACAATCCCGCGCTGAATCGCCGCCGTCGCCGCCTGCGTCCTATCCGTCACGCCCAGCTTGCCCAGCAGGCTGTTGATGTGCGTCTTCACCGTTGCCTCGCTGATCTCAAGCTCGGTCGCAATCTCCTTGTTGCTTAGCCCGTGCACAATCTGTTCCAGCACGTCGAACTCGCGCGGAGTCAGCTCTTCGGTGCCCATGCGCTCGGCCAGCTTCTCCGCGATAGCCGGAGGAATATGCGATTTCCCCGCATGCACCGCGCGAATGGTCGCAATCAGTTCCTCGCTCGTCATGCCTTTCAGCAGGTAAGCGCGCGCCCCTGCCTGCAGTGAGCGATAGATGTCCTCATCGCCGTCATACGTCGTGAGCACAATGAACCGCGCCCCCGGCGTCTCCATGCGCAGCCGCTGAATCACGTCCACCCCGCCCATGCGCGGCAGCCGCAAATCCATCAGCGTAATGTCCGGCTGATGCTTGCGAAACTGCGTGATCGCCTCCACGCCGTCCGCCGCTTCGCCCACAACCTCCAGGCCATCCGCCACGTTCAGCAGCGCCACCAGCCCCTGCCGCACCACGTGGTGATCCTCCACAACCAGCACTCTTATCGGTTCCTTCGTTGTCATCGCACTCCCGTCTCAATCAAACCCGTTAGGAAACCGCATAAAGTGGGTGCCCAACCCTTGCGATTCTTTTTGTCGCAAGGGTGGGAAGTGGCCAGGCCCTTGCGAGCGAATAGCGAGCGTCTGCCCCACCGCAGGTGGCTCAATCGCCCTGCGTTTCTCGCGCGGCAGGCGCTTCCAGCCTCACCGTCGTTCCCGCTCCCACCTCACTCGTCATCTCCAACGTTCCGCCAATCGCCGCCGCGCGTTCGCGCATCCCGGTCAGTCCATAGTGTCCCGGCACATCGCGTTCCACCATGGCACCGAGTTCTTTGTTCACTTCAAACCCGCGCCCATCGTCCCGCACCTCCAGCGCAATCGCCGCCGGTCCGTACTCCAGTTGAACCGTCAGTTCCTTCGCCCCCGCGTGCTTTTTCACATTATGGATGGCCTCCTGCGCCACGCGCAGAATCTCTCGCTCCGTTCCCGGCGGCAGCGCGCGATACGCGCCGAAGATGCTGAACCGCGCCTCCAGCCCATCCCCGCCGGCCTGCTCAACTATCCGCCGCAGCCGCACCGGCAGCGTGGTCTCGCCCGAGTCCTGCGACCGCAGCGCCCAGATCGACTGCCTCGCATCCGCGAGGCCCTCGCGCACAAACCCGCGCGTCAAATCCAGGTGTTTCGCCGCGGCATCCGCCTTGTTCAGTCGCAACAACTCCGCCAGCACTTCGAGCTGCACGCTGATCCCCACATACCCCTGCGCCAGTGTGTCGTGAATCTCGCGCGCAATGCGATTCCGTTCTCCCAGCACCGCGTTGAACTCCCGCTCCGCCCGCAGTTGCCGCCGCCTCTCAAGAAGCACAAACATCCCCACCGCGGCCACCACCAGCAGCGCATAAAACCAAAGCGTCTGATAGAAATGCGGCCGCAGCACAAAGGTCAGGCTCGCGCTCTTCGTGTTCCAGAGGCCGTCGTTGTTCGCCGCCTGCACGCGAAACGTGTAGCGACCCGGCGGAATGTTGGTGTAGTAGGCGCTGCGTCGCGTCCCGGCCTCGGTCCATCCCTTGTCGAAGCCCTCCAGCATATAGCGGTAGCGCACTTTCTGCGGCGCCACAAAGCTCAACCCCGCGTAGTCGAACTCAAAATGCACATGCCCCGCCTGAACTACAACCAAAGGCCCCGTTGCATTGAGTGCCGCGTCGTCCACCGTAAACCGCTCCAGCGCCACCGGCGGCGGATTCGTGTTCACCGGGAAATGCGCCGGGTCCACCTCCACCAGCCCCTTCGGCGTTGCGAACCACAAGTGCCCGTCATGCGCACGCCACGCGGAAGGATGGCTGTTCGTCGCCGTCTCGCGGCTCCTCAGCCCGTCCGCCGCGCCAAATTCCATCCAGCGCGCGCAGCCGCTTTTCATGGTGCGATCTCCATTCATCGTGCAGTCGCAACGCGCAATCCCATTGCCCGTCGCAAACCAAAGGTGGCTGCGGCCATCGTCCAGAATGGCGTGAATGGTCGTCTGCGCCAGTCCATTCTGCGTCGCCGCGGTAAATGTCTTCCCATCCCAGACGTTCCACCCGTGATCCTGCGTGCCAATCAGCAGTGTCCCATCGCTGCGGACCAGAAGCGCCGTGACAACGTTACTTGAGAGCCCGTTTGCCGTCGTGTAGTTGGTAATCGTGTCCCCATGTAGCCGCGACAATCCGGCAAAGGTTGCCACCCACAAGTCGCCGTGCGCGTCACGCGCCATTGCGCCCACCAGGTCGCTGCCCAGCCCACTGGCGTGCGTATAGGTCGTCATCCCCACGCCCGGCTTGCCGCCGATCCAGTGCGTCAGCCCGCGCCGCGTCCCAATCCAAAGCGACCCATCGGCATCCACCAAGATCGAGCGGATAAAGTCATCAGGCAGTCCGTCCGCCGAGGTATAGGCATCAATCCGGCCCCCGTGAATCCGGTTCAGGCCATCCGGCGTGCCAACCCACAAGTCGCCGTTCGCCCCCGCCGCCAGCGACAGAATCACGTCGCTCACCAGGCCGTCCTTTACTGTGTAGTTCTTAACCGCCGGGTGCCCCACGTTCGCGATGTCTTTGTTTTTGTCGCCAGGGTGGGTTTCCGCCGCCGCCCTATCAAAATGAATGGCATTCAGCCCGCCCCCGGTGGTTCCCACCCACAGCGTGCCCTCCCCATCCTCCACCACGGCGGTAGTATCGTCGGAAGAAAGCCCATCGCGCGTGTCGAGCGTCCTGAATCGCTGATCGCGGAGAATGTGCAGTCCGCCCGTCTCGGTTCCCACCCACAGATCGCCCTCGCGATCTTCCATCAGCGCCAACACAGAGGCCGTAGCCAGCGGATCAGTCACCGGCAGCCGTTCTACTTTGCCATTCACCCACCGCGCCAGCCCACCGTTGGTGCCGATCCAAAGCGCGCCCTCGCGATCCGCAAAAAGCGCCTGAATTCTGCTGCCGGGCAATTCGCGGCCAACCGAAAGCTTTGTGTCATTCGCGGATGTGCGAACCATCATGAAAACTGCGCCGTTGCTTCCTGCCGCAGTCTCCCCGTTCTTCAACTCGGCAAAGAAGTCGAATGCATCGACCGGCAACCCAGCAACAGGGGCGGGCTGATTCCAGTCGTTCTTTATATTCAGTCCAGGGTCCAACCATGCGCCGCTTTGTCCGCCTTTCGATGCGACTGTAACCCGCGACTTGGGAATCCAGAAACTCTTGACTTTGAACTTGCCGTCGGTCTGCCGCGCCAACCCCGCATCCGTATAAGCCCAGACAGCGCCATCGCTCGCCTCTGCCAGCGCCTGCACGTTATTGCCCGGCAGTCCATCCTTCGTGGTGAACGCCGTAACGCTCCCATCCTTCCACCGCGCCAGCCCCTCGCTGGTTCCAATCCAAAGCGCCCCATCTTTCGCGGCCAGCAGACACCGCACATCGTTTCCCGGCAGCGTTGGTCCACCTTCTCCGGCCTTCGTGTTCTTGTCGAACACCTGAAACCCGTTCCCGTCAAACCGCACCAGTCCAACCTCTGTCCCCAGCCAGACAAACCCATCTTTCGTCTGCGCCAGCGCCTGCACGGTGTTTTGCGGCAGCCCATTCTCCATCCCCCACGCCTGCCGCCCATAGTTGGCAAGCGGTGTTGCGGGCTCCAGCGCAGCGGCAGTCAAGGCGCACGCCACCACGCCTGTGCCGAGCAGGATGCACTGGATTCGAATCAAAATTCTTGTGGTTTTGGGTCGGAAAAACTGTCTCCGCACTACCTTTGTGCCAATGCCAAACAAGTGCCCAAGCTCCCGACGGAACGCCCGCTCGCGCGAATTGGCATGATTTTGAGCCACTGGAGGATCGCAACCAGACTACCGCACAAAGGCTGACTCCAGTCTCCATCCATTGATGGATTCAATCCTCACTCCAATGGCTCAAGACAACCCGCCTGCCCGCCGATACTCTCAATACATCTCCTGAGCTGGTCCACTTCAATGTGGATTTCGGGTGACCGCGGCACTCGCATGGCGGTCACCCGATTCCTTTTTTAGGGGCACCTTCTCACTAATTCACTAATTCACTTCTTCACNNCCACCACTCACTGCCCCGCTGCCTTCGTCGCAATCGTCGTCGCCCGGTTCTTCAAGAACGTCACCGTCCATTCCTTCCCATCCTGGTCATACGTTACCGTCCGGTCGCCCACGGTTTCCCCATCCGGGTGCATCTTGCTGCCCACCGACATCTGCGTCTCCAGTTCGCTCATCCCCGGCTTGACCTGGTGCGCGTCAATCGCCGCCCAAACATCTTTCGGCCAATGGTCATAAATTGTGTGCGGGTCGTCGTAGTAGTACAGCAGATCGGCAAAGTACATCTCCTGATCTCCCTGCATCGCCCCCACCGGCGTCGCGTACTGGTCCTTCGCACCCGGCAACTGAAACACCACGAACGCCTGTCGCGATCCGTGCGCGATCGTGTCATCCAGATTCGCCGGCACGGCAACCTTGACGATCTTCTTAATCTCCAGCCGCTGAGCCGCCGGAATCACCCCAACCTGCTTCGCAAACACCACGCGGTCGCCAACATATGGGTAGTAGGGCATGACGTACCCGTTCCTCATCCATACCGTGGTCCCTTCCAGCCGCGCCAGGTCCTCGTAGTGAGCCGGGAAAATCTCGCGAAGCACCACCAGGTCGTCCTTGCTCATGACCTGCTCAGGCTGCTTCTGCCCAATGACGCCCGGATCCTGCCGATGCTTGAATACCACAAACAGATAAATCCCGCCCACGGCCAGCGTAACCAGCGTACAGGCGACAACAACCTTCCAGGTCTTCATGCATTCTCCTTAAAGAAACTCATCGAACATCGGCTGCGCTCTTTCATTTACTGGCACGAGAGCTGGGTGGGAAGCAGTAAGCCCGTGCGAGCGATTAGCGAGCGTCTGCCCCACCGCAGGTGGCTACTATAAGTATCAGCGATGCTCAAGCCGGTTCTGTGCTCAGTCCGGCCCCATCCCAAACTGATTCGATGCGCAGGAGAGAACAAATGATGACCCGCAGAGATCTGATCGCAGCCCTCACCGCCGTCGCAGCCTCAACCGAAGCCTTCGCCTCCACCACCGGGGCTGTCGCAGCTCCAGCCCCATCCCCAATCATGGGCTCCAGCGTTTTCGACTGGAACTCCATCCCCGCCAAGCCAACCGCCTACGGCACTGTACGGTCGTTTTTCTCATCGCCCACCGCCACGCTCAAAAATCTCGAAGTCCATGTGACCACGCTGAATCCCGGGCAAATGCCGCACCAGCCCCACCGGCATCCCAACGAAGAGATGATCATCATCCAGCAAGGAACTGTAGAAACCCTGTCCAACGGCGAGTGGAAGCGCGTCGGCGTTGGCTCCGTCATTTTCAACGGCTCCAACCAGCTTCACGGCCTCAAGAACGTCGGCTCCGAGCCCGCCGTCTATCACGTCATCAACTTTCAATCCGCCGCGACCCCCGCAGGCGAAACCACCTTCGGGTGACGGGTTACAGTTCGTTGGGTACCCCAGCCATTCCGCTTCTTTGTGCGGAATGGGTGGGAAGCGGAGAAGCTAGTGCGAGCGCTTAGCGAGCGTCTGCCCCACCGCAGGTGGCCGCAGCGCCTCACTCGTGAGCTCATCCGCTTGCCTCAACCCCGGAAACAGCGCAGTCCAAATCCCAGCCACGGCCAGCGCCCCAACTCCGCCCACAACCGTAGCCCGCACCGCGCCCCACCACTGCGCCGTCAGGCCGCTTTCAAACTCCCCTAACTCATTCGACGCGCCAATAAACAGCGAATTGACGGCGCTCACCCGTCCCCGCATCTCCGGCGGCGTTCCCAGCTGCAGCAGCGACCCCCGGATGATCACGCTGATCATGTCCGCTCCACCGGCCAGCGCCAAAGCCGCTACTGAGAGCCACAAGTTCCTGCTCATTCCAAACACCACCGTCGCCGCTCCAAAAATGGCCACGCATACAAACAGTCGTATGCCCGCCCGCCGGTGCAAAGGGAAGCGCGCCATCAGCAGGCTCATGCTGAGCGCGCCAACCGCCGGAGCCGCGCGCAACACGCCCAGCCCGCGCGGTCCCTGGTGCAGAATGTCGTGCGCAAAAATCGGCATCAGCGCCGTCGCTCCGCCCAGCAACACCACAAACAGGTCCAGAGAACTCGCCCCCAGCAGCAGTTGCGACCGCAGCATGTAGTGGAACCCCGCCATCACCACTTTCATGGATGCCGCCTTATGCTCCATCCTCCCCGGACGCACGTGCAGGCTCCCGATCAACACCAGAAACCACACCTGCGTCGCCAGGTTGAAGACATACACAATCCCCGCGCCCTGCAACCCGCTCAACCCCGCCATCCCGGTCAGAGGCAGAGTAAAAAGCAGCCCTCCCAGCGCCGGCCCGGCAATGTTGCTCAACTGGAAGATGGCCCCGCCCCATGTCACCGCGTTCACAAAATGCATTTCCGTAACCAGGCTGGGAATCAGAGCCGAGCTCGCAGGCCCTGAAAACGCCCGCGCCGTCCCAATGAAAAACAGCACCGCGTAAATCGGAAACACGCCATGCAGGCTCATCCGCGTCAGCAGCAGCAGAGCCGTAGTCGCAATCATCTGCAGCCCGTAGCACACCAGGATGATCTCCCGACGGTCGAAGCGGTCCGCCACATGCCCCGCCGGCAGCAGAAAAAGCAGCCCCGGCAAAAACAGCGCCAGCCCCGTATAGCCCAGGTCCAGCGCCCGGTGGGTGATCGAATACACCTGCCACGCCACGGCAACGGCCTGCGCCTCGGCTCCCAGAATGGCCATCATCCGCGCCATCTGGTATCGCTTGAAATCGCGGAAGGCGAACGCCTCCATGCCGCGCCGCGGCGCCTTGGGGGGAAGTGAATTCATGTCCTGAACTTGGTTATATCTGTTTCAGTCACGGTTGTGGAAACTCTCCGCCCCGCTCGCCTCCAGGCAATGCCGACCTCAAACATTACTTAGGTAACCCAGATTTCTCTTGTAACCCGCCTCGCGTGCAACTACCATCGCATCGCGTACCCCTTCGAAAACAACCTGTAAGCGGAGCCATTCCCCAATGCCCGACTCAACTGTGCCTGCCCCTGCATTCACCACGCCGCCGGCCTACTTTGCGGACGCCCTCGTCGACTCGGAATTGCTGCTCAAATACGCCGCTGAATCCGGCATCGTCATCGACGATGTCACGCGCAACTCCGTCCTCCAGGCCCGCGCCGTTGCCGAAACCGGATGGACCGAGGAAACCGCCGCCAACCTCATTTCCGCACTCACGCGCCTGGCCGTACTGGTCCGTCCCGTAACCGCCGAAAGCCTTCGCGCCTCCAGCACCGCCATCCGGCCCACCGTCCGCAGCTATCTCATCATGGCGATCTGTCTCGCCATTCTCATCGTCCCCTTTTCGGTGGCCAGCTTCCTCGTCTCCTCCATCTCCGCAACCCTCCGCGCCGACATCGCCACAGCCAACGACCTCGCCATCAAGCTCACCACCCAAACGCGCCCGCCTGAGGCCACAGCAACGCCAACACCCGTCCTGCCGGCCGTGCAAACAAAAGCCGGTATCCTCCAGGCCGTGGCATCCGCGGCGCCGGCCCCGCCCAAGCCCAAAAAACCGGAATTCGAGCCTTGTTCAGTCAAATCAACCGACGCTCCCGCCACCCCGCTGCCGCCCAACGTCAATCAAGCCGACGTGATCGACGAACTCCAGCAGTACGCCACCACCATTCGTTCCATCGATGCCCGGGCTCGCCAGTTGAATGCGCTGGTTCTCTGGACCGAGGGAGATCCATGCGCCGGAATCCGCAACAATCCCGCCGCCCTCCACAAGGTCTTCGAACTCCCAGCCGGCCTGCCCAACCTCGCCCAGGCGGCCGAAGACCGCACTACGGTCTATCAAGAGGTCCGCTTCTTCGCCCAGAGCCTCCTCGAGGACACATCGTTCTTCTACGGCGCCATCACCTGCTGCATCCTGCCCGCGCTCTACGCGTTGCTCGGCACCTGCGCCTATCTGCTCCGCACCTTTGAGCAGCAGATGAGCACACGCACCTTCATTCCTTCCGACGCCAACTCCGCTCGTTTTCTCATCGCCGGCATTGGAGGCGCCGTTGTCGGCCTGTTCAACAACTTCTCCATCACCCAGGGAGCCACCGTGTCACCGTTGGCCATAGCCTTCCTGGTGGGCTATGCCGTTGACGTCTTCTTCGCGTTTCTTGAGGGAATGCTCCAGTCCTTTACCCGCAGCGCCAACCCCACACCCGCCGCGGCGGCGGACAAATAGGAAACAACACAGCTCGACATGGTGTCTTTCAGGTGTTTTCCAAGCCCCAATCGGCCTTGAAACGGGGCTTCGGAAGCGAAGGGTGTTTCACCCACCAAAGGAGGAATCATGCTCACGTTTATGCAAGCCATCGCCCGTGAAGAAGGATTCAACGCCCCCGGCACACTGCCCAACCGCCGCAACAACCCCGGCGACATTGAAGACGGCCCGTTCGCCCAGGCCAATGGAGCGCTGCCCTCTGACGGAACCCGCTTCGCGCATTTCCCCGATGCGGACACCGGCTTTGCCGCGATGCGCGTGCTCCTCAATCAGAACTACCTCGGTCTCACCGTCTCCCAGGCCCTGAACAAGTGGGCCCCGCCCGTCGAAAACGCGACCAATGCATACATCGACAACGTCTGTACCTGGACCGGCCTCACCCCCGACACGGTCCTTACCGCGGAGCTGATCGGATAGGCCTGGGGCGGCGCAGGCGGCGTCTGCCCCACCGCGGATAGATGGCCGCGGCGGTTCCCTGGGGGGCTTCAGATGGCTGCAGAAAACGGCCGGTTTCTGCACAAAATCGCCGGGTGCCCCATCCTTCGCCTTTTTTCCTGGGGCAGGTGGTCTACTCACCCCGGTATCGGCGACTGTGCCCCGTCGGGGTACCCTCTGGGTCGGCGGCCTTATCGCGATGAGCGGGTCTTCGGACCAGGTCGTAGCGGGGATTACGACGACAGCTGGGCGGCCCAGGTCTGATCTTCCAAGAATGATTGGATACCCCACGTCTCGAATTTGAGTCATGGGAAACGAAGAAGCCCGTGCCAGCGGATAGCGAGCGCCTGCCGCACCGCAGGTGCCTAGCTTCCCCGCACCAGCAAATCATCGTCTTTGGTCTCGCGAATCATCAGCAGCCCCACAAACGTCAGCACCGCTGAGCCCGTAAGGTAATACCCCACATACTGCAGCCCGTACTTCGTCGCCAGCCACGTCGCAATATACGGCGCCAGCGACGCCCCCAGAATCCCCGCAAAATTAAATGCCAGCGAACTCCCCGAATACCGCACCGGTGTCGGAAACAGCTCCGAAACCACCGTTCCCAGTGGCCCGTATGTCAGCCCCATCAGCGAGAGCCCCAGCGCCATGGTCGCAATCGCGCCCACCGTCCCGGCCTCAAACATCGGCCCCAGCACCAGCCCGAACAGTCCAATCGCCACCGTGATCCACAGCATCGTCGTGCGCCGTCCATGCTCCGCAAGTTTCGCCGACATGGGTACCGTGACCGCGAAAAACAGCGTCGCGAATAACTGCATCAGCAGGAATTTTTCCCGCCCGAATCCCAGCGCGGTTGTCCCCCACGACAGCGCAAACACGATCATCAGGTAGAACAGGACAAACGTCGCCAGGCACAGCAGAATCCCCGCCACCAGGGTCTTGAAGTGGCGGGAAAACACTACGGCCGCCGGCATGTTTTCCCGCTCGCCCCGCTCCTGCGCCGCGCGAAACACCGGCGTCTCGGTAATCGTCAGCCGCACCCACAATCCCAGAAACACCAGCACGGAACTGGCCAGAAACGGCAGCCGCCAGCCAAACGCAAAAAACTGTCTGTCGGTCAGAAACCGTGACAGGACCAGAAACACGCCGCCCGACAGAAAGAAGCCCACTGGTGCGCCCAGTTGCGGAAACATTCCGTACCACGCCCGCTTGTGCGCCGGAGCATTTTCAATTGCCAGCAGCACCGCGCCGCCCCACTCGCCGCCCAGCCCCAGCCCCTGGCCAAACCGGCAAAGCGCCAGCAGCAGCGGCGCGGTCAGGCCGATCATGGCGTAAGTCGGCAGCACGCCAATCGCCACCGTCGACACACCCATCGTCGCCAGCGCCACCACCAGCGTCGTCTTGCGCCCGATCCGGTCGCCAAAGTGGCCAAACAGGACTGACCCGATCGGCCGCGCCAGAAACGCAATCCCAAATGTCGCCAGAGAAGCCAGCCTCGCCGTCGCCGCGTCGCCGGCCGGAAAAAACAGCTTGGGAAACACCAGCACCGCCGCCGTCGCATAAATGTAGAAATCGAAAAACTCAATCGTCGTGCCCACCAGGCTGGCAAACAAAACCTGGCGCGGCGTGTTGACGGGCTCGCCCGTCCCGGCGTGCGTTGCGCTCATTCACTTCTCCAGAGGTCAAGACCGACTGCGTTGAGGGAAGGGCTTCGGCCTTGTCCTTTGTTTATACCGTTTCCCGCGGCTGAAGCGAAACCGCAAACCCCCGTACGGCCCACTGCCCAATTTGCGCGTCCAACCCTCTGTGAGCCTCTACACCCTTGCGCCGTCCAAAGTCGCCCCTCGCGCGCACCACGTGCTGATCCCGCACTGGCTCATCCACCTCGGCGCCCTCGGTCTTTTTGCTGTGGCCGTTTTCGATTCGTCCATCATCCCGCTGCCCATCCCTGGCAGCACCGACCTGCTTCTACTCTGGCTTATCTCCCACAACCACGATCCCTGGTTGATGGTGTCCGCGTCCATTCTCGGCAGCCTTATTGGCGGGTATACCACCTGGCATCTCGGCCGCAAAGGCGGAGAAAAGGCGCTTCAGCGCTGGGTTTCACCACGCATCCTTGACCGCATCGTCGGCTGGGTTGAACATCATCCGATCCTTGCTGTCTTTCTTCCCACGGTGCTGCCTCCGCCCATTCCGCTTACTCCGTTCATCCTGGCTTCCGGCGCGCTCGGCGTTCCATTCAGGCGCTTCATCGCCGTCTACGCAGCGGCACGCACCCTCCGCTACTCGCTTGTGGCCTGGCTCGCCGTCCTCTACGGTCGCCGCGTCGTCCGCCTTTGGTCAAAGGAACTCGACAAATGGTCCACCCCGCTCCTCGTCGTCTTCGTGGCCGTGATGGTCGCCGGCATCGCCATTGGAATCTGGCAATTCCGCAGCCGCCTGCGTTCAACCGACGGCAACGACAGCCCCATCGAGCCCGAAGCCGCGTAGGACTCGCGTTTCATATCGAAGAGCATGTAAATCGAAGAGCGTATCTCCTCCCGGAGGGAGAGAAGGAAAATAGCCCAGGATGGAGCGAAGCGCAATCCTGGGAAGCCGATCTAAAGAAATTTCTCCGCGCCGCAGGGGCAGAATGATTCCCAACCAAGCCCCCTGGCATATCCGCGCGGTGATCCTGCACCCCTGAATTCGGATCTATGTCTATGACACAGCGGAAACGGCCGTCCTGTCCCGCTCGGAGTTTTCTCCATTTGCTTCCTGCGCTTCCCGGAAGGGAAGAAACACGGTGAACGCCGTCCCGCTGCCCTGCGCGCCCTGTCTGCTCCACACCCGTATGTCCCCTTCGTGCCTCTCCACCAGTTGCGACACCACCCACATACCCAGCCCGGTCCCGGTCTCCGTCTTGGTGGTAAAAAACGGCTCGAAGATGCGCCGCATCGTCGCGCGATCCATTCCCACACCCGAATCGAAAAATGTCACCCGCATTCCCTGCGTCTTCCCGTCGCGCCAGTCCCGTGAGGTGCGCAACCGGATCACCAGTCGTCCGCCCCGCGGCATCGCGTCGATGGCGTTCGCCACCAGGTTCGCAAAAATCTGCTGTGTCTCGCTCGGCATGCAAAGAACATCGATCTCGTGCTCCGACCGCACATCCAGGGTAATATCCGCGTCAGCCATTTTGCTGCGAAACAGCGTCAGGACGGATTCCAGAATCTCCGAAAGCCTGACTGCCTTCGGCATTCCGGTCTGGCGATGAAACTTCAGCGTCTGCTGCGTGATCATCGATACCCGCATCAGCTGGTCCATGGCGGCGCGCGCATGCTCTTGCGCGGTATCGGCCGTATCGGCCATGCCAATCAGGAAAAGCAGGTTCGACACCGCCTCAAGAGGGTTGTTGATCTCGTGTGCGATTGAAGCAGCCAGCCGCCCGGCAATGGCCAGCTTTTCGGCTCGCATCAGGGCGTCCTCGCTCCGCTTGCGCTGCGTCACGTCTGCCACCACGCCCACGATGCGCTCTACCAGCCCAGCCCCATCGCGCTGGCATTTGCCTTGCGACTCAAGCCAATGCACCGATCCGCCCGGCCACACCACGCGGTACTGGATGTGGTAATCCGTCCCGCCCTCCCGTGCAACCATGAGAGTCTTCTTCACTCTCTCCGCGTCGTCTGGGTGAACTGCCCGCAACCACGCCTCTGCCGATGGCTCAATCGTGCCCGGCTCAAGCCCGATCATGCGGTACCTTTCCTCGGACCAGTGCAGCACGTCCTGCTTCAAATCCCACACCCACAGAGCCATGCCGTTGGCTTTGAGCGCAATCTGCAACATCGCCTCGCGATCGCGCAACGCTTCGCTGGCCCTGGCCCGCTCTTCTGCAAGTTGGCGCTCCAGATTCGCCTGCATCAACCGCTGTTGCAGCTTCTGGATGCTCAGCTCGGCCCGCTCCCGCGCCAATCGCTGTATCGCCCAGCCCAGTGCGAGCGTGATCGTGACAAATGCGATGAGTCTCAGCCCTTGCGGTGCGTTGCCGATCGAGAATTGTTGCTGGGGCCTGGTCAAAAACGAATTCAGCAGAACCACTTCGGTGAGCGCGCAAAACGCCCCGCCCCACATCCCCAGAAACCAGCACGCCAGGATGACGGTTGGGAATGCCAGAAGCAGCGGAAAGGACCGCATCGGTTCGATCGCGTAAGTCAAACCCGCCCCAAGACCGGCAGCGCAGCATCCAAGCAAAGCGCGAACCGCCCACGGCAATCGCTCGATCGTTGCGGCAAGGGGCGTTTTGGTCGAGATCATCAGGCTCATGCCTTCAGAGCGCAAATACGGCTCACCCGCGAATTCTTGAAACGCGTTCGAACTTTGGAAGTTACTTCGATTTTATCGGAAATGAAAGGATCCACCGTACATAATCGCGTTCTTTTCGGCTGGGCGCTTTGCCGATCCCTGGCGGCAGCTCCGGTCTTGAGAGTAGCGCGGGTCTCCAGACCCGCTGTACCGCGGACGTCCACGTCCGCACTCTTGCTTTGCGATCACCCCCTCATAGGTGCGTTTCCGCGCCAGAACTCAATCCGACAGACGGGCTTTCAATATCGCCGGGGTGGCAATCTGTGAACCCCAACCCCCACCATCCGAATCTAGTTAAAAGCAAGCTCAGTCCTGAGCCATTTCTGAGCGATTCCCCGGCCACCGCATCACCCGCGGATCGACTGAAAACAACCGAGGAGAAGACTTTTGTCCGAATTGCAGCCTGCAACGCCGTCCCCCGCCGGCGCCACAACCATCAACAACCCCAACCCCAGCCTGCAAGGGGCCTGGAAGCCGCGCGTCAATCCCTGGCTCATCGCCATGACCGTCGCCCTTGCGGCCTTCATGGAAGTCCTCGACACCTCCATCGCCAACGTCGCTCTCCCCCACATCGCCGGCAACCTGGGCGCCAGCACCGATGAGGGCACCTGGGTCCTCACCAGCTATCTCGTCTCCAACGCCATCGTTCTTCCTATGGGCGGATGGGCTTCCAGCGTCCTCGGCCGCCGCAACTTCTTTGTCCTCTGCATCATCATCTTTACCGTCTCCAGCTTCCTCTGCGGCGCTGCCCTCTCGCTGCCCATGCTGCTCGTCTTCCGCGTCCTGCAGGGCGCGGGCGGCGGAGGCCTGCAGCCCATGGCTCAGGCCATCATGGCCGACTCCTTCGAACCCCAGAAGCGCGGCCAGGCCTTCGCGCTCTACGGCCTCGTCGCCGTCCTCGCCCCCTCCATTGGACCGACGCTCGGCGGCTGGATCACCGACAACTTCTCCTGGCGCTGGATCTTCTACATCAACATCCCCGTAGGCATCCTCGCCTTCTTCCTCGTCACCCGCCTCGTCGAGGATCCACCGTGGATCAAGGCTGACCACTCACGCTTCTTCAAAATGGATTACGTCGGCTTCGCGTTCCTAACCATCGCCATGGGCGGCATGCAGATCATGCTCGACAAGGGCGAGGAGGACGCCTGGTTCGCCTCCAACTTCATCCGCTTCTTCGCGTTCCTTTTCATCGGCGGCATGATCGCCCTCGTCTGGTGGGAGTGGCGTCAGAAAGACCCCCTCATCAACCTCAAGGTCTTTCGCTTCAAAAATTTCGCCATCTGTTGTTTCTTGATGATGCTGGTCGGCGGCGTCCTCAACGCCAACACCGTCCTCCAGCCTCAATTCATGCAGCATCTGCTCGGCTGGACCGCCACCACCGCCGGTCTCGCCCTCACCGCCGGCGGCGTCACGCTGATCATCGTCATGCCCCTGGCCGGCATTGCCACCAGCAAGATCTCCGCGCGTTACCTTACCGCCTTCGGCTTCATCCTGTTCATCATTACGTTCCGAATCGCGGCGGAGGTCACCACCCTCGACATGACTTTCGCGCAGGCCTCCTGGCTGCGCGTGGTGCAGATGATTCCGCTACCGTTCTGCTTCATCTCCATCACCACCGCGGCCTACGTCGGCATGCCCAAAGAGGACTCGAACCAGGTAGCCGGCCTCATCAACTTCGCCCGCAACATCGGCGGCAGCGTCCTCATCGCCGTCACCAACGCCCAGGTCACCAGCCGCTCCATGTGGCATGAGCAGCACCTGCAAGGCGCCATGGGCCCCGGCTCCATCGGATACCAGCAGCAACTAAGCGGGCTCACAAGTTTCTTCAGCCGCGGCTTCGGCGGACCCAACGGCGCCGGAATGGCCCTGGCCACCATCTACAACCAGCTCAACCAGCAGGCCGGCGTGCAAGGCTATCAGGATGTCTACATGGAGCTCTCTTATATGTCCATCTTCCTGGTCCTGCTGGCTTTCATGCTCAGCAAAAACAAGCCCGGCGCCGCTCCCGGCGGCGGTGGCGGCATGCACTAAAGGCCTGCCCGCTGCTGAACGCGCATTCGGCAGCCGCGTGTGGCTTCAAATCATTTCGAATTCGCCAAAGGAATGATCACGCTCCCCACTGCGGGGGTGCCGCTGAATTGCACCAATACCCGCAATACGGTTGCGTCCTTGTTGGGCTCAACAGACTTTCGGAAGAAGACTCCGGATTGCAGATAGGTTTGATACTGCTGTTCCGTGAGATTCAGGTTCAGCCTGCTGTTGGTCTGTTGCAAAACGTTTCCCTGAGCGTCCTGCTCCACCGTATAAATATCCAGTTTCCCTCGCCGCATCTCTCCGTCTTTCAGCAGGAGAGCGTCCTTTAGTCCCACCGTGCACACAATCTGCAGCGAGCGCGTCGCCGGTTGTCCGTCGCTGTCCACCTTCACCTCCAGCGGGATGGCGGACGAGTTGAGCGGGCTCCTGATTGCCGCCAGAAAACTGTTGCGGCTTTCGTCCTGCGTGGCCGGCTCGTCTTTGAAAGCGAAGTACCCCTTTGGGTACGTCACATTAAGCCCAGGCCGCTTCACCTCCACACGCAACTTGTGAAACTTCCCGTCCACTGAACGAGGGTCGAGGTAGAAACCCAGCGTGTAGGTCACTGCGGAGTCTTCAACGGCTTTTCTGATGGCGCCGGTAAGATCGTTCGTGTTGACGAATGCATGGCCCCCTGTGTCCTCGGCCATCTGTTCCATCGCATCAATGCCAATCGGTTGCGACGACATGGAGGGCGGGGCTCCGACCTTCCCTTCCGCGTAAGCATCGGCGTCCTCGACATCGGACATATCCATCAGCGGCGCGCGGGGAAGCAACCCGCGCGCGTCAACCGGGTAGGCTGCAATATTGCCCCGAACCAGGATGCTTGCGGCAGCCTGCCCCGATATCACGAGATTCCCCGTGAGCCACAGCAGGTTCTTTCTTCCCGGAATATCGGCGACATGCGCTGCGATCGCCGCGAGGGCAGCCATGGTCGCCGCCGCCCGGTCTTCGTTTTTCATTGCCGCCAGCTCCGCCGCACCTTCGTCCTGGCCACCCTCAAATCCGTGAAGATTCTTCTCCGGATCCATCTCCTCAAAATGGTAGGTGCCGGGCTCGGCAGTGTCGCGCGGAGTCTTCCCTGTCGCGTTGTATCGGCGCACCACCGTCAAAAGCCGATCGCGATTGCAGGTAAAGTCGCAAAGCACGTGCAACTTGTCCGTGAGGCCGTAGATGGCAATACGATCTCGCGGATCCATCTGCCGCAGAAATTCAATCAGCCGCTGCTGAGCCGCTGCGAGTGCATGATCCTCAAGCCAACGAGGCGTGGACTCGTGAGGCAGCGGAGCCGAGCTGTTGAGAGTATTGAGATTGTCGAGCAGAATAATCGTTACGCTTCTCGGCTGGCTCGCGCCATACTGCACCTGATCGGAATAGGTGTTCTGCGGCAGCGGCTGTGCAGGTTGCGCCGCGGGTTCGCTCGAGTCAGTCGAGAAAACACGAATAGCTTGCGTCGTGCCTCGGTCGATGACTTGAAAATCGTCCTTTGTCAGATTTCCAACAGGCCCGTTTGCGTCGCGAACAATCACGCCAAACTGAACCAGGTGCGTCGATAGGCGAAGCTGCGAAGCATCGGTTGCGCTCTGCGATACCAGCGTCATCGGCATAGCGAAGCAGGCTAGCGGAATTGCCGCCCGGCGGCCCATGAAATCAACAGAAGGTCTCATCGGCTATACCTCTGACCTGCTACCGCGGCATCCACCCCCGGCATTCATCTCCGCCTACGACTCCGTAATCGGATAACTCGAATTAAAAGGGAAGATCAACTCCGCTTCAGACGGAACCGGCTTGCCGTTCACGGTGGCCGGCTGGAAGCGCCATGTCCTGGCAATATCCAGCACAATCTGGTCCAGCTTGTTTCCCATCCCCTGCACCAGCGTCTCGCTCAGCACCACGCCCTGCGCGTCCAGTTTCACGTCCACCACGATCTTCTTTTCCGTGGAAGGCAGTAGCGCCCTGTCCCTCACCGGCGGGTGCGGCGAGAAGACCGGAAAAGCCGGCCGCGCGTCCTCGGCATCGCTCCCGCTGCCCGTCATGGCCTGACCAGATCCATTCCCTTTGTGCGGCGTAACCGGCGCACCGCCCCCAGACACCTTGGGATGCGTCTGCGGAATGGGAAGAATCGTCTTCCGCGTCACTTCCGGATCCTTATCGGGATCGTGAATCTTCGCCGACATGTCCATCGGCGGCAACGGAAACCTCACCGCATGAGCACC
>PLPU01000386.1:19903-23310 GCA_003159975.1 Acidobacteriaceae bacterium
GAAACGCGCCGCTTCGCCGGCGGTGTGGAAGCCATCTCTTGGGACGATTGGGGGGACGATACGTTTGGATCCGGTTCAGTTGGCAATTGCATGGTGACCTCTCCCGTGCGCGAGCAACGTCCGGTGAATCGATTGTCGCACAGAGGTGGGGATGGAGGGGTTAAATGTCAGATTGCGCAGTGGGTGTAGGCACTCGATTCAGAGCCATCGGCGTTTCTACTGTTCCTTGCAAGCTCATTGGATCACCGATCGGCCCGTTTAGCCGGGCGATTGGGTTCGGGGCTACCCCTGCTCCCGCATGTTTTGTTTGTGCCGGGATCGCCTCCTGCGATCCCGCCATCCGCTAAAATCAATCGTACGATGGAGCGCTCGGAGTGGATTAACTAGGCCGGCGTTTGAGAGGTCGTTTTGGGATTCAATAAGTACACCCAGCTCTGGCGCAGTTTTGCGATGCCGTCGCGGTCCAATGTTGCAGTCCTCGTACCCAGTTCGCCCCTGGGGTTACGCCGGAAGTCGTCGACAGTGACGCGGCCGAGATAAATCTCCGTGACCTTCATTGGGCTGCGACTCACTGCAGGCTCTGTGCTGCCGTCAATTTCATAAACGAACACGCACATCAGTTGTTCGCGAGCACCGTGAGTATCGACGGCCCCACCAACTTTTCTCGTTGTTTTGACCTCAACGCCTTCGGTCCCGGACCTTACGCTGTCGTTTGGGTAAATTCCCTGAACGAGTAGATCCGGGTGCCCATTGAAATACTTATTCTGCACGAGCGTTCGGGAATGCTTTGCAATACTCGCCGTCAGCATATCCGAGAGGAGTCCCGACATAATAGCGGGTCGAAGCATATCGTCCAGACGCTGCAGCCCCTTGCTCGCGAGAAGCACATTTACCTCATAGAAGAAGTCATAAACATCCTGCATTGCCAGTTCGAAATCCTTGAGACGAAGTTGGTACGGGAGCGATGCCGTCGGATTGAACCTTCTCGGATCAGCTTCATTGCGGATTATCGTCACACCGTTCATCTTTGTTTTACTTCCATCGACGATAAATGCGGAAACGCAGTCTTCGCCATCGCGAAGTATTCGTGATCGGAGTCCGTTCCCAGGCAGTGACAGCCAACTGCATCCGCCGCCGCGAGCGTCGATCCCGAGCCCGCGAAAGGATCGTAGATTATCCCAACTCCAAGAGGAAGGGAAGCTCGAACGAGTTTGCGCAGGAATCGCTGAGGCTTTAGCGATGGATGTGGCGCAAAGTCCCTTTCCGGGCTGCGGGTTGGCGAACATGGAATCACGTCTTTGAACGGTTCCTCATCGCCAAGGCGCTGCAATCCGCCAGTACCCCATTCGCGTAGATTCTCTGCGACCGTGCAATCAAATGGCTTGCGGAAGATGCCCCAGGGCTCCCAGCACGACCTCGGCATAACCGTGACATCGGGAAACTCCTCTTCCGCTCCTTTGGGCCGATCTCCGCCACGCAGTGTCTGGACAAGGCGGATTATTTCGCCCCTCTTCTCAAAACCTGATTCGATCAGTGCGTGGAAAGTTGTCGTGGAAAGCAGGGGATTCGAAGCAATAAAAACGTGGCCTCCCGGCACGAGAGCTTTCAGTAGTCCGTAGGCCACTGAGCTGAAGAACCCGTGGAGATTGAGAATCTCCTCCTTTGTCAGCACGGTAAAACGAGGTAGCGGTTTTCGCTTCGCGCCGTCAAAGCTCGGTGGAATACGCCACACTCCGCCGCGGCCTTTACGCAGCTTCGCGTGATTCTTGACGTCGTACTCGATCATCCCGTACGGCGGATCCGTGACGACGGCGTGGATAGAATTAGCTGGCAGTTCCGCCAGCCACCGAAGCACATCGCTTTGAATGTAGGTCGCTTGCTCAGAGAGATGGTGACGCGTCTGGGTGCCGAGCGTTCGCACGTTGTCCCAAAGCGCCTGCTCTTTCAACTTCAGCGCAGACAGCCAAGGCCGCTCATCGTCAAATCTCGCCCGCTGCGCAATTTCAGGAATCCAAACTTGAACCGCGTGGCTCATCGCGCCTCATTCCCCGCTAGCCTGCAGGCTGGCGGTCCACTTAAGATTAGACCGATTCTAGCAGAGAATGAAAGGCGAAATAACTCGATTCGTGCTCACATTCGGTCGTTAGCTTGATACCACGCATTTTGCGAACATGGACTTGATCCCCATCAGCGCCAGCCGTGTCCGCTCCTCATTCTCAATCAGCGAAAACCGCACATGCCCGTCCCCATAATCGCCAAACCGAGCCACGGTGCCACTGCAACCAAGTCCGTGCGAGCCTCCCGCGAGCGTCTGCCGCACCGCAAATCACCAACCCCCCAAAAATTCTCGGCATAGGTTTGCCGATAATTAACCCCAAGAAGCGCACAATAAGAAATATGAAGACGAATCCAGGAGTCGGCGGGTCAAAACGCCCGGAGGATAACCGGTCCGCACCCTCAAAAAAAGCCTACCCCCCCTACCCCCCCCACGGTTTCTATGAAAACAAAGCACTTAGCCTCGCGCTAAATTTTCAAACGAGGCAAACAAAGGAGTTACATGGCACCTAGTTGCGGAAGAACCCGACTTTTGCACCGCTGCTGGTGCAATTCGGGCACTACTTTTCAAACCGCGCAGCCCGTGCGAGCCTCCCGCGAGCGTCCGCCGCACCGCAGGTGCCTGCTCGCTGAATTTTCGCCAGCATCGCCCTGATCCCCCGNNCTCGTTTTCAATCAGCGTTGTCCTCATCGACCTTTGCGAAGAGTTCCGGAAGCGACAAATAAATAGGGGAGTTGGCAACCTCGAACCGCTCCTTGCGAACCCAGTTTCCGTCGCTGCAATCCCACCCAGTGCGTGTCTCAGGGTCCACAACCCAGAGATTGGGTACGCCGAAGCTGGCGAAGTTCCTCAACCTCTCGTCGATGCGGGAATGACGGTCTTCCGGGGACAGTACCTCGATGGCAATCAATTGAGGTTTGGTAAAGACCTGCTCGATGGAGATATCGCGGGAGAAAACGCTCACGTCGGGGATTCGGACCTTGGTTTGGGCGACTCTCGTTCTCTGTTCCTGGATCGATCGTATACGCCACTCCTTCTCATGCTGGTAGAACCAGATCAGAATGGCTCGCTGCACCATGTTGTGATCGTACTCGCCCACGTTCCGCTCCTCGAGCACGCCATCGACGTAATCGACGTCCGGCTCAAAGGACGTGGTCAGGTAGGTTTCAAGCGAAATCTGTGTGGCCGTTCCCATCTTCCCCGTCCCTTTCTCACTTTCGCTTCAACTTGCCTCCCATCTTACCGCAGAGTTGGTGGCAAGGTGCACCGGGACTCGATCTTGAAACCAGGAATAGCCTCACCAGCAGTCCATTGTCCACTGTGCACTGTTCACGAGCTCTTCGCCAGCATC
>PLPU01000386.1:23362-24276 GCA_003159975.1 Acidobacteriaceae bacterium
ACGTTGCGCCGGCTGCGGTAGTTCTCGCAGATCTCCGCCACGCACTCCTGCGGCCCTTCCAACGCATGAATCGACGCTACCTGGATCGGTGTAAATGTCCCGTAGTCGAAGTAACTCTTCAGCCGCGCCAGCGCGGACACCAGAACCGGGTTGCCCACCATGAATCCCACGCGCCATCCCGGCATGTTGTAACTCTTTGAGAGCGTGAAAAACTCGACAGCCACATCCTTCGCGCCCGGAACCTCCAGCACGCTCGGCGGCTTGTATCCGTCGAACGCAATGTCCGCATATGCCAGGTCCTGGATCAGGTGAAACCCGTACTCGCGCGCCAGCTCCACCAGCCGCGCCAAAAACGGCAGCTCCACGCACTCCGTGGTCGGATTCGACGGAAAATTCACGATCAGCGCCTTGGGCCGCGGCACCATGCGCGGGATCAAATCTTCAAGCTGCGCCAAAAACTGCTCGCGATCGTGCACCGGCACGCTCACCACGTGCGCCCCCGCAATCACCGGCCCATAAATATGGATGGGATAGCTCGGATTCGGCACCAACACTGTATCCCGTGAGTCGAGGATCGCCAGGCACAGGTGCGCAATGCCTTCCTTTGACCCGATGGTGACAATGGTCTCCGTCTCCGGGTCGAGGTCCACGTCGTAGCGCGTTTTATACCAATTGGCAATCGCCTTGCGCAGCCTGGGTACACCGCGCGAAACCGAGTAGCGATGCGTCGCCGGCTTCAATGCCGCCTCCACCAGCTTGTCGACAATATGTTTCGGCGTGGCCCCATCGGGATTGCCCATGCCAAAGTCGATAATGTCCTCGCCCGCGCGGCGAGCCTTCACCTTCATCTCCCCCGTAATGTTGAATACATACGGCGGGAGCCGCTGAATCCGACTGAACTCTTCCATAATGAC
>PLPU01000116.1:0-2564 GCA_003159975.1 Acidobacteriaceae bacterium
GTGCGGTCGATGAGGAAACGGATCAGCTCGGGGAGTGTTGCGGCGTCGCCGGGGCTTCGGAACGCTGTTTTTTCGTCGGAGCCCTCGGCAGGCGCAGTTTCTGCGCCAGGATCGGGTTCCGGCCGATCCGGTGAGGTGGCCTGCTTTGGCATTTTCAGGAACGGCCGTTTGGGGACTTCGGCGAAGGGATTGAAGCTGGCGGGGTCAAGCAATGTGAGCTGGTCTTCATTGCCTCCGAATTCGAATGCGGTTGCGGAGTCCGCGCTGGCCGATTCTGCCGCGCCGAATTCGAAACCGGTGTCGGCGTCTGCCGATTCCGCGCCGGCAGCTACGTCGGCGGAGAGCTTGCCGGCGAAGTCGGGGTCCATCATGGCCTGCGCATCGAGAATCAGCTGGCGGAAGGATTCGAGGGCCGTGAGCGCGCGGTTGGGGATGAGGCGGTTGGCGATGGCGGACGAGAGCGCGTCCCAGGTGGACTGCCCGGTTTCAAGCGCCAGGCGTTCCAGAGTTTCGAGCGTTGTTTTGCCGATGCCGCGCACAGGGGTGTTGATGACGCGGTTGAGGGCCATCGAGTCGTGCGGGTTGCGAACCAGGCGCAGGTAGCCGAGCAGGTCCTTGATCTCGGCGCGCTCGTAGAAGCTGAAACCGCCAACCATGGTGTAGCGGATGTTGTAGCGGCGCAGCGCTTCCTCGACCAGGCGGGACTGCGAGTTGGTGCGGTAGAGGACGGCGGCCCTTCCGGGCTCTTGCGTTTCGGACGAGCTTGTCTGCCGCAGAAAGGTCTGAATGCGGTCGGCGATGAAGAGGGCTTCGTTTTCGCCGTCGGGGGCTTCGTAGTAGCCGATCAGCGAGCCACCCTGGCGGTCGGTCCAGAGCTTCTTGCCTTTGCGTTTCAGGTTGTTGGCGACCACGGCGCCGGCTGCCTCAAGAATGTTCTGCGTGGAGCGGTAGTTCTGCTCCAAGCGGACGATTCTGGCGTTGGGGAAATCCTTCTCAAACTCGAGAATGTTGCGGATATCGGCGCCGCGCCAGGAGTAAATGCTCTGATCTTCGTCGCCCACGGCGCAGACGTTTTTTGCCTCGCCGGCCAGCAGCTTCATGATCTCGTATTGGGGACGATTGGTGTCCTGGTACTCGTCGACGAGAAGATAGCGATAGCGGCGTTGGTAGCGCTCGCGCACTTCGCCGGAAACCTTGAGCAGGCGGACGGCTTCAAGCAGCAGGTCGTCGAAATCGAGCGCGTTGTTCTTGCGCAATTCAGCCTTGTAGCTCTGGTAGATGTGGGCGATGCGCTCGCTGTTGGGGTCCTTGCTGCCCAGGTAGTACTCCTGCGGATCGACCATGTGGTTCTTGGCCCAGGAAATGCGGCCCAGGACAGTGCGGGGGGTGAGTTGCTTGGTGTCGAGGCCCATGCGGCGCATGACCTGCTTGACAATGCCCTGCTGGTCGTTTTCGTCGTAGATGGCGAAGGAGCGGGTCAGGCCTTGGCCGTTGACTTTCAGCGCTTCAATGTCGCGCCTCAGCATGCGCACGCACATGGAGTGGAAGGTGGCGATGAGCGGCTTGGCCAACGACGAGTGGCCGAGCAGACGGTCGACGCGGGCGGCCATTTCAGTAGCTGCCTTGTTGGTGAAGGTGACGGCCAGAATGGAGTCGGGCGCGACGCCCTTTTCGCGAATGAGCCAGGCGATGCGGCTGGTGATGACGCGGGTTTTGCCGGAGCCGGCGCCGGCCAGAATGAGCAGGGGGCCTTCGGTGGCCTCAACGGCGGCGCGCTGTTCGGGGTTCAGGCTTTCGGTGAGCGACTGCAAGGCGGCATCCGGCGGGAAGGTTCCTGTGTCTAGTGTAGCGGGTTCGGGTGTAGCGGGTTCAGGTGTGGCGGGCCGGGCATGGCTGACGGCGATTGGATTCAAGGGGCTTCGCACACGCTCTCAGGAAAATCTGAATTTTACAGATAATTTAGAAATTATGTAGAATACCTGCATGCAGAAGATCTCCGCCACAAAAGCGAGCCAGAACTTTGCAGCCGTCCTCGATGCCGCTCAACGGGAACCGGTGAAGATTCAGCGCCATGCGCGAGACATTGCTGTGGTTATCTCAGCGACGGAATACGACCGCTTACGCCAGGACCCTTGGGCTGAATTCAACCGCCTTTCCGCGATTGCGTCCGAACAGGCCAAGGCAAATGGCCTGACTGAGGAGATTCTGGCCGAGATCCTGACTGAAAAATGAGCAAAGCCGAACGGCTGGTTTTGGACACGAACGTGGTGTTGAGCGGTCTGCTGTTTCCTGGATCGACATCTAGCCACGCCTTGCTCAAGGCGCAGAAAGCCACCATTTTGGCGTCGGATGCAACTCTGCTCGAATTGGTTGAGGTATTCGGCCGCGCCAAGTTTGACCGTTATTTGGAAACGGGCATTCGGCAGCGATTGCTCGCGGAGTACATGAGGACCTGCGAGAGGATCGAGATTTTCTACTCCATTCGTGCCTGCCGCGACCCGAAAGATGACATGTTCCTTGAACTGGCGGTCGATGGGCGGGTCGATGCGATTGTAACCGGAGAC
>PLPU01000090.1:0-7527 GCA_003159975.1 Acidobacteriaceae bacterium
CTTTTCAAAGTGAGGAGATGCCTGCAGGGGTGGTTGATCTACACCGCGAAAACTGACCTCCACGGCCCCCGCCTTGACTCCAGCGGCGTTCAGAACATCCTTCAATCGGGCACCAACGTAGCGTGCGTTTCCCATCGCGCCGTCGCTCCACTGCGCGCCCGGTACTCGCGGCTGAATGAAGCTGCGCGAGTTGCCTGAGCACTGGCTGAAGGCCGTCATCGTTACCGCTTCGAACTTCGTTCGCAAGTCGTCAAACGACAGCTGCAGCGGTCGATCGACCGCACCGATCACCTGCGTTCTGAAAGTCCGCAGATCCACATGCGTCGGTACCCCAGCGTAGTGCCAGCGAACAAAATAAGCATTGTTCGGCGTCAAGTCCTCAAGGAAGTAATGCAAAGGCGTTTCAAGCAATGGCGGCCGGTCTGCCAGCATCATCAAATCGGTCTTTTCCGGATACCTGGCCCAGGTTCTGAGATTCAATCCCATCCCCTTGGTTTCAGGGACGCCGGCATCGATCACTGTCCGCGCGATTGAGCCGCTTTTGCACGCGGCTAGAAATGCACTGAATCCCAGCGCTCCAGCGGTTTTGAGGAAGTCCCGTCGTGCGTATTTCATGTCGAATCCCACTCCATTCCTCCGTAGTAGATGACAGCAGCCCTGCTGAGAGAATGGTTGTTCATCATCTCAGCAGGTCCGAATGGCCAGGAAAGCATTGTAATCGAAAGCAAACACCGATCAGTTCGTGTAACTCTGCTCTTCTTGGTACCTCTCTTCCACTCGCGGTTGCCGAATGATCGTCAATCCATCCAATCCAAGAAGGAAGGTAGTTCCTGTCTAGTTACGCGTGATTATGCTACCCACGAGCTTTGCGGTGTACAACAGGGTTGGGTTCGCCGGGTTGGAGGTATCGACAACCTGGTAATCTCGCGGAGCCGGTTGCCCTTCCACTCGAGCTTCATCCACCATCAGGAATGCCGAGTCGCCAAGTGGCTCGGTATGGCCGAAATGCTGCAAGCCACTTAGGGGCCTGAGCGCAGGCGCCTTCGCTTTCCGCAAATCGAGCGCTGCCTCTCCCATATTGTTGCGAAAGCGGACCAGGATCGCCGAGTCATTTAGCGGCTGCACAAAATCGAACGGACCTGGAACGGAAAGACTGACAGTTCGCACAATCTTTACGCGTGCGGGATCGGTAACGTCGAGTGCAACAAGACGCGCGCCGTTTTGCTGTTCGATGTAGAGATACGCGCTCCCATCGCCACTTTCTGTGTAAAGTTGGAACGCGATCCCAGGCTCCTGAGCCAGTTCGGGAAGATTGGTTGGTTGTTCAATCACAATGTCTTTCGAGTGTGAGGCGATCTGTGCCTTTGCCGTGCCCACAAGGAGCGCACTGCTCAGGAAGATAGCTGCGATTGTCTTGTTGAAGGCTGGGGAGGTTGTAGTCATGTTTGTCTCCTCTTAGAATCAAGTATTGGTCACGATGAAATTGCTGTCCAATGAGAAGTTGTTATGCTCAATAAAACTAACTTCTCACACGATTTGCATCAGTTCTGCTAACAGGGATGAGCGCCTCGGCCTGAATCTGCCTTGGCATGGTCCATGCAATCCAGAGGATCTCTATCTTCTGGCACTGCGCGTGTTAGTACCAGGTTCGCAGGCCAAAGACGAAGCTTCGATTGTTGACGGCTTCTCCAGCTTGGCGTTCATAGGTAGCCGTTCCGTTGTAGCCTCCGCTGTAGGCGAAGCCAACATAGGGCGCAAATTTCCGTCTGATTTCATAACGGACGCGGACACCGCCGTCGAGATCGGCAAGGCCTGAGCCGATCTTCCGGGACTCGTCATCTTTGCTGTAAAAGTTCAACTCTGCTTGGGGTTCGAGAACCAGCCTCTGAGTGATGTTGAGCTCCCAGGAACTTTCGACCCTGCCGGCAATGTGGCCGCCATCGCGAATATAGAGGGTTGGCGCGAATTCAAAGAACCACGGCGCGAGGCCTTCCACACCAACTGCAGCCCAGGCGCGACGCGGGCCAGAATCGAGATCCGCACGCACACCAACCTGTGCGTCAAAGTAGCGCATGCGGGGAATGGGCCGGTCGTAGAGCGCTTCTTGATCGCCGTCGCTCATCTCTCGGCCGTCACTGAATCCTTCCGATTTGATCCAGAGACGGTTCATATCTGTCCCCATCCAACCTTGTGCATCCCAGCGCAGCATCTGGCTGGAGTCAATCGAGCGACCTTCAAGCTGTTCAAAGAGAGCATGTGCAAGAACTTGATTGTCTCTGACTGGCGGTCCCCAGTCGGGATGCTTTCCGTCCGCAGTGGGAAGTGGTGGGGATGCAGTCTGCGCACCCGAAGATCGGGCTTCCAAGAGAGAGAGCAGGGAAAGAGCCGCCACGAAGCAAAACCAGTACGCAGGTACGCGGCGGCGAAGGCAACTATCACGGTTCTTTGGCGAACTCACGACACCGCCACCTTTCGAAACATGCCCGCTTTCATGTGGTAAAGCAAGTGGCAGTGATAAGCCCACTCACCTGGTGTATCGGCACTCAACAGATAGCTGATCCGTTCCGCAGGCTTTACCAGGATCGTATGCTTGTACGGATTAAACTCTCCGTGTCCATTCTCCAGTTCACTCCAGAGACCGTGAAGGTGGATAGGGTGCTCCATCATGGTGTCATTGACGAGCGTAATGCGAACGCGCTCGCCCAACTTCAAGTGAATTGGTTCGGCAGCGGAGTATTTATATCCGTCGAACCCCCAGATGAAGCGTTCCATATTTCCCGTCAGGTGCAGCACAATCTCGCGGCTCGGAGGCCTTCTGTCCGCACCGGGGTATCGGGATCGCAGGTCGGCATAGGTTAGAACGCGGCGTCCGTTGTTGCTCAGTCCATCTCCGGGATTGTTCAGTTGATCTGTCGTCATCGATGCAACTTCGACTACTTGCGGCCCCACGTGCAGATGACTTGGAGCGGAAGGCGCCATGGTAGATGGCATATTCATGGTGTGTGCTGTTGGATGGAAGGGCTGAGTCTCAGGTCCTGGCTGTGGAAACGGAGTAACTCCCGCCATATTTGTAACAATGTCTGTGTGCTCGGACTCCATTCCGGCCATCGCCGATGGTCGAGTTGCATCGTCTGACGGTCCACCCTGGGAGGACATATTCTTCATTTCCATCCCCGGCATATCCATACCCTTCATGCCATCCATCTTCATTTCACCCATTTGGGACATGTCCATGCCTTTCATGGAGTCCATCTTCATTCCCATATCCATCATGGTGCGGACAGGACGAGGGTCCATCGCAGGAATCACCGCAGTCATGCCGGGGCGTGGAGCGAGCGTGCCTCGCGCATAGCCGGTTCGGTCGAGAGACTGGGCGAAGATTGTGTATGCGGTTTCGCCGCGCGGCTCCACAATGACATCGTAGGTTTCGGCAACTCCCATGCGGAATTCATCCACCGTAACGGGGACAACATGATTGCCGTCAGCCTCCACAACGGTCATCGGAAGTCCGGGGATGCGAACATCGAAGATGCTCATTGAGGAACCGTTAATAAAACGGAGTCTGACTTTCTCCCCCTCGGTGAAGAGGCCCGACCAGTTTGCCCCCGGAGCATTGCCGTTGAGCAGATATGTGTAAGTGGCGCCGGAGATATCGGCGATATCATTGGGGGTCATGTTCATGCGCCCCCAGGCTAGCCGCTCTGTAAGTGCCCGATGGAGGCCGCGTCCCTTCACATCCGAGAAGAACTTCCCCAAGGTAGGTCGATGGTAGTTGTAATAGTCGCTGTCCTGTTTGAGATTGCTGAAAAGCGCCTCCGGATTGGAGTCGCTCCAGTCAGCCAGGAGAATTGCGTATTCTCTGTCGTAATGGAATGGCTCTTTCTCGCGAGGTTCAATGATGAGCGAACCGAAAAGCCCGGTTTGCTCTTGGAAGCGCGAGTGGCTGTGATACCAATAGGTTCCGCGCTGCCTCACAGGGAAACGGTAAACAAACGTCTCTCCCGGAGCAATGCCAGCGAAACTAAGGCCGGGAACACCATCCATCTCCGCGGGAATGCGCAGACCGTGCCAATGAATCGAGGTGGGCTCTTTCAGCTTGTTGGTCACCGCCACAGTAACGGTGTCGCCCTCACGCCATCGCAGAGCTGGCCCCGGAACCGATCCGTTGATCGTAGTGGCCATGACGCGGCGTCCTGTAAAGTTCACCGGCGTGGAATCGATCGTAAGCTCAAAGTGGTCGCCTCTGAGAGCTACAGGAGAATGCGGGATGATTCCTTCGGAGGCACATACTTCATCGGTGACGAGAGCAGCACCAGCACTTGCGAGCGCTGCTCGATGAATGAATTCCCGTCGGCTCAGCCGGCTGCGCAATATCGATCTGTTCGCGCTGGGGCTGCTCTCATGATCTTGTTGGTCCATATGAACACCTGCGTATTAGAGATTCCGAGCACATCGAAGTGCTGGATGATTCTTGAAATTCAGTTCGGCGGAACAACTGCATTCGGACTCGCATGCTGGGGCGCCGCTCCACCAGCCTGCCTGATCTTGTATTAGCACCGCCGTACATGTGGGCGCCATTATGTGAACGTATGGGGTGGGATGCGACCGCTTGATCCAACCGCGCCGGAATGAAGGTCGGCTTCGATTCGCCGTGTGTACTCCCGCGCGATTGCTGCTCTGCTGCCCGGGCCTGCCCTATTTCCAGATTCTTGAAATCCGGGATCTTTGACGCTGGCTCTAATACTTATTCATCATTTCCCGCTGTTGGAAGAGTGGTTACAGCAGCAGTAAACTTCGGCGAACACTCTGAGACATGAGACCAGGTGCAAATCGCCATGGAGCAGATAGTACTCATCCAGTCCGCCGTTGTTGTCCTGCGGACCACCTCCCCAGTATTAATGTTGGCGCCCGGCAGGTAACTGCTGGAGTTCGTGCTCTCCCTCATAGGCCGGCGTTATGGATGAGAATGTCGAGCTTTCCGTAGTGCTCGTCCAGATGTTTGCAAGCCTCGACATGTGCGGAATTGTCAGCGGCGTCCTGCGGCTTCCAAGGAGTACGTCGGATCGGCCCCGGTCCAGGAGACATCGGCCGTGGGGCCATAGGTTGAGGGCACCTTCCGGCCGAGCATCTTGAGATAAACGGTGAGTTGGGTACGATGGTGTGCCGTGTGCAGCACGCGCCGCCAGAAGATCCAGATACGCTGCCGCTCAACGTCGAAGAATGGCACCACTTCCATCCACCAAGGCTCTTGCTGTTGTGCGAAAAAATCCAGCCGGCCATACACCAGTTCGAGAAAGCGATTCACTGCGTTTTCGACGGTAACCGACGCGGGTAGCACCTTGTCAGGGGCGGGCTCCGGCGTATGGAGAAACTCACCGAAAAAGCGCCGTTCGGAGAGGAGTTGATGACGAAGGATGTCCGCCACGCTCGTGGATCGAGGATGTGGTTTGTAGTCAAGGTCGGCGTCGTTGAACTCCTTCCAGGTAGACGCGACCTTGTTCGTTTCGCTCACGTAAGTGTCTAGCAAGTGCTGGAAGACGCGGTTCACAGCACGCGGAATCGCACTATCGGGGATTGCCGTCCATTCGTAATGCACGCGGACTCCTTTGCTCGCCGCCCGATAGACTTGTCAAACCCGCTGAGGATTCTCCATCGGGAAACTTTGTAGCTGACGATACCACCGCGCGTCATGCTACATCTATTATATGTTTGTATAGGTTGTGCGACCTTTGCCGAGCAAAGAGGCTATTTGAATTATCAAGACGTGGGCGTTTCCGGAACTTATGCGCCCTGACTTTCTCCGCGTTTGCGCTACGGAGTCGACCTGGGCTACTTATCAGTTTGATACTCGGCATCGCTCGAAGCCGAAGCGAATCCAGATCCTTGGAAAACGAGGTTACGAGGACCATCTTTTAGGCAAGCGCCTGCGGCACGGCCTCCTCCCAACGTCCCTGAGCCTTCAAAATAAGTTCCACTACCTCGCGGGCGGCGCCCGTACCTCCAAGTCGGCGGGTCGAGAAGTGGCAGATCGCCGCCAACTCGGGTGCGCCGTCGGCTACGCACACTGCCAGTCCGGCTCGCCGAGCCGGAGGTATGTCCGGCAGATCATCCCCCATATAGGCGACCTCTTCTTCGCTCATGCCTGCCTTTTGCATGCACTCCTCGAAAGACTCGGCCTTCTTCGCCTGTCCCAGATATAAAAAGGTGACCCTTAGTTCCTCGGCGCGCTTGGCAACGGCCGGCGAATGTCGACCGGTGATGAAACCCGTCTGAATCCCCATCGTGTGGGCGAGCGACAGTCCCTGTCCATCGTGCGCGTTGAAGACCTTCACTTCGGAGACAGCCGAAGTTCCGGAGCCGTCGGCGGCAGTCGTCGAGATCAGACAAACGCCACCATCGGTCAGCGTGCCATCCACGTCCATCAGGAACAGTTTGATCTTACGGGCACCGGCCAACACATCGGGCGAAGCGAGGTGCGCAAGGGCAATATAGGACATGTGCGATGCTCCTGATCATCTCTTGATGACAAACACGGTTTTGTCGTCGATGCGGTCAGTCCCATCGATCTGTCTCAGATGAGAGATAGCAAGCGCAGCGTCACTCGGAAGAAAAGAACAAGTGTTTCAACCGTTACCCGTGCTTGTGAATTTTCTCGCGAAGCGCCTTTGCCGCTGCGGCCGTATCCTTCGCTCCATAAATGGAATGACCGGCAACAGCGACGATGGCTCCAGCAGCATCCACAGCTTCGATGGTATCCACGCTGACACCACCGGCTATCGAACAATCTATGTCCGCTTGCTTCCCGATTTCAAGAAGACTGTGGATACTGTAGCCCGGCTGAGCCTGCTCGTCCAACCCTGCATGTAATTCAGCCCACGTTATTCCAAGCTGTTTCAATCCCTTCAGGCGGGACAGTCTGTCTTTGACCCCAATCATGTCTGCAACCACGGACTTGTTATGTTTCTTGCCTGATTTTACCGCGCCAACAATGGTGCTGCCGCCAGCCGATCCGAGCACAGTCATGATATCCGCTCCGGCGTCGAACGCGAGGTCTGCCTCCAACTCGCCTGTGTCCATTGTCTTCAGATCTGCAAACACAAGTTTCTTTGGATATGCGGCTTTCACATACCTCACTACGCTAAGCCCCTCCTGCTTGATGAGAGGTGTCCCAAGCTCGATGACATCGACATAGGGTCCCACCTTGTGCAGAAGAGTGAGGGCATCGCAGGTGGAAAGAAGGTCGATCGCTACCTGAAGTTTCATCGTTGTATCGCTCCTGACTTATGGTTTGTGTTATTCAAGGTTTGCGTGCCGCTTCCAAAGCTCCTTCGCGGATTGGCCGCGCTGACGCCACATCTCGTGAAACATGATGTCCATCAGCAACAGAACCGTCTGCTCGAAAAGCGCACCAGCGTACTGGATTGAAATCGCGCCACGATCGCTGTGCTTCACTGCGGCGGGGATTGTGAGAATCGTACTGGCCAGCGTTCCAAGCTGAGACGCCGGCGCTGTTGTGATGGCCAAAAT
>PLPU01000241.1:0-10292 GCA_003159975.1 Acidobacteriaceae bacterium
GGCTGGTCAGCCGGTGCGTCTTCCATAGCGAAAACAGGAACAGAGCAACGCCGAGGCCCAGGAGGACGGCGGTCGCGCCTAATACTTTGCCTATTGCTAACGGCTTGTTGGTTTCTTCCGCCGAGGGGATGACGGACAGGACAATCGTGATCGCGGTGCTGAGCAGGCCGATGGAGGCGAGGGCGATGGCTACAGGTTTGCCGCCGGGGACGCGGCGAACTCCAGGTGGTGCGGGCTGGCTTTGCAGGCGGATCATGGCCCCGAAGAGAAATAGATAAGGGATAAAGAGCGAGATGACCGACATGCTGACCATCACGTCATAGGCGCCTCGGACGGTGGTTCCAGCCTGACTCAGAAGCGCAACAATCATGCCGGCGAGGCCGTAAACACCAATCGCCACCCACGGCGTCCGGAAGCGGGGATGGATGGAGCCGAAGACCGCGGGAAGGTAGCGATCGACTCCCACGGCGAAGGGCAGACGCGCTGTGCTGGAGAGGTTGCCGGCGACCTGACCGATTGCGCTGAGAACGACGAGCAGCGCCATGGGAGCGAGGATCCACCCGAGGCCAAGACGGGCGGCAAGTTGTTCGATGCCATGCACGAATCCGTCGGGGCCGGCGACGGCCTGGGGCGGCAGCATGAAGAGGAAGGCCGCGGTGCCGGCGATATAGCCGATGGTGAGGATGATGCCGGCGACGAGCAGGGCCCAGGGAATGGTTCGGCGAGGGTTCTGGATTTCGTCTCCCATGGCGGAGGCGGACTCAATGGCGCTGAAGGCGAAGAAGACGCTGGACCAGAAGACGGCGTTGTCGAGCGACCAGTGAGGGACAAAGTCGGCGGAGGCGGGGTGGAGTACGGGTCCGAAGCGAAACCAGGAGGCGAGGGCGAGCAGCAGGAGCACGGCGAGCGGCAACAGAATACCGAGTGCGCCGATATTGTTGAGCCATTTGCCAACGTCGACGCCAACGATGTTGAGCGCTGTGATGAGGGCGAGCGCGATGACCGCGAACACGATGTAATAGGCGGGACTTGCGGCAAGGAATTGGGCGTGGGGCGAAAAGGCGAAGAGCGCGGAGGCCGCGCCGAAGTAAAGGACGGCGGCGAAGTAGGGGAGGTTACTCATCCAGTAGATGAATGCGCACAAGAAGCCGGAGAAATCGCCGAAGGCCTCGCGGGTCCAGATGTAGATGCCGCCCTCTTCAGGATGGCGGGAAGATAGCTCCATGACACTGGCGGCAAGGGGAAGGAAGAAGAAGAGCAGCGCTGCGACCCAGACGATGAGGATGCTCGGGCCGGCGGTGGCTGCCTGGGCTGTCCAGCGGATGCTGAGCACAAGGACGACGTAGAGCGGCACCAGGTCGCGAAACCTGAGACCTCGCTTGAGCGCTGGAACGGTGGCCATGTAGGGCGCAGCATAGCAGAGGCGCATGCGGCGGGCACAGCTAAATCTTGGCGGCGGCCTTTAGTACGGCCATGGCTGCGTTGCGGCCATTGATGCCGATGACAGAGCCGCCGGGATGGGTGGCTGCGCCGCAGAGATAGACACCGGGCATGGGCGTGCGCGGGGAGAGACGGTTGGACCACATATAGGCGGGCAGACATTCGCCTTGAAAGATGTGGCCGCCGGTGAGGCCGACTTTCTGCTCAATGTCCGGCGGCCCTAGAACCTGCGCGTCGATGACGGCGGAGTCGATATTGCCGCAGAAGCGGCTGAGGGATTTGAAGGCGAGGGCGCGAACTTCATCGCGGCGGGTTTCCCATGTGCCGTGGGCGAATCTGTAGGGAACGTATTGGGCGAAGACGCTCATGGTGTACTGGCCGGGCGGGACGACAGACGGATCGTGGACGCTTTGGAAGTAGAGCTCGCACCATAAGTGGTCGGGCAGCTCGCCACGGCGGGAGGCGGCGAAGCCGGATTTCCACTCGTCTTTGGTGAGCGGGGCGTTGATCTGGCCGTAGTGATGGGGTTGGTTTGTTCCTGGGCGAGCGGTGAAGTTGGGGAGCTCGCGCAAATGAACGTTGAGTTTGACCGTGCAGCCTTCGATGGGGACGCGCTCGACTTGCGCTTGCCATGAAGGGTCGGCGTGGGGGCCGAGCAGGTGGAGGGTCTGTCGGGGGTCGGCGTTGGAGACGACGGTGCGTGCGTAGATCCGTTCGCCGCCTTCGAGGCGGACGCCCTGGCCGGGAATAATCTCAGCGACGGGGACGCCCGAAACGACGGTAGCGCCGGCTTCGCGGGCGGCATCGCAAAAGTAGAACGAGACCATGCCCATGCCCCCGCGCACGTAGCCCCACATACCGGGCTGGCCGCCGAGGCGTCCGCTGGAGTGATGGAAGCGGATCGAGGCTGTGCCGGCGTCGAAAGGGCTGGCGTTGGTGCCGATGACGCCCTGACCGAGCATTGCAATTTGCAGGCGCTCGTCTTCGAGGTATTTCTCGACGAACTCGGCCATCGACCAGTCGAAGAGAACAGAGTGGGCTTCGGGGTCGCCGGCAAGGCGGTCTTCCAATTGTTCGAGAGTCGGCGCTTCGCCGATCCACATATCGCCGGCCCAGGCGGCAGCGCCTTTGAGATGGGCGTGAGGCGCGGGACGGAGTGCATCGCGGAGGCGGCGGATCACATCGCTCATGGCGCGCCAGCCTTCGACGTCCCCGGGGGCGAGGGCGCGAACTTCGGCGGCGCATTCCTCATCGTCGTCCCAAAGCTGAATGCTGCTGCCGTCGAGAAAGGGGACGAAGAGGCCATTGATGGCGGGGGTCCATGTGTAACCGCGGCGGGGGAGATCGAGCTCTTCGACCACGAGGGGGTGGAGCAGGCCGGCAAGATAGGCGCAGGGGGACATTCTTACGCCGGGAAAGGGCTCTTCAATGGTGCAGGCGCCGCCAACGCGGTCGCGGCTTTCGATGACCAGCACGCGCTGGCCGGCACGTGCGAGATACGCGGCGCAGGCGAGGCCGTTATGCCCGGCGCCAACGATAATCGTGTCCCAGGATTTGGCGGCGAGAGCGGCGATCGGCTCGGTGAGGCCGATTTCGCCGAGCACAGCGGCTGTGGGAGAGCTCATGCGTTCCACGCTAACATTTTGCGGTACCTGGGTGCATGGACTCCGATGGGAACCGACGTTTTTTTGGTGCTGCACGATTGAAGAGGAATTGTGCACTGCGGCTGTTGCTTGCCGGAGAGAATATCCGTTGCAACAAGTTTCTTTGAAGTTCGAGCATCTTTCCGGAGTACGCGCTAATCAAAGGGTGGAGTGCATTCATACCCGAGGAGCCCCCAATGACCCTGTCCGCACACGAAGTCAACCAATTGAAGCATGCGCCGGCCGTCGATGGCGTCTTGCCTGTCCTGCACCAGCGCTGGAGCCCGCGTTCGTTTGCCAGCCGTGACGTGGCCCCCGCGGATTTGGCCAAGGTGTTTGAGGCGGCTCGCTGGGCCGCTTCCTCCTTCAATGAGCAGCCGTGGCGGTTTCTTGTGGGGGTGCATGGATCAGAGGCTTACACAAAAATCTTCAACTCGCTCGGTGAATTCAACCAGGCGTGGGCCAAGTCGGCTCCGGTGCTGATTCTGGGCGCGGCCAGGACGCGATTCAGCCACAACGACACTCCGAACCGGGTTGCGCTCTACGACCTGGGCGCCGCATCGTCCTACCTGACGCTGCAGGCCGCCGCGCTGGGGCTGGCCACGCACCAGATGGCCGGTTTCGATCCTGACGCTGCGCGGAAGGCCTTTGGTATCCCGGATGTTTACGAGCTTGGTGCGGTGATCGCCCTCGGCTACCAGGGCGAACCTGCTGCATTGGGCAACGAGCAAATCGTTGCGCAGGAGGTTGCTCCGCGCACGCGCAAGCCGTTGAAGGAATTTGTCTTCTCCGCCTGGGATACTGCCACCGACCTGACCTGATTTGCTTCGCTTGGCTTTCGCGCCCCCTCCGGCCTTCGCGGTAGAGTGGAAGGTGGAGGGATTCTCTCGGTGACCAAATCTCCAACCCGCGCAATCCGCCGGCAAGCTCCCGCGCGGAGGTCGCGTCGATCTGCTTCCAGTGCTCGACCGCGCAAGTGGGTGAGGCGTGGGGTGATCGCGGTGATGGTGCTGGCGGCGGGGTTGTTTGCCTGGGCAGCGATTGCCCGCAAGCTCGCGCCGACCTCAAACACGACGCTGGCGCGGTTTGATGCCATCATCGTGCTCGGCTACCCGGCCGATGGAGATGGGAACCCGGCCCCCATCCAACTGGCTCGCGTAACCGAAGCCGTGCACGAGTATGAACGGGGCGTCGCGCCACGGCTCATCGTCACAGGAGGGGCAGCCGCCAATCATTACGTTGAGGCCGAGGTGATGGCGCGGACCGCGCACGCACAGGGAGTGCCGGATTCCGCTATCTTCGTTGAGCCGGAGGCACGGGACACGATCCAGAACGCATGCTACGCCACACGGATCATGAAGGCGCATGGGTGGGATTCGGCGGAGATTGTCTCGAGCGCAAGCCACCTTCCGCGCGCGGCGCTGATCTTCAGTAAGTTGCCCCTGGAATGGCGTGTGCACGCTGCTCCCTCGCTTTCACCTGATGCCGATGCTCACGGAAGCACCGTGACATTCGTCGAAACCCTGAAAACTATGCGCTATCTGACATGGGCCCGCTGGACCGAACGCTGCGAGCCATAACCGAAGCGAATGTAGCCCGGTCTGCGTTGTCCCTCCTCGGCGCGGTCCTGTAAGCTGGATGGTGATGCGTCTCTCAGTAAGATTTTCCGCTCCTTTCGTTGCCTTTGCCGCAGTGGCTCTCTGTGGAGGCAACTGCGCTCAAGCCCAGAGCACGGCCTCGCCAACCGCCGGGAACGGCACGTATACCCCAGGNNCCGCCTCCGTTGCACGAAGGCGCCAACCTGGGCGGGCTCGATCTGACCGCTTCGTACTGGTTCAGCAAGCGCTGGGCGGTCGAGGGCACGGGGCGCGCTTACCTGGGCAGCAGCGGCGCGTATCACGGAATTAACCCCTACGGACCCAGCAACACTTCACCGAATCTGGTGGAAGGGCCCTTTGTGAGTCAATACATGTTTGCCGGCGGTCCGGAATGGCTGGGGCCGCATAACAAGCACGGCGCGATATCGGCTCATGCGCTGGTTGGCGGATCGCTCTTCGATTCGCATCCGGGTACGCTGCCGCCGTCGGCGGTTTCGTTTTTCAATAATCAGACGGCGCTGGCGGCGATCATCGGCGGCCACATCGACCTGAACCGCTCAGCGCACTGGGTTTTCCGGATCACGCCGGATGCTCTGTATACGCGCTACGGGATCAACTACGGGAACCAGGCCACCTATCCTTACTGGAACTTCGGCATCTCGGTGGGAGCGGAGTACAAGTTCAAGGCCAAGCGTCGATAGAGGCGCGCCGGAAGAAACGTACCAGGGCGCGCCGCCAGGGGTTGAAACCGAGTCGATCTTGCAGCATGTTCGGCAAACTCAAGCCGCGCCCNNGCGTGTGGTATTCTCCACCGTTCGGAGACGCGTGCGCATTCCGTGCCGCCGGAGAATATGCCGTACCGGATAGCGGCACTCCCTTGGTTGCGTCGGGAGTCGCTGAGAGATAAGGGAACAAAGGCAGGGTTAAAACGGCTATGAGAGACACACTCGGAGTACTGCTTGCAGGCGGGCAAGGAGAACGCCTGTTTCCGCTGACCCGCGATCGCGCCAAGCCGGCAGTGCCTTTTGGCGGACACTACCGCATCATCGACATCACGCTTTCCAACTGCATCAACTCCGGTCTGCGCCGGGTGTATGTCATGACCCAGTACAAGGCGCTTTCGCTCAACCGGCACATCCGCGAGGGCTGGACTGGGATCGTGGCAACGGAGCTGGGAGAGTTCTTTGAGATTTTGCCGCCCATGAAGCGCACCGGCTCCGACTGGTATATGGGCACCGCGGACGCTGTCTACCAGAACATTTACTCCATCGGCAGCGAGCAGCCGGAGCACGTCATCATCCTCTCTGGCGACCACATCTACAAGATGGACTACAGCCGGATGCTGGCGTATCACAAGGAAACGAAGGCCGAGGTTACGCTGGCGACGCTTCCGATTCCGCCCGATGAGGTAAAGCAGTTCGGTGTAGTGGAGGTGGCCCAGACAGGCGAGGTCCTCGGTTTTCAAGAGAAGCCTGCCTCCACCAGTTTCCGTTCGCCCGTGAATCCCAACGCGGTGGATGCCTCGATGGGCATCTACATCTTCAATACCGAGATTCTGCTGAAGGCTCTGATCGCGGACGCCGAGGATCCCAATTCCAAGCACGACTTCGGCCACAACATCCTGCCCAAGATGCTGGGCAAGCAGAAGATGATGGCCTACAGCTTTGTGGACGAGAACAAGCAGCAGGCGCTCTATTGGCGCGACGTGGGCACGCTGGACGCGTATTACGACGCCAACATGGACCTGTGCTCGGTTTCGCCGACGTTCAACCTGTATGACAAGAGCTGGCCGATGCGGACGCGGGTTCGGCAGTATCCGCCGGCGAAGTTTGTGTTCGGCGAGCCGGGACGCACCGGGTCGGCCATCAACTCGGTGATCACGGCCGGCGTGATTATTTCAGGCGCCAACGTGGCCAACTCGGTGGTGAGCCAGGATGTTCGCGTGAACTCCTACTCGGACGTGGACGCGAGCATCATTTTCTCGCACGTGAATATCGGCCGGCATTGCCGCATCCGGCGGGCGATCATCGATCGCGATGTGCATATTCCCGAGGGAACGGTGATCGGGTACGACCCGGTGGAGGACAAGCGGCGGTATTTTGTGACGCCGTCGGGGCTGACGATTGTGACGCGCGACGCTTCGCTGTTTGAGAATCCGGTGGATCCGGAGTTCCTTCAGCGGTACTGAAAGAGCCGTTGTCAGTTTTCAGTTGTAAGTTGTCAGTTGTCAGTTTTCGGTTGTCAGTTGTCGAGAATATCGGCCTTGGGGTGCGCGATGCCTTTCAAAAACTGCCCCCATCTGAGTGCAAATCGGCGGTTTTGCGACTTTGGCCTACCTGTAACTTGTTTGTTTTCTTCAGCTAAAAATTGGCGAAAGGGTTAAGTGCTTTGTTTTCATAGAAACTGGTAGGGGGGGTAGGGGGGTCTGGCATTTTTTAGGGTACGGACGGGCCCCATCCCTGAGGGAATCGAACCGGATTGCCGGCTTTGTCTGACTCATATTTCAATTGTGCGCCAATTGGTTGTAATTATCGGCAAAACCTCTGCGGTGGGGCGGACGCGGCCTGCTGATGGAATGTTTTCGACCTCCTGACCCCCGGTAGACGCTTTTGGGGTTCATTTTCGAGAACTTGAGCGCCGTCCGACTAATTCCTGCTATAAGACTTCAGCTCCTCCGCGCCGATCTCCGCAGAGGGGACGAGGCGATAATGCTTCTCCTCGACTATGACAACTCTCTCGTCTTCGACCGCTAGCTCAAACATGGCGATCTTCTTGCTTTTCTTGTCGTCCATGTCGATGAATTGTGCGGAAACCGAGCGGCATTGCAATGCCGGAAATTTCTCAGCACAACAGGCCAAATCCTGTTTCGTCTGAACCACGGCAAGCTGATCCTTTCCGCCTTTTGCCTGCACTGGAATCACGAATTGGGCTCCCCGTCGGTCGAGAGCAACATACACCTCGTCGATCTCGATCTGGCCGATGCTCTTAACTGTGGTTCGCATGTGGTTCTGAAGCGAATAGGCCGTTACACCAAGGAAAATATCGATGAGGCGGTTGTATCTAACCTTGGCCAGCAGCGCCTGCTCGTCATTGAGCGCATAGGTGCCGATGATCTCCGGCGTCGCATCTGGAATCTTGATCACCTTCAAAGCTGGATTGGGCAGGATTCTATTGATTGGAACGAGGCTAAACCTGTATCGAGCTCGCCCAACCCCATCGATGATCCACTCCATTCCTTCGGGCTGAGTCTCCAGGATCTTCTTGGGCAGCGGACTCCGATACCTCTGCGAGTACAGGACGTCGCTTAGATTCTTTGGAAGCTTGATATCCAGGATGACGGCAGCGCGTTCAAGGTCTTCGCGTTTAAAGTCTACTGCGGCGGATCCCTTCTTGAACGCCCCGAAATCCTTGTCGAAGAAGATATGCTCCAGGAGCTGCCTATATCGGTTCTCCTTTTCCTCAGGCAATTGTTCCCTCCAATCGATGCATGGATCATAATGCATGTCAGTGGTTTCTCGTTCCTTCAGTTCGTCCCCACGCCATGGTGGATAATCGTTCAGCCGAAAGCCGTAGTGCGCTGATGTCCCGCATCCGCGGGAAAGACACAGCGCCGGAATTGCTCGTACGCCGACTTCTCCATGCGCTCGGATATCGGTTTCGGCTCCACCGTCGCGACCTGCCGGGGACCCCGGACATTGTTTTCCCATCGCGGCAAAAGGCAATCTTCGTAAACGGCTGCTTCTGGCATGCGCATGGGTGTCGCTTCGGACGTCCGCCGAAATCCCGTCCCGAGTTTTGGATACCGAAGCTGGAGAGAAACCGGTCAAAGGATGTGCGGAACAGAAGGGCCCTGCGCAGCTCGGGGTGGGGAGTGCTCACCGTCTGGCAGTGTCAAGCAAGGTCCCGAGGTTGGCTTGAGGCGAAGATGATTTCCTTTCTGGGACCGCCTGGAAAAAATCCGATCGACAACAGGCCCTCAACCAGATAAGCTGAGAACTAGGAACAGGAGCACGCAGATGCCACGGCCAATTGGAATTGATTTATTTGCGGGTGCTGGAGGCCTCGGGTTGGGCTTTGAGCAAGCGGGCTTTGACGTTGTGGCCGCAGTTGAAATCGATCCGATCCACTGCGCTGTCCATGCCTACAATTTTCCTCGCTGCGCGATGTTGCCGCAGTCGGTCAACGAATTGACCGGCGCCGAAATCAGAGAACGGGCCGGGATTGGCCGCCAACATGTGGATGTTGTGTTTGGAGGAGCGCCCTGCCAGGGATTCTCAATGATGGGTCACAGAGTGCTCGACGATCCCCGCAACAGCCTGGTTAGGGAATTCGTGCGCATCGTAAACGAGCTGAAGCCTTCCTATTTTGTTTTCGAAAATGTAAAAGGTTTGACGGTCGGTGACCACAGAATTCTGCTAGAGGAATTCATAGAGGAATTCACGCACTTAGGATATCGAATACGGCTCCCTTGGAAGGTTCTGGACGCAGCGGAATTCGGTGTCCCTCAACACCGTGAGCGCGTGATCTTGATGGGGGCAAGAAAGGGTCTCCGATTGCCTGAATATCCGGCAGCAATGTTTCGGCCGGCCGACTCCAAAAAACGAGACCTTCTGCCTTTGGGGCCGTCGTGCCAAGACGCTCTGGGGGATCTTCCAGACGCTGAACAGCTCGAAGAGCTCATCCAAGTCGACGAAGCGCGAACTCTTGAATGGGGGCATCCCAGCAGGTATGCGAGGGAAATGCGCTGTGTCGGGGACGGTTCCTGGCACTATGGCTATATGCGTGAATGGGACCGGTTGTTGCTCACATCGAGCTTGCGAACGGAGCATACGCCAATTTCAAGACGTCGTTTCGAGGGGACGCAGCCCGGCCAGGTAGAGCCAATTTCTCGCTTTTACAAGCTTTCGCCAGGGGGACTTAGCAACACGCTGAGGGCGGGAACCGACTCATCTCGGGGGGCCTTTACTAGCCCACGTCCAATCCATTACGACTATCCGCGTTGCGTAACCGTCCGGGAGATGGCCCGATTACACGGATTCCCCGACTGGTTTCGTTTTCACCAAACAAAGTGGCACGGTGCGAGACAGATTGGCAACGCGGTTCCCCCACCACTTGCACGGGCCATTGCGCTACAGATCACGAAGGCTCTCGGACACGGGGCAAGACGTCCGGAGCGCCCCATCCCACTCGGGGACCCGAGACTATTACGGCTGGAAATGTCCGAAGCTGCCGCTTATTTCGGTGTTCCTGTTGCAATTGCAAGACGAGACCGGAAGAGCGGTTCGAAAAAGAGGAAACAACACGAGATCGAAGCAGAGCGTACGATGGTTCTCCCGTTTGAAGGTCCTCAACCGCTTGGTTTCTAGGGACGAGCTATGGGAAGCCGAACCCATTTGCGGCTGGTTTCCCCAGGATTGGAATCTTGTCCTTTCAATGCTAGGTTCGTGCTGCTGGTTTCAGCCTACTTGCCCTTCTTAATCCCTTGATTACTTGCCTTTGTAGTCCCGGAAAAGCTCGGGGAACTGGGCCTTTAACGCCTCGATTTTGGGGCGGTCGCAGACGAGGATGTAGGGGTTGTTGGGATTCAAGTCGGCGTAATGCTGGTGGTACG
>PLPU01000602.1:0-5871 GCA_003159975.1 Acidobacteriaceae bacterium
CGTGAACACCTCGCCGCTCTCGCTCGCCTCGGCCCCACCCCGCTCCACCGCAAGACCTTCCACCCGGTCGCGCAGACCGCGTTACAATTCACTGAAAACTGATTCTCTGCCGGGAGGTACGCTTTGGCACGGCTGCGTTTGTTTTCGGCTCTGTCCCTCGCCTGCCTGGCCCTCGCCTGCCTGGTGCTAGCCGGCTGCAACAAATTTCAGCGCAAGAAGCCCGATCCCACCAAGGGCGTGGTCACCGGCATCGTGCTCTGCGCCGACACCGGCAAACCGGCGCGCTTTGCCACCGTCACCCTCTCCGCCGCGCCCAAAACCGGCGAGAAGAACGACCAGGGCGACGCCCTCCCTGCCGCCGAAACCACCCTTACCGATCTCGATGGCCGCTTCCGCCTTGAAGCCGTCCCGCCCGGCCGCTATTTTGCCTTCGCCACCCTCGAAGGCTATCTTGATCCGGTCATGGGGCTCGACCCCGCGCAGCTCATCGCGCTCCCCAGCGACCGCGATCGCCACCAATACGCCATCGACCAGTGGAAAGATCACCTCTCCGAAGTCACCGTGACCGTGCACCGCGTTTCCGACATCTCCCTTGAAATCGAGCGCGCAGCAGAAATCTCCGGAACCGTCACCTTCGACGACGGAACCCCGGCCATCGGCATGCGCTTTCAGCTCCTTCGCAAGACAAAGAAGGGCGAGATGGCCAGCGTCGGCCTGCCCCTGATGGATACCTGGTCCATCCACGCCGTCAGTGACGGACACGGCCACTTCAGCCTCACCAACCTGCCCGCCGGCGAGTACGCGGTGTGCACACTGATGCCGTCCGAAGCAGAAAACTCCGCGCCTCGCGTCTGCCTGGGAAACACATTTCGCAAAAAAGATGCAAAGACCGTAAAAGTGCAGGCCGGGCAGACAGTCGACGGAGTCGACATCGAAATCCCACTCTCCGGATTGCACACCGTCGCAGGAACCGTGACCGCCTTCGCCGACGGACACTCTCTCAACCACGCAACCCTGCGCCTGCTCTATGCCGACGACCGCGAAGCCGCACGCGAAACCGCCCTGCTTGAGGACGGAAGCTTTTCCCTTGAATATGTCCCGGAAGGCAAGTACATTCTGCAGATCTCTGGCGCTATGGACGCAGTGCAGAAGGTATCCGAGCCGGATGCCTTAGCTGCCAAGCCGGATGCCGACATCCACTACGCCGATAAGGAGATTCCGCTCATTGTGATGGACGACATGTCCGACGTCAACCTGGCTGTCTCTCCCGCGTCCGCCTCTGCCACAGGCTCCATACCGGNNCCCGGCTTCACCTGCCACCAATAATGAATCGCTCCGCAGATCGCAGCCGCATACACCAGCTTGTGCAAGCGGTTCCAGTTCTTCCCGCCCAGTTTGCGAATCGCCCAGTTCGTCGATGTCGCCGCCAGCGGAACCAGCAGCAGCCACGCCGCCACGCCAATGGTAATGAACTTGCGCTTCACAATATCGTCAAGCATCGCATGCACATCGAAGCTCGAATACAGAGCCACATACGTCAGCAGGTGCACCGTGCCATAGAAGAACGCAAACAGCCCCAGCAGCCGCCGGAACTTGATCAGCCAGTTCAGCCGCGGTGACAGCCTCCGCACCGGCGTAATCGCCAGCGAAAGAATCAGCAGCAGCAGCGTGTTATACCCGGTAGTCAGCGCGATCTTTGACGTTGGGTCCGGCCCCAGCGTATTCGTCACTGCCCCGTAAGCCAGCAGCCCCATCGGCCATAAACAAGCCACCCAGGTCAGCGTCTTCAAAACAACAAGCGTCGATCGTTTCATAACAGTTGACCGGCCAGGGAGCAGCAACCTAATCCCTATTCCCTATTCCCTATTCCCTTAGTCCCTTAGTCCCTATTCCCTTAGTCCCTATTCCCTTAGTCCCTTAGTCCCTTAGTCCCTATTCCCTATTCCCTGTCAGTAATATTTCCTCAAATTCATCCCGTTATACAGCGACGACACCTGGTCCCCATACCCGTTAAACATCAGAGTCGCCTGTCGCGGCGCATAAAACGGCAGCCCAATTCGCCGCTCCGTCTTCTGGCTCCAGCGCGGATGATCCACGTTCGGATTCACATTCGAATAAAACCCATATTCATTCGGCGACATCTCGCTCCATGTAGTCGACGGTTCCTTCTCCACAAACTTGATCGCCACAATCGACTTACCCGACTTGAATCCGTACTTCCACGGCACAGTAAGCCGCACCGGCGCGCCATTTTGATTTGGCAGCACCTCGCCATACAGTCCAAACGTCAGCAGCGTCAGCGGATTCATCGCCTCATCCATCCGCAGGCCCTCAACATACGGCCACGAAATCTCGCTGTCCGACGCCCACTTCTCCACGTGCTTGTCATAGTAGGAAACAAACTGCACAAACTTCGCCGACGGCAGCGGATCGCACTGCTTGATGAACTCCGAAAGCGAATACCCCACCCACGGAATCACCATGCTCCACCCCTCCACGCAGCGATGCCGATACACGCGATCCTCGAGCGGCCGCAGCTTCAGCAGCGCATCGATATCGAACGTCTTCGGCGCCTTCACCTTGCCTTCCACGCGCACCGTCCACGGCCGCGTCGGCAGCACTCCGGCATTCTGCGAAGGCTCATTCTTCTGCACGCCAAACTCATAAAAGTTGTTGTAGTGGGTAATGTCCTCCTGGCTGGTCAGCGCCACGCCCGTCGTGGTCAGCGGACTCTTCACCGTCTGCAGCTTGGTCCCCGCCAGCGCGTGAATGCGCGGCTCAAACACCTCGGCTACTCGCTCTGCGCCAAGCGCCGCCGCCCCCGCGGCCGCCAGGCCCGATGCCGCTCCGCGCATGAAGCTGCGCCGATTCAGATAGTGCTCCTTGGGTGTGATGTCAGAAGGCGGAATATCGGACGGTTTACCAATCAGCATGTTTTGACCTCGCGCGGGGAAATCTCGCTCTCACTCAATTAGACACGCAACAGCGCCCCCAAGTTACAGCATACTCAGAATCGATTGGTGCCCCAGAGCCTGCCGTGAGCAGTGTCGAAGGGTCCGGATTTTCGGACCTGGGAGATCTGAGGCGCCCATTTCCCGAACGACAAACCTGAAAGCTGATAGCTAAGAGCTAAAGGCTGCTTTTCAAAAACGGCCAATCCCCCAACCGTTTCGCCCTGAACAGATAAATCGCCGTCCCGCTCACCGCAATCCCCGCCGCAACCGCCAAACCCTCCAGCGCCCTCGTCCTGTTGACCAAAATGAACACAAACCCCGCCATCGCCAGCAGCGGCGGCAGCGGATACAGGGGCATCCTGAACGGCCGTGCCAGCTCCGGCCTCTGCACCCGCAGCAGCATCACGCCCGCCTGTTGCAAAAAAAACTGCAACAAAATCCGCGTGATCACCAGCAGCGTAATCGCCTGCGTCAGCGTCAGAAAGCAGAACCCAGCCGCCACCACCCCCATCGCAATCAGCGACCGGTGCGGAATCCCATGCTTCGGGTGCACCGCCGCCAGAAACTTGAAGTAGTTCCCATCCCGCGCCGCCGCATACGGCACGCGCGAGTAGCCCAGCAGCAGCGAAAAAATGCTCGCAAACGCCGTCCACACCACCAGTCCCGCAATCGCGTACCCGGCCCACCCGCCAAACGCCGACCGCGCAATATCCGCCACCAGTTGCACCCGCACCGGGGCGCTCTCCGTTGTATGTGAAGCCGCGCCGCCGAGCGACGGTAGCACCGCCAGGTTCATCGTCACGTAAAACGCCGCAACAAACATCACCGACAGCAGCACCGCCCGCGGAATCGTCTTCTCCGGCCGCCTCACCTCGCTGCCCAGAAAGCAGATGTTGTAGTAGCCCCAGTAGCAATACGTCGCCAGCAGCGTGCCCTGCGCCAGTTCGCTCGCAGCAGCCTTAAACCCAGTCACCGCGCCCAGCCCCGGCGCAACCGGCATATGCCATCCGCCCATCGCCGAAGCATGCGCGAACCCCGAAACAATCACGCCCGCAATCGCCGCCATCACCCCGGCAAACAGCACCCATGCCATTCCGGTAACGATGCTCAGCCTGCGATACAGCATCCAAGTCACCAGCAGACACGCCCCCGCCGCCGTCAGGGCCGAGTAGTGCAACCACGGCAACGCGGCCAACGGCGCGCTGTCGATCCCCGGCCAGAAAGCCCCGAGAAAACTCGACAGACCAATACACCCTGAAGCAATCGAAAGAGGCGCGGTAAAGCTAACCTGCCACACGTAGAGAAAGCTCAGCCAGTTCCCCGCGCCCGTGGGCCCATAAATCTCGCGCAAAAACGCATACGACCCGCCCGCCCGCGGAAACGCCGCGCCCAGCTCCGCCCACACCAACCCATCGGCCACGGCAATCGCCGCGCCCAGCACCCACGCCCAAATTGAGAGCTTGAACCCCGCAGCCGCAATCACCAGCGGCAGCGTGATAAACGGTCCCACCCCGATCATCTCCAGCATGTTCAGCGTCACCGCCGAACGCAGCCCAATCCGCCGCTGAAGATTGTCGCTGCCGGACGTGGGTTGGGATGAAGTCATAGGGCCGTTTCGCTCACCGGATTGTACACTGGCGATAGGTATGGTCCCTTCCATCAAACATCTCCGGGCAGCAGCGGGCTCGGCCCTTGCCGGCCTCTTCCTCGCGTCGATTCTCACCGTTTCGTCGCCCGCTCAACACCCTGCGCCCGCGCCACCAAAGCCCGTCGCAGAACTTCCGTCGACCGAGCCCACCAGCATCGCCCTGCCAATCGCCGAAAACCGCGGAGCAGCCGCCCTCGAGCAATCCCTCAAGCGCCTCTCCACCACCGCCAGCCTCATGATCATCGTCGCCCACCCCGACGACGAAGACGGCGCGCTGCTCACTTATATCTCCCGCGGCCTCGGCGTCCGCACCTCGCTGCTCACCCTCACCCGCGGCGAAGGCGGCCAGAACGCCATGTCCGCCGACACGTACGACGCCCTCGGCCTCATCCGCACCAACGAACTCCTCAAGGCCGATGAGTATTACGGCATCAAGCAATACTGGGGCACCGAGGTCGACTTCGGCTTCTCCAAAACACAAGAGGAAGCCTTCGCAAAATGGGGCCACGACCGCGTCCTTTACGACGCTGTCCTCGCAGTCCGCCGCGAGCGCCCCCAGATCGTTGTCTCCACCTTCGTCGGCGGCATCACCGACGGACACGGACACCACCAGGTCTCAGGCGAAATCGCTCAGGAAGTCTTCAAAGCCGCCGCCGATCCCAACGTCTTCCCCGAACAGCTCAAGCCCGTCAGCGAAGGCGGCCTCGGCCTCACCGTCTGGCAGCCTCTCGCCGTCTATTCCATGGTCCCCTTCGCCCGGATTGAAAATGGAAAGATGTTTGACTACGCCACCGGCAAATGGGCTCCGGCGAAATTCAAAAACTACGTCACTGGCGAGTGGTCTGAAGATGCGCCCTCCACCGACGTCACCATCCAGGTCGGCCAGCGTGATCCAGCCCTGGGCCGTAGCTACGTACAGATCGCCCGCGAAGGCTGGGGCATGCAGAAGTCCCAAAACGGCGGCGCCAACCCCACTCTGAGCGGCCCGTCTACCTCCAGCTATCACCTCTGGGCCTTCGCTCCCTGGGCGAAAGCAGCTCCCGACGTTATCGCCCCTGAAGACAACGACCTCTTCTTCAACAACAAGGTCCAGATTTGCAGCGACCTGCCGTGTTTGGCTCGAACCGCAAGTGGCGACTCCCCCGCGTGGCTCTCCGACAGCCTCACCCAGATCTATAAAGAAATCAAACAATTCCAAGCCGTACGCGGCCTTCAGGACAACGTCACCGCCGCCCATAATCTGGCACCCATTTACCGCCAAACCCTCGA
>PLPU01000225.1:0-13949 GCA_003159975.1 Acidobacteriaceae bacterium
CCCGGTAAGAGTCGCGGTCAGCGTGGTGTAGAGCCCAACGCCGACGGGAGCGGGTGTAGCGCCAATATCGAACGAAGTGAGCGGATAGTTAGTTGCGGGGGCTGAAGCACTGATCTGGATGTTGGTGGGAGTGAGGTAGACCGGGCTGTAGTTGCCGTCGCCCTGATAGAAGGCCGTGATGGTATCGGTTCCGAGGGCAAGTGGGGTCGAGGTCGTCACCGAGCCTGTTGCAGTCGAACCGCCATCCGAGGACAGGTTCGCCGTTCCGATCGAAATTCCGTTACTGTACACGACCACGGTACCCGTGGGCGCAGCACCGCCTGGGGCGCCGTTGACGGTTACGGTGAAGGTGTCGTTGTTTCCGAAGATGTCACTCGACGGGCCGGAGACAAGTCCGCTGACCGAGCCTGGGACGATGGTGATCGGTAACGCAGCAGCCGCGGAGCCTCCCTGATAAAGCTGGTTGCCGGGGTAGTTCACGCTCAGCGAGTAGGTGCCCGGCGGGGGCGGTGGAGTCAGAGAGGAGCTTGGGATATTCGCCTGCGCATCGTTGCCGTAATACCAGGACTGCAATTCGTTAGTCTGTGAGCAGTCGCTACAGTTGGGGTTGTATGGGACGCCGGTGAGGGCGAAGTCCAGGTAACCATCGCCGTTCAGGTCACCGGTCACGATCAAGCTCGGCAGGTAAGCGCTTCCGTCACATTCTCCGCAGTTGTAGTAGTAAGGGCTGATGCCCGTGTCGAACGAGTTCACCACGGTCCAGTTTTGCGGGCCTTGGCGCTGCAGCTCTTCTACCCAGACATTCCCATTGGAATTGCCGATGCCTGTATAAACAAGGTTCCAGCCGGGCGCAGCCGCGGCAGTTGACGAAGGCTGCAAAAGGGACGGGAAAGGTGCGCCGGCAACCGTGCCGGGGTTGGAAATCACGGGGTCATTGCTCGACGAATAGGTGAAGGTCAACGGCAAATCGCCCAGCTGATCATTCTCAAAAATCAGCAGGTTGCCTGCGTCGTAGTTTGTGTAGTTGGGCTGGCCATAATCGGTGATGACGACATCGGGATATCCATCTCCGTTCACATCCGTGACGGTCATCCCCTGCATATAGTAGGTGTCAGCAGTGAACGGCGTCTCGCTCTTCAATTGGAAGCCGTAGTCGTTGCCCTGGCTCAGGAGCACAAGAACTGCTCCGTTGGTGGTGTAGTAGGGGTTATTTGGGTAGCTGTACTCCTCGAGCACGAGATCGCTGAAGTTATCCTTGTTGAAGTCAGCGGCGCCTGCGTTCTGCACGTAGCCATACGAGGTGTCGAAATTCACGTAGGGCCCGTACGAATTGCCAGGATTGCCGAACGGGCTGATGACCTGAACGATTCCCTTGATGCCGTCGATGACCGCGATGTCCAGATACCCGTCCGAGTTGAATTGTCCCAGGACGACGTTGGTGGGAGCGGCAATGGTTGAATTGCCGCCGAAGGCGATGGGCGGCCCGAAGGTTCCGGTGCCCAGCCCCGACCCGTTGGTATTAGCAATCCCCGGCATGTAATAGGCCACCAGGTTGTTCACGGCGCCGGTTACGCTGTTGTTGCAGACGACCACAAGGTCGGGAATTCCATCGCCAGTGATGTCGCCGACGGCGAAATCCTGAGGCACGCATCCAGCGTAGACCTGCTCTTCCGTTTCCAAGCCATTTGCGCCTGTGCTGAGCATAACCTGGAGGTATGGCCCTGACGCCGTCCAGTAGGCGCCGAAAGAGTTGGGATAGTATTGGCCGGGAATACCCACGACATCGGTGTAACCATCGCCATTGAGATCGGCCGAGAGCAGCTTCGCGGTTCCATTGCTGTCTATCTGGTCGGAAAACGGAGGCCCCGGGTAGGATCCCTGCTGCGTTGAGAGCTGCGAAAGCTGGCCCGTTCCAAGCGAGGCACTGTAGCCGGCATCGACGCCGGTTCCGTTGAGCGTGAAACTTACTGGACCGGCGGGCACAGCGGCATCCGCGGCCAACCCACGCGTGACAGTCGCAGTGAGGGGGGAACCGTAGGAGACCGTTGCGGGTGTAGTTGAGGACGTAACCGTGTCAGAGTACAAGTTGTAAACCTGCAACTGAATCGGACCGCCGATAACGCTATAACCGCTGTTCGTGTCTGCGGGGACCACCAGGGAAAGGTTCGTTTCGCCCGTACCCAATGTGTTTGGGAACGTAAACGTGAGCTGAGGGATGGGAGCGCTCAAGTTGAAACTGGTGGGCGTAATTGGCTCACTTAAGCCCTGAACCGACACCAACGAATTTGCTGTGATTCCCGGGCCGGTGAGGGTGAAGGTGGTTGTGGTGGAGGCGTCGGGGGTTACGGCGCCAGGACCGATTATATCCAGGCCATTTTCGATGAGGAGCGTGTTCGCGTTACTGCTACCGACTTGCTGCGAGGCGTAGTTATTGTCTCCGCTGTACGTCGCGGTAAATTGGTTTCCGCAAGGCGCAGCCTGAAGACTGTACGTTGTCGAGAGGCCGGTGACGGTGGCCGGGCCAAAGGTGTTGTTGCACGCATCCGTGAGGGTGATGGTGCCTGTAGGCGCGGGCTGCCCGGATGGCGTGGTGAGGCCGAAGTTGAAGGTGACCGGCACTCCCTGCAGGCCTGCTGCCGGTACGCTCACCGTGAGGACGGTGGGGTAATAGACGGTGAGAGAGTAAGGCCCCGATATAGCCGAGCCGTATACGTCGTAATACGGGTTGGGAATGTAGGCGGCGCAAATCGGAAGGGTTCCAGACTGGTAAGCATTGCCATTCACGGTGGCGATTCCATTCACGACCTGCGCCTCGCCGAAGAAGTAAGCCGAGTTGTTATAGGGCGAGCAGGTGTTATTGGAATTATTGGAGACGTAGAAGGCTACGTTACCAGGCACGGCGCCGTTCGCCCCGAGGAGAAAAGCAGTCAGCGTAGTGAGGTTCCCTTGGCCGACTGGACTGGGCGAGGCTCCAAGGTCAAACACGCTGAATGAATCCCCCACGGTAAGCTGGTAGATTCCGGATATTTGCGAGACGTAGGTGTCGCCATTGGGGTTGGGGATGTAGGCGGCGCAAATCGAAGCCGCTCCCGTCTGGGTGGGAATCCAGTTCAGGGAAGCGGATCCGGTATTCGAACTGACCTGCGCCGGTTGACCGATCAAGGTGCCGGGGGACGAGGATGAGCAGCCATCGACATTGCTGGAAACGAAGAACTGGATCTGGCCCGTGGGGACGCCGTTGGACCCGGAGAGAGACGCGGTCAGCGTTGTGGTTTGCCCCACGGCAACGGGATTGGGGAAGCCCTGCAAGGTAAACGAGTAGAAGTAAGGCGACGGCGTGACGTTGAGCAGGTAAAGCGGGGCCGTTTGCGCCGCGTAGACGTCGCCGTCGCTGGGGATGTAGACGGCGCAAATGGGAATGGCTCCCGTTTGGGAAGGAGTGTAATTCTCGGTATAGCTTCCCAGCTCACCCTCCACCGTACCGATGACGCTGGAGAGTGAGCAGCCATCGGTAGTGGTGGAAACGTAGAATTCGACCGTGCCCGCGGGGGTGCCGTAGGCCCCGGTGAGCGTCGCGGTGAGCGTTGTGTATTGCCCGACGACAACGGGATTGGATGAGGCTTGAAGGGTGAACGAGGTGAACGGTTCGGACTCCCCAATGTTCGTCTGGAGCGAGCCGGGAGATGGGAGGGCGAGAATTACCGGAATGCACGCAAGACTTAGCCCGAAAATTAGGCGATTCATTGCCCACCCCGTGCCGGCGGAATGAACAGGACGCGCGAGGTGGGACCGTCGGCTTCGATGATCCATCCCGGTGTCGCCGCCGGAGCCGCGAGTTCGAAGACCGCGTTACCGCTGAGTGCCGACAATTGCGTGGGAGTGCAGGCACAGGCGGATTGAGCCGGCGAGGTGGCGCCGGTGAGATCGATGCGCAACACAACTGCATCGGCTTGGTCTGCCGTCACGGCCCAATGACCGTCCATGGACGCAGCGACTGCGAAGGGCTGGTTGAGGCCGTTGGCGTGCGTCGCCAGCGTCGCGGCCACCCCGTTGTGGTAGCGCGCCAGCGTATTGGCCGCCGAATCAGCGATAAGAGAATCTTCCGATCCGGCGATAAAACTGATGCCGCCGAAGCCTCCCAGTGTCGCAAGGGTGGAGCGGGTTCCGTCTGCGCCGATTGCCGTAATCGCGACGCTGCCACTGCCTGCGCTGGTTGCCAGCAGCAAGGTTCCCGCGTCGCTGATGGCCGCGCCCTGAACCGCCGCCGCTGTTACCGCATTAGCAGTAGGCGCCTGCGGCAAGCCGCCGACCATCAAAACAGAGGTTGCCCCCGGGGTAAACACCACCGCATACTGTCCGCGCGGAGCGAAGGCGATGACGGACGTGGGAGAGAGATTGCCCGTCACGGTCTGCGGCTGCGTGGACGGCAGCGCCATCACCTGAAGATTGCCCTTCGGATCGATCAGCAGGGCGGTTTGCGCCGGGCTTGAAAACGCTCCCGCGGCGTAGGTTCCCGCAGGGAACAATGCAGGGCCGAGTTGTGACGAGCCCGGTACGCCGACCAGCGATCGAAGCGTCGAATCCGCCGGGTTCCAGATCAGGCCCATTTGCGCGCCGCTCGAAACGGCGGTGCTGATCGCAGAACTTGCGCCCGACGGTCCTTTCGTCAGCGAATTGGGACTGACCGTTCCGCAACCGGATGCCAGCACGGCTCCGAGAGACGCGAGGGCGGCAAGTTGAGCTATGCGCTGTTCGTACGAACGCTGTGTCACAGGGATCACCCGTTCTTAGAATTCACTCCGGAAGGAGGGGGGACTTTCAGGAGCGGGGAGAAATCGAATCGAATGCCCGAACTCTAACCTGCCTGTCGCGGCTAAGTCAATGCTTATTTGCGAATTCCGATGAAAATCCGGCTGCAATTCAGGCGAATGAAGGATGGGGCGAGAAAAGGCCGCAATGAGTGGCAATCCCCTGAGGAGATTGCCACCGCGCACCATCAAACATGGTCTATCCATGAACGAGAATTGCCCTAATTCAACGGGGCCAAATCCGCATCCGCAAGCGCTTCGGTTTCCGGCAGTTGGTAGTAGAGTAATGCACGCATCTCGTGCAGGTCCGACCGATGTGGAAATTTGGCAATGAGATCGGAACAGGTCATCACGGCGTCGTACCAGAGCCGCTGGTTGAAGAAGAGCCGGGTACGCGCCATATCCAGATCGGTACCGGTACCCTGAAGCTGGCTAATCGCCGCATCCAGTTGCGTGCGTTCCGCCCCGCCGAGCACGAGAATCATGGCTGCCGGCGGAGGAGGTCCGAGCAAAGGCGAAACCGGGTCGACCTTCCAGAGATAAGTACCGCCCGGCGTGAGCGGCGGCGCGTCGGCGGGGTAGGCAAGACTGGTTCCAGTTACATCCCGATCCCAGGCAAATGCGCCAGTGATGTCCTGGACATGGACCTTGTATGCAGCGGTCGGATCACCCTTCCACGAGAACGCGGGGCGGAGAGTGTAGATCTTTGCTTTGTGCGGCGCATAGAGGGCGAGTTTCTGGCCTGCGCCCCTCGACGCTCCTCCAATCTGATTCGCGGTTGCCCGCGTCGGAGCCATGTCGAATCCATCGAGCTTAGCCATGACCCGGCGCGGATGAGCCTGCTGGCCCTGATTCTGCTGCTGGGGGGGGGTTGGCGGCGTAGCCGACGGCTTTGTTTGCCCGGTACCCTGTGCGCCGGCTAAAGCCGCGCATCCTGCCACTACGACTGTAACGATCCATTTCGTCATGCCAGAATCTCCGATCGGTTTGCCTCTACNNTAAATTCCGGGCATCTGATCTTTCACCCTCTCATATGTGCCCTGAGAAAGGATAATCTCGGTTCCCATTTCCTTGTTAAGGCTCTCCAGCCGGGATGCCAGATTGACGGTCTCGCCAATTACCGAGTATTCGAGCCGATTGAGGGAGCCGACACTCCCGCTGGTCAGCGTTCCGGTGTGAATTCCGATACCGATCCTGAGATCGGGATAGTCTTCTCCGGCCAGGCGCTCCGCATTCATCTCTTCGACACGTTTGAGCATGGCGAGGGCGCTGCGGACGGAATTGCAGGCATCCACGGTGTCGCCCTGCGAAAGCGGCACGCCATACACCACCAGAAGTCCGTCGCCGATGAACTTGTTGAGGAAGCCGTCATGGGCGCGGATCACTTCATCCATCGCGGTGAAGTAACGGTTGAGCCAGCGGAGCACGGTGCGCGAGGGCTTTCCTGCCGTGATACCGGTAAAGTTGCGAATGTCGCTGAAGAGCACGGTGGCGATGCGTTCGTCGCCTTCGAGGCTGACCTCGTCGCGACGCAGCCAGATGGCGTTCGCGACCTGGGGATCGACATAGCGCGAGAACATCTCCATCAACTGCTTCCGCTGCTGCTCGGTTTCAGAGCGCAGCAGGTTCGCCTTGACGTATTGCCACGCCACGCCGCATGGGAGTGCCGCGGCTACGCCGAGAATTGTTTCCAGATAGGGAAACCACAGATGATACGCAGTAAAAAGCACCTGCGCCGAGGCATAAATAGCCGGGATAAAGACGGCTACCAGGGCGAACGCCATCCTGAGCCGAAGGCGTGTAAAGACCCAGGTGGCCGCGGCCAGCAGGATGAAGTTGACACAGCCCTGGATCCAGACCGGAACCTCGCCAATCGCGTTTCCATCGAGCAGCGTTGCGATGGCCGCCGCATGAAGCTCGGTGCCGGCAATCTGTTCGCGCTTGCCGTCGGACTGGCGGACGCGGAAGAGCGGGGAGAGGTCGCGATCACGCGCAGCATCGCTGCCTTGCCCGATCAGAACCAGCTTGTTGCGAAGGCGGGCAGGATCGACTGTCCCGGTAAGAACATCCCACGCGGAAATGTGCTGCGCCGGGTGCGGTGACCAGTCGCCGATTCGAAAGGTTCCCGCCGCCGGATCGTGGAAGGGCACTCGGTGGCCGCGAAATTGCGCGCTGCCCTTGTTCAGCGGCTGCAAGGTGCAGTTTTTGCACTGCGGATCAACTTGCGCCAGATACTCCTCCGCCAGGAACACGGGAAAGCTTTCAGCCTTCTGCTTGCCCCATGCGAACAGCTCGGCATCGCGCACATATCCGTCGCTGTCAAACGGCATGTTGACGGCCGCATATCCAAATGCGCCGGGCTTGCCTTCCGCGCAGAATCCGGTAGCGAGACCGGAATTTTCAGGCTGGCAAAACATGGACATGGGCAACACGGCCGGAAGCTGCCCAGTTGCCGCCTGCGCTCCAATCACCACATTGCCGGCTGCGCTTAACGCGCGCTGCATTGCCGCGTCCTCATCGGCGCTGCGCGGTTCTGAAAGGAAGATATCGAGGCCTATGACGGCAGGCGCAGCCTTACCCACGCGATCGACGACGTCGGCGACGGTCGAGCGCGGGATCGGATACTTGTTGATCTTTGCAAATGTTGCATCGTCAAAATCGACAAACACAATGTCCTGCGAGGGGCGCGCGTATCTGCCGTGGTTGACGAGGAAGTCGTATGTCCAGTTGGTGAGGTCGCCATAGGGAGTCCAGCGCTCCAGCATCGACACCAGGAAAGTCAGTCCCAGGGCCACAACCAGGGCGACAATCAAACGGTCTGGGAAGCGGCGCTTCATGGCTGGGAACTTCATGGGTGGGCGACGGAAGACTGCTGTGCGAGCACGGCATCGATGTTGCGCACATATTTGCGGGAACGATCCGCCTCATTCGCATCGGGGTTCTGTTCGATTACGTTTTCAAAGTGCTTGCGCGCCGCCGCCAGCAGCGCTACGCTTCCCGACTGGTTGTACTGCTGGGAATAGATAATGCCGAGCCGGTAGTTGGTGAACAGGTCGTTTGGGGTGAAGGTCAGCGCGGTTTGACAATAATGGATGGCTGAATCGAATTTCTTCTGCAGCCATTCGCAGTCGCAGAGGCCGGTGTTCGCCTGTCCGCGCAACTCCTTCCATATATCGGTTTGCGCCGCGCGCTTCTTCACGCCGTAGCCCAACAGATAGCCGCCCAGATAATAGTTGAGCTTGCCGGCCATGCCGCTGTCGAAGTTGGAGAGCGCGAGGTATTGGCTGTACTGGGCTTCCGCTTCGGCGGCCAGATTCTTCTGGCGTAGCGACTCGGCCAGCCAGAAGTGCGCTTCGGCGTTGCCCGGCGTCAACTGGATGGCCTGCCGCGCGGCCTGAATGGCGTCGTCGTAATCGCTCTTGCGCGCAAAGGCCTGCGAAAGCAGATAAAACGCCATGCCGCTGTTTGGATCGCGCTGGGTAACGACATTCAACTGCCGGATCGCCTCATCCATGTCGCCCGCGTCAAGCAGAGCGCCGGCGTAACTGGAGCGAGCCTCAAGATAATCCGGATCGATGGAGATGGCCTCTTTGAAATACTCCAGCGATTTCTTGTCTTCGTAGAGGGCATTGTAAGCGCGGCCGGCATAAAGCGCCGCCTGGCTGTACTTCGGATCGATGGCCAGCGCCGATTCAAACTCCGCTGCCGCCATGCGGTAATTCAGCTCGAAGCCCTTGTTGTAAAACTCGATGCCCTTATTGAAGTGTTCGACTGCCGCGTGGTTGCGGTTGCGCGCAATCAGGATGCGCACGGTCACCGTCGTCTCCTGACCCGGATACACTTCTTCCTGGCGCGGGCCGTCCGGCTCGTAGCCCATGTGGACTGCTTGAACGGTGTGCGCGCCGGGCACAATGCCGGGCAGCCGCAGCGCCGCAGCTTTGTTCACGACGCCCACGCTCTGTCCGTCGACGAAAACCTCCACGCCGTCCATATTGGTTTCGATCACCAGCGTGCCGTATTTCGGCGGCGGCAAATTAGCAGCCGTTACGTGCGTTGGATTGTAGGCCAGCAACATATTCGGATCGAAGCTACCGCGTTCCGATGTCGGGTTCTGCGCGGCATTGGTTGCGTCGCGCACGTTGGTATGAACGTATTCCGCCAGTTCATCCGCGCTGACGATGCCGTCGCCGTTCGTGTCGGCCTCGCCCTCCAACCCCTTCACCACGTAATAGGTGAAGATGCCGTGTCCGCCGCCCCACTTGTCGCTCTCAAAGCTCTGCTCGCGATCGCGGCTGGCGGTAATCGAGAAAAGAGACTTATCAAGATCAAGCAGGGTGCGGTTTACCGTGGAGCGGTCGGCCTCCGGCGTAATGGCACCAGAGTGGCAGGAGTCGGTGATCAGCACTTTCCACTTGCCGTTGATCCGCGCGCCAATATCCTTGCCCAGCGCCTCCATGGGATAGGCCGTCCCCGCAATGTTCTTGAGATCGATGTCGTGCGGCGCGATGTACGCAGTTCCATTCGAAACAAATCCGTGGCCTGCGAAATAAATCAGCACGCGGTCGTCGGCATGAGTCACCGACGGCAGCCATGTCTCCAGCTCGTGCTGGATATTCGCGAGTGTCGCCTGGCTATCGATCAGCTTATGCACGTTCTCCGCGGGAAACTGGCCGCCCTCCGGACTGATCAGCACTGTATACACGGATTCGGCATCCTGATCTGGGTATTGCAACTGCGCATCGGGCGGAAGGTTTTTGTATTTCGAAATGCCGATGACCAGCGCATAACTGCGCGGGATGCGCACCGTCGTTGTCGCGGCCGGCGCGGCCCCTTCCTTCTTGAACGTCAGGTCGCGATTCTGGTCCGGCCCAGCGGGTTTGGTTTCGGTGGTCTGGGGCGCGGTGGGCTGTGGTGCGGCGCCTTGCGCCACGAGCGCGGGACCGGCCCATAACGCGAATGCGGCCAGGAGTTGGATGGATCNNTCTCCCGGCGCAACCGCCTTCGGTCCCGCTCCCGAGTCAACGCACTCGCCGCGGGCCTTGAATACCTCGTCGTTGCATCGCGGGCGCATGGTGGCCGGAGCGGTACCCTGCGGAGGCAGCGAGGTTGCGTGATTCTGGATTTGCCCCAGGGTCAGGGTTGCCGGGCTGAGAACGAAGTAGAGCTTTTCATATCCCGCCGGACCGCTAACTTCGAACCAGCCGTTTTCCGTGGCCGGCATCACGTATTCATGTCCGTGCACAATCCGGTTGTCGTTGCCTGTCTCAGGGCGCGGAAACAATACGTCGTATTTGCCTGAAGTATTCAGATCCAGCACGTAGAGATAGCCATCCACCGCGGGTTTTATCCGGAATCGCACCGTGTCGCCCGCGGCGAATACATGCTTGGGATCGACCGTTTGCACCCAGTCGCCGGCCTTCTTCTCGACGGAAATCGAGATGAGGCCTACACCTGTGGAGTCCTGCGCTGCCAGGATCCCCGGCGACGCCGCTCCGAGCAGCATGACCAACAAAAGCAGTTGTCTCGGCATAAGACCTCTCTGTCACGCCGGGGATTTCTGTCTGGAACCCATCATCGCAATCCGCGGCGCATCGTGTTCGTCCATTCTCGGGGGGAGTAACGCACCATGATAACGCCATCGAACAGGAAAAGGGGAGAAGAGTTTTTTGGGTAGCCGGATCCCGGCGGACAGCCGCCTGCCTTTCAAGCCCCTTGTCCACCAGCGGCGGAATGCTTTATGCTCCAGTCCTCATCCTTCGAACGTAATATATTAGAGCCTGTTCTTGGCTTTCGTGCGGGCAGGCCTGGGAGGCAATTCTCCTCAGGCGGAATGCCTGCCGGCGGGAAAGCGAATAGCAGTCTCGGGATCGAAAGAGAAGTTCGCGATGAATCTGAGGTTCTGGGGAGTGCGCGGTTCCATCCCGACACCGGAGGCGAACCGGCTTCGCTACGGCGGCAATACCACCTGCCTGGAGATTGGCTGTCCCGGCGAAAAAGAGGCCGTCATCATTGACTGCGGCAGCGGCCTTCGCGCGTTGGGCGAGGAACTTCTTGAGCGCCAGGTGTCGCGCATCCATATTATGCTGACGCACTTCCACTGGGACCACATCCAGGGCCTGCCATCTTTCGCTCCGTTGTTCCGGCCCGGCGTGGAGATCGTCTTTTACGCAAATCGTGCTGCCCACGAGGCGCGAAACCTCCTCGAGACCCAGATGGCTCATCCGTTCTTTCCGCTGCCCTTCGCTGAGGTTGGATCACGCACAGAGTTCCGGCGCATCGAATGCGGCATGCCCTTTCAGGCTGGATCGATCACGGTGGCGGCCTTCCCTCTTTTTCATCCGCAGGGCGCTGTGGGGTATCGCGTGGAGTCGGACGGGCAGGTGCTGGTGCACGCCGCCGATCATGAGCACGGCAATCCGGAAGTCGATGCGGGACTGACTCGCGTGGCGGAGAATGCGGATTTACTTGTCATGGACGCCCAATACACGCCGGAGGAGTATGCCGGCAAAGTGGGCTGGGGACACTCCAGCTTTGCCCACGCGGCCCAGGCGGCCCAAAGCGCCGGAGTTGGCCGCCTGCTGCTCTTCCATCACGATCCGGATCATAGCGACACATTTCTCGATGGAATGCTTCGAGACGCAAGGACGCTGTTTCCCGCGACCGGAATGGCCAAGGAAGGCATTGTGCTGGACGTTGCGCAACCCGTCGAAACAGCACCTGCGGCCCCATAGCCCTGCACCCGCAGCGGTTTCAATTAGGAGAATGATGAAACGATTCCTGCTTTCAGCGCTGCTTCTTCTCGCGGCAGCCCCCAGCCTGCATACACAGCCGGTCGCGCTCTTTTACATGACCAGCAATCCTGACTCGATCCGTTCCTTTCTCGCCCATTCCTCCCAGATCGATTTGCTTGTGCCCGCCTGGTACCAGGTGGACGAAAACGGACTGGTCACCGGCTCTCCCGATCCCGCGGTGCTCAAGCGGGCGCAGGATGAAAAGCTGCCCGTCATGCCGATCATTGCCCTGTTCAACAAGAAGGGCTTTCATGCCCTGGCCTTGAACAGCGGCGCTCAGGCCGTCATGAACCAGGCCATGATCCGGGAGTCAAAACTGCATGGCTACATCGGCTTTCAGTTCGACTTTGAGAATATCGACTGGACCGACCGCGATCTGCTTACCCANNATTGCCACGGTGCCCAACGCTCCCGGCTATCCCGGCGCCGGCGGCTTCGCGAAGTGGATCTACACCGACTGGCGCGGCGCTTACGACATCGCCGAAATCGCAAAATACGTTGACCTGGTCTGCCTGATGACCTACGACCAGCACACCCGCTGGACCGTGCCCGGTCCCGTTGCTGGTTGGGGCTGGACAGTCGAGAATCTCGATTACGCGCTCAAGGTTGTCCCCAAAGAAAAGCTTTCGCTCGGCATTCCACTCTACGGCTACCATTGGTTCACGGGCGCTCCCACCAAAGAGAGCGAGACTGCCGCGGAGAAGCCGAACCCCACCGCCGAGTACATCGGCACAGCCAACGCCCTGCAGCTTGCAACAGCCTACAACGGCAAGATCCAGTGGGACGCTGATGATCACAACGCGTACTTCTACTTCTATCGCGATCAGATGCGCGAATGGATCTTCTTCACCGACCTGCATACTTTCAAGGATCGCTATGAGCTCGTCCAGAAAGACGGGCTGCAGGGCTTCTGTTCGTGGGTTCTGGGTGAAGAAGACCCTGCAATCTGGACGTTTCTTCCCCACCGGCATTGAAACCGAACGGAGTCCGCCACAGCGCGGGGACTATTCTTTCCTGGTGCCCGCTGCCACCCCGATGACTGCCTGGAAAGCCGGTTTCGGCTGATCGTTGCGATCGAAGAGCAGCGGATAGCTGGTGCGCCCCTTCACCGGCCAGTCGTTCAGCCACGAATCCTTATCCGTGACTCCCCAGAATGTCACCCGCGTGACGGTGTCGCGGTGCTTCAGGAAGACCGCGAACAGATCGGCATACCGCTTGGCCAGTTGCTGCTCGACGGCGGGGGGCAAGCCGTTGGCATATGGATTCATTTTGGGATCCTGTCGCATCTTCAAGGAGACTTCGGCGCTGAACATCTTTGGATCGCGGGGCAGCACGTCGATGTCGAGTTCCGAAATCACCACCTTGACCCCGAGCCTTGCGAACGCGGAGATGGTGGCGTCCTCATCCTCAATCGAGGGCCACGCGAGACTGTCATGGCCTTGTATGCCGACAGAAGCGATAGGGATTCCTTGGGCCTTGAGCCTTTTGATGAGAGCGATTGCCCCATTCCGCTTCGCTTCATTCTCCAGTGAGTAATCGTTGTAGGTCAGCTGTGCCTGCGGATCGGCTTCGTGCGCGTACTGAAATGCCTTTTCAATGAAGTCGTCGCCGATGATCTTCGACCACTTCGACTGGCGCAGGGTCCCGTCTTCATTCAGTGCTTCGTTCACCACGTCCCAACTCTGAATGCGGCCCTTGTAGCGCCCCACGACCGTAAAGATATGGTCGTGCATCCGTTTCAACAACGCATCGCGAGTGAGCGGCTTGCCTTTCTCATCCTCGAAGACCCAATCTGGAACCTGGCTATGCCAGACCAGGTTATGGCCCACAATGAACATATGATTCTTCTCGCCGAATTCGACGTATTTGTCGGCGAGTTCGAAAGAATAAGTATTCGGCTTGGGATGAACCCGTTCCCACTTCAAACAGTTCTCGGGCGAGATGGAATCGAATTGCGATGCGGCGATTGCCGCGCCACGCGCATCGCTTCCGGTGATTTGCGCCTCATTGATGGCCACGCCCACATGGAACAAATTGCGATAAGCGTCTTTGAGTGTGGTGGGAGCTTGCGCCGCAACACTCGTCCCGATTAGAAAGAAAACCGTGATGAATCGCCGTTTCTGCATTTCCCTGCTGCTCCCGAAGTTTTATGAATCATGATAACGCAAACATGAAATCAGCGTTCCGAGCAGAAAAGCGGCCGTACCCGATTTCCCGATGCGGCCGAAGAAATCGCCGCAGCCTACAATGGGTCGGACAAATAGCCTTTGCGCCGCTCGGAGAGATCGTGCGAAATGGTCAGGTTGAGCTTCATGGAGATGCCGTAGAAGAGCAGGCAGACAGCAGCGGC
>PLPU01000225.1:13969-28461 GCA_003159975.1 Acidobacteriaceae bacterium
CCGGTGGCGCGGCGTCCCGTCTTCCATTCGCCGAAGTCGGCCACGTCGCCCATCATGGACCACAGCACCGGGCCTGAGCACCCAAACGCAAACTGCCGCAGAACCTCAAGACCAATAATCGGCACGATGGCCGTCGCCGGGATAAAGAACAAAGCGATACACAGGACGCCAGTCAGCAACATGCTCCAGAAGAAAAGCATTCGCTTGCCGATGCGCTTTGTCAGGGCAGTGGAACATGCTACGCCGATCAGAAGCGCCGTCAATCCGAAGCCGTTGAACCAACTGAAGAGGAGCCTGTTTCCGGAGCAGTTCTCAAAGTAGGGCAGCATCACATTGCCGCGAATGAGGAGTGCGGAGAAATAAAAGACAGTCACCAGGAACAGGGCGATCCACGGGCCGTTCCGGACCAGGTCGCCAAGATCGCGGGCCACGGAGGTCTTCTGGTGCACATCGGGCTGAATCCTCTCTTTGGATACGGCGAACGCGATCAGGAAAAAGATCACAGAGAGCCCCAGGAAGATGCCCATCGTCAACTGGTAGCCCCGCGCGCTGCTGTTTCCGCCGAGAAACTTGACCATGGGAACGGCCAGGCTGCCGACGATGAAGCCAGCGGTATTGGCAAACATTTGACGATAGGTGGAGATGCTGTTGCGCTCGTTTGGATCATCGGTCATGACGCCGTTGAGCGAGGCATAGGGGACATTGTTGGCGGCGTAGATGAGGCGCAGCATCAGATAAGTGCACCAGGCGTAGATCAGCTTGCCCATGGGGCTGAAATTGGGCGTGGTGAAGGTCAGAATGCCGATGACGCCGAAAGGGACCGAAGTCCACAAGAGCCAGGGACGGAAGCGGCCCCAACGTGTGTTGGTGCGATCGGCGATGACGCCCATGACCGGATTGAAGCAGGCCGAGCTGAGGCCAACGACGAGGAACATNNTCGCCCAGGCCGTATCCGAATTTTTCAGTAAATGGGAGTCTTGCGCTCGTCTGTGTCATCGATTTCTACCCACTTTCACTTCCGGTCGAGAGTCTTGTGAAACCCTCTTTCAATCGGTGGAGCGCCCCCGCGTTGTCATTGCAGCGGCGCTGCCGGAATACTTCCCGCAGTTCTTCGCGGGGCTTGCTGTTGCGTTTATTCGGTGACTCGCAGGATTAGCCTGGTCAGATCCGCATCCCGCGAAGAGTTACCGACCATGATTTCAAAATCTCCGGGTTCCACAACATACTTCATGTTCACGTCGAAGAAAGATAGCTCCGCCGGCGTGATGTTGAAGGTCACTGTAGTGCTCTCGCCGGGTTCAAGCTGGACTTTTCGGAATCCTTTGAGCTCTTTGATCGGCCGCGTCACCGAACTGACGAGATCGCGGATGTAAAGCTGCACGACTTCAGATCCCGCGCGCTTGCCGGTGTTGGTTACATCCACAACAAGCTGCGTCGCGCCGTCTGTCCGAATCCGCTTCTTTGTCAGCCTTGGGTTTTCGATTTTGAAGGTCGTATAACTCAACCCATAACCGAACGCATACAGCGGCGAGACATCGTCCCACAGGTATCCGCGCCGCGCCGATGGCTTGTAGTTGTAGAAAACCGGCAGGTGACCAACAGAGCGAGGCACCGAAATCGGAAGCTTGCCGCCGGGGTTGTAATCGCCAAACAGCACGTCGGCAACTGCGCGCCCGTTCTCCTGGCCGAGATACCAGCATTCGTAAATCACCGGGACATTCTCGGCCACGTAGTTGATGGAAAGCGGTCTCCCGTTAAACAGGAAGACGATGACTGGCTTGCCCAGCGCAACCATCGCCTTCACCAGTTCTTCCTGGCGTCCAATCAAGTCCAGGCTGGTGCGGTCGCCCATGTGATTCAGCATCCATGCCTCGCGCGAGGTCTGCTCGTTGCCGCCGATCGCCAGCACGATGACGTCGGCCTTCTTTGCCACGCGCACCGCTTCGGCAATCTGCTTTCGATCCTCTTCCGGATCGCTCGGCACAACCGCATCCTGGTTCCACGAGCCGCCGATGGTGATCTTGCAGCCTTCGCTCGAGAGGACCTTCACCTTCTTCCCTACTTTTTCCTTGATGCCTTCCAGCACGGTGATATTTTGCTTTGGCACGCCGCTATAACCGCCCAGCAGGGCGCGATCCGCGTTCGGTCCTATCACGGCGATGGTCTTGATGGCGTTCAAATCGAGCGGGGCGATGCCGCCTTCGTTTTTCAACATGGTGATGGATTCATGCGCCGCCGTCAGCGCCAGGCTGCGATGCTCATCGCAGCTCACCACGCGGTCGGCCTCTTCGGGGTCGACGTANNGACTCTTTCAACACGCCCTTCTTCACCAACTCGACCAGGTGCAGGTAGCAGTCCGGATCGGGCAACTCGATGTTGACACCCGCTTCCACCGCCAGCTTGCACGATTCCTTCTTGTCCTTGGCGACGAAGTGTCCATGCGTGTCCGGCCTGTATCCAAGCTCCCAGATGGCGTAGTAATCCGAAACCACAAATCCCTTGAAGCCCCACTCCTTGCGCAGCACATCCCGCAGCAGCCACTTGTTGGCATGCGACGGCACACCATCGATCTCGTTGTACGAGGCCATCAGTGTCACCGCTCCGGCTTCGCGCAGCGCCTCTTTGAAGGTGTAAAGGAATGTCTCCTGCAGCACGCGCAGCGAGACGTTGGCCGGAGCGCAGTTCATACCCGATTCCGGCTGCCCATGTCCGACAAAGTGCTTGAGCGTCGCCAGCACATGGCGCTTGTCCTTGAAGGTCGCGTCACCCTGGAAGCCGCGCACCGCCGCGATCCCCAATCGTGAAACCAGGTAGGGATCTTCGCCATACGTCTCCTCGACGCGGCCCCAGCGAGGCTCGCGCGCCACATCCACCACCGGTGTCAGCGCATGGTGAGCACCGCGCAGGCGCGCTTCGAGAGCCGTCATGGTGAACAGCGACTCCACCAGCTCGGGATTGAACGCTGCGCCCAGAGCGATGGGCTGCGGAAAACTGGTTCCATCCGGAGCCGCGTGGCCGTGCAGGCACTCCTCGTGGAACATCACCGGAATGCCCAGACGGCTGTTCTCGAGGAAAAATTTCTGGATTTCATTGGTGAGCACGGCCATCTCCCGAGCCTTCTTGCCGCCGCCGGCATCGCTGGGCCGGCCCACCTGGCCCAGTCCGCGCCCGTCGCGAAACGATTTCTTTGCCTTCTGGAGATCGAAGTTGCCCTCGGCATCCAGCATTGTCTGGGCCTTCGATTGCCAGACGCACATCATCTGGGCAGCTTTTTCTTCGAGCGTCATCCGCGCAAGCAAATCCTTCACGCGCTTGGCGGAGGGCAGCTTGGCATCCTTATATGTGGGGGCAGCTTCGCGGGTCTTCNNCGGCGATTGGGTGGAAACGGTGTGGAGAGCGAAGGGACTGAATCGGCGACGGAGGTCGTCCGGCAGGGTGCGGAGCCAGGGATTCGCCGGCTCCTGCGGGAGCCCGGGCGAGACTCGGAAAAGGTCGAATCTTCGATCTAAAAATCCCACTTGACACGACTCCCACACCGGAAGAGCGCGCCGGTTACCGTCGAGCGAGGGGATGGGACCGCCCGCGTCCTCGGTAATGCCTGCTCTGCCGCCTCAACCAATCTAGTAGCCCAAGGCGGAAAGAGCAATAGAAAAGCGATTTTCTTCAAGATCCGGCGGCCCGGTTGAGGAGCCGTGAGAACAGGCCGCCAGGGTGTATGCAGGAGAGCGCATAAACCCTTTGCTTCAAGCGATCAAACCCATCCTGTGAATCTCCTCCAACAGGCTGGCCTTATTGACAGGCTTGACGAGGTAAGCATCGCAGAGCGCGTGGAACGACCCAACAACCTCCTTCGGATCGTCGACAGACGTCACCATAAGAATTTTTACGCCGTTGGTGGAGAGAACGCCATCCTTTGTCTCCAGTTTGCGAATCCGATTCACTGCTTCCACGCCACTCATTTTCGGCATCCTGATATCCATGCAGATCAGATCGTAGGGCGCGGCGCCGGCGAGGGCCATGCGAAATGCTTCCGCGGCTTCTTCCCCATCAACGGCAATGTGGCATTCGCCATAGCGGGCGAGGAAATTCTGCATGAGAATCCGGCTGGTAAACTCATCTTCAACGACAAGCGTTTTCATGGGCATTATTCTTTCCTGCTTCATCGCACTGTATCGACTGACTCATTCCGTTTGATCGCATTTTCGTTTGATCGTTTCCTTGAGCAGACCGGCAAATTCAACTGCGCACCCCGGCTGACATACGCTCCACCTCGGACGGGGAAGGCCACTCCTCACATATCGGCCAGTTGCGGCAGGTCATAACATCACTGGCTGGTTGCCGCCTCTCGACAATGGAGCGCTGCTGCTCGGCATGCTGGTGCCGTTATTCGGAATCCGGCACGGAGGGCGCGCAATGCGGCGCGGCTCTCTCCTCTTGCTGGCAGCCGTCTCCCTGGGCATCGCCGCGGCTATCGGCGGCTGCGGGGGGGGACTCTTTGACCAGCCTCCGCAAGACTATCCCATCACTGTCACCGCGAGCAGCGGTCCGCTTCAGCACTCCCCATGGTGAACCTGACACTGAAGTGACGGTTTCAGAACTCTCTGTGAATCTTCAGCGTGACCCGTTCGATAGAGCCGCTCGTTGAGACGCGAGGCGCGTAACGGCGTCGCTTTGCTTCGTCATTTCGTGGACCGCGTAGCCCTTTTCCGCCAGCGCTCCGGTGGGGCATGCCTGGACGCATTTGCCACACCCGGTGCAGTTCCGCGCCTGCCCCCAGTTATCCTTCAGGTCACTGACAATGCGGGAGTCGATTCCGCGCGATGCGACCTCCCACACATTCGCTCCTTCCAACTCGGCGCACACTCTGACACAGCGTGTGCACAGGATGCAGCGATTGTGATCCAGGACAAAGCGAGGATGCGTCATATCCACGGACAACCGAGGGTTGTTGTAGGAGTAGCGCACATGCGTGACGCCCAGGGATTGGGCCAGCGATTGTAGTTCACAATGGCTGTTTGAAACACATACCGAACAGATGTGATTGCGTTCCACCAACAGCAGCTCGACGGCCATCTTTCGGTAGAGCGCGATCTTGGCCGAGTTTGTCTTGATTGACATTCCGTCCTGAATCGGAGTGGTGCAAGCGGGCAGAAGCCGATCGGTGCCGGCGAGTTCCACAATGCACACACGGCATGCCCCGACCGCGCTCAGCCCCTTCAGATAACAAAGCGTCGGGATGTGTTTTCCGTTGGCAAGGGCCGCTGCCAGAATGGTTTGTCCCTCATGAGCCGGAACCAACTCGCCATCAATCCGGACGGAGATCGTCTTATTCGGCAAAGCGGCACTCCTTTCTTTCTTACTCGTCGCACTTGGAGTTGACGGGTATCTTCAAGTCGCAGCGAAGGCAGCGGCAGCATTCCTCAAGCACCTCTTGCGAATCGAGGCCGGCAACCACTTCCTGCTGCGAGTGGATTCGGGAGGACGGGGGCATTGCGCGCGCTGTGTGGCGACGGCTGGGGCTCGGCTCTCCCGGCGCCTGGCGGCTGTATTCGAAGTGCGGAAACAGCTTGTCCCAGCGCGGTTCGCCCGTAGCGTTCACGCCCATCAGGCGCTCGTCGATCTTGCGCGCCGCCTGCTTGCCCCCGCCCATGGCATTCGACACGTTGGATGCACCGGTAATCACGTCTCCGCCCGCATAGAAACCTGCGCGGCTGGTCTCAAGAGAAATGCGGTCCACCTTGATGGTCCCTTCCTCTTTCAACTCCAACCCCGACGCGCGGCAGAAATCCTGATCGAAGGTTTCGCCCACCGCAAGAATCACGCTGTCGCACTCGAAGCGCAATACCTCGTCGGTGGGGATAGGCCGTCTTCTGCCCGATTTATCGTATTCGCCGAGCCGCGTCTTCACCACCTCAATGGCCTTCACGTTCCCGTCGGCTCCGCCAAGAATGCGATGCGGCGCAGCCAGGAATACGAAGCGCACGCCCTCCTCTTCGGCTGCCTGGATTTCCTCATCGATAGCCGGCATGTCATTGCGTTCGCGCCGATAAAGAATGGTTGCGCGCGAACCCATGCGCAACGCGGTGCGCGCCGAATCGATTGCCGCATTGCCGCCGCCGATCACCGCAACCCGCGAACCAAGCGGCGCCTTCTCGCCTTTAGCCACCGATTCGAGAAACGGCAGCGCGGGAGACACGCCTTTCAACTCCGTGCCAGGGAGATAAAGCCACGATTCTTTCCACGTTCCAATCGAGAGAAAAACAGCATCGAAGCGGCTCGCCAGTTCGTTCAGGGGAAGGTCGAATCCAACCCTGGTATTGAACTCCATCCTGACGCCGATTCTCTCAATGAGATCGAGTTCGCGACGGAGGACGGACTTGGGCAACCGGTACTCTGGAATGGCGAAGCGGAGCATGCCTCCGGCCTCGCTGCGCTCCTCGAAGATGGTGATATCGTGACCCAGCAGCGCGAGATAGAAGGCGGCGGTAAGTCCCGTTGGGCCGGAGCCGGCCACCGCGATCTTACGCCCCGTGGATTCAAGCTTACGCGCCAGAATGCGCTCCACCATTGGCTCAAATCGATCGGACTGGTAGATTGCGTCGGCGATAAACCGGTGCACCTCGCGCATGTTCACGACCTCATCGAAGGACTGGCGCCGGCAGCGATTGTCGCAGGGATGCTGGCAAACCCTCCCCGTCGATGCGGGCAGCGGATTGTCCATCACCACCGACTCGAATGCATCTTCGAGCCGCCCCTCCTGGTAAAGCTCAAGGAAGCGCGGAATGTTCATCCGCAGAGGGCAACTGTTTTCGCACGGAGACAACGCCAGCTCCTGGCACACGCCGGCGCGGCAACGTCTGGCCAGGATGTGATCCTCATACTCCTCGCGGAAATGGCGGATGGTGGTGAGCACAGGATTGGGCGCGGATTGGCCCAGCCCGCAGAGCGAACACTCGCGAACCATCCGCCCCAATTCATCCAGCGAGAGCAGGTCCTCCATATTGCCGTTGCCCGAAGCAATCGAGTTGAGAATGCGCAGAGCCTTGTTTAACCCCACCCTGCACGGCACGCACTTGCCGCATGACTCAGAGTGCGTGAACTCGACAAAGTAACGCGCCACATCCACCATGCAATTGTCTTCGTCCAGAACGACCATTCCGCCCGAACCCATGATGGAACCAAGCTGTGCCAGGCTCTCGTAATCGACCGGAGTGTCCAGCATCTCCACCGGGATGCAGCCGCCGGAAGGGCCGCCGGTCTGCACAGCTTTCACGCGCCTGCCGGCCAGCGCACCTTCTCCCGTGTCGTAAATGAATGTCCTGAGCGGCGTTCCCAACGGCATCTCCACAAGGCCGGTGTTCTGAATCTTTCCGACCAGCGAAATGACCTTGGTTCCCGGACTCTTCACGCTGCCCGTCTCAGCAAACCACGCCGGCCCTCGCGCGACGATGGGCGCGATATTGCACCACGTTTCGACGTTGTTGATGTTGGTCGGTTTGCCCCACAAGCCTTTCTGCGCGGGAAACGGCGGCCGTGGGCGCGGCCGTCCGGCGAATCCCTCGAGCGATGCAATCAACGCGGTCTCTTCACCGCAGACAAACGCACCCGCGCCTTGCACCAGTTCGATGTTGAAGTTGAATCCGCGGCCGAGGATGTTGTTGCCCAGAAGGCCGTATTCACGCGCCTGGTCGATGGCCACGCTCAGACGGCGAACCGCCAGCGGATACTCCGCCCGCACATAGATGATGCCCTCCGTCGCACCCATCGCGTAGCCACCGATAATCATCCCCTCCAGCAGCGAATGGGGATCGCCTTCAATCTCATTGCGATTCATATAGGCGCCGGGATCACCCTCGTCCGCGTTGCAGATCAGGTACTTCGCGTCCGCCTTGGCTTTCGCCAGGTAGTCCCACTTGTTGCCAGTGAGGAAGCCGGCTCCGCCTCGTCCGCGCAGACGCGATGCCTTGATCTGTTCGATCACCGTCTCAGGGCGTCCATCGATCAACACCTTGTAAAGCGCCTGGTAACCGCCGACTGCGATATATTCCTCCACATCCTCGGGATTGATCAGTCCGCAATCGCGCAGCACAATTTTCTTCTGTCCCTTGAAAAATGGGATCGCATGCCAAGGCGCAACTTCGGGGTAACCCTGGCCGTACTTCACGTGCGAAGTAACGTGATCCCATTCCTCGATCTTGCAGAAGATGAGATCGGTCGGCATCGCCTTCGTCGACAGGCTTTCCAGAATGCGCCCAGCGTCGTTGGCATGAACGCGCCGCATCATGAGCAGGGGCGATCCCGGCATGCGCACGCTCACCAGCGGTTCCTGGAAGCATGCGCCAAAGCAGCCCACGCCGGTTAGCAGAACCTCCAGCCCGCTACGTTCAATGGCCTCATTCAACGCATGGAATACCTCTTCCGCGCCGTTGCCGCGGCCACACGTTCCCATGCCGACCGCGATGCGCGGAGTGTTTGGCAGCAGCTTCGCGAGCCCGGATTCACGCACCGCGTTGAACGCGCCAATATCCAGAATTCGCGGCATCATTTCCTCCCCTGCGAAAGTGCCTTCACTTCCCGTTGCAGCGAGCGCTCGTTGACGTGGCTCAGGATGTGATGATTCACTTCAACCACCGGCGCCAATGCGCACTGGCCGAAGCAGGCAACCGTGCGGATCGTGAATCTGCGGTCGGGCGTGGTCATAGCCAACTTATCCGTATCGCTGGTCTCGCTCAGATCGCGTTCGCTCAGCCCCAGATCCAGGCAAAGCTTCGCCAGCAAGCCACGGGAGCCCCTCGTGTGGCACGCCGTTCCCCGGCAGACGCAGATCACGTTATCTCCTTGCGGCTGGAGATTGAACAGCGTAAAGAACGTTGCCGCGCTATAGACCCTGGCCGGAGGAATGCCGGTCCCGTTGGCGATGTAGCGCAGAGATTCCATCGACAGGAACTTGTGCGCATTGGCCGACTGAACCGATTCGAGGATTCCCAGCAACGCTCCCGGACGACCCGCGTGACTGGCAATTGTCTGGTCGATCAGCATTTTTTCGCGAGCATCCAGAACCTCAGCAGCGACACTATGCATCGTTCCTCCTCATCTGCCTGCGCACCTCCGGCAGGGCGATGCAATCGTCACACTGCGCAGTACTATCGGTATGCTTTGAGGGCCGGGCTCGCAACTGCCGGTTGCACGCTCCGGAGTGGCCGGTTTGAGAGGTATCGCAAATAGAACCTTCCTCTGTTTCTGGACTCGCCCCCGGGAGAAAAGAAGACAGGAAGTTAACGCTCATTGCCGCGCTTCCCAATGTTGGCGCATTGGCCTGCGCGTTCACAATTCAGCGCCATCCGCTCAGAATGATCCCCGAAGAATGTCCGCCCGGAACATTGACACCGCGGGCAGGCATTTGAATGTGCCTCGGATCACTTGGAACTGTGATGTTGGGTGTTTTTGAAATCACCAAAGGAATGGAACTGCGTTCCCGTCCCAGCCATCCGATTCAATCAGATCCGCCCTGAAAAAGCGGACATTTCGCCGGGCTTTGCGAGGATTGACGCGGCACTCAAGAAGAGGAGTTCGTCGTTATGCCGCCCGATGCAAATCGACAACGGCTTTCAAGTCCCGGTGGTTGTTGGCGCAGCCGGACACTCTTGCCGAATCTCCATTCGCCGACCCCCACAGAACAAACTCCATGGGCCGGTCCATCTCGGCCGGAACATGACCTGCGTAAGGAGCCACACGAACGTTCAAATAGACTTCTGGTCCGTCAGTCGTATACGAACCGGTGTACGTGTGGGCGGGATCGCCACCCAGAATCTCTCCGTCCCGCAGCACTGCGATGCCGTCGCCCTGCACTGGTCCTGCGGTGAAATGCGCATACCAGAGACCATCGAATTTCATATCGCCAACCTCCTTGTTGGGAGAGAGTGATTCTGACGAATTAGCCTACTCCGTATTTTGGAAAACTTGGCAGTGACTGCGGTCACATCACTTTTCACAGTCGAGGAATATACCACCGCCATGAATGCCGTGGCCCTGATCGTGGCTGCGCCGTGCTCGCTTCTGCTGGGAGCCGTATTACAGATTCTGGTCGCGCGCCTCTGCTCCGCCAGGACCAAGGGAATCCTGGCCTTGCTCGCTTGCCTTCCGGCGGTCGTCTCCGTGGCCGGCGCCATGCGCCTCATCCGCGATGGGCGCGCACTCGACCTCAACCTTCTGCAATGGGACGGGCCGCTGAGCCTTGTGCTTCACGTGGATGCGCTCAGTCTTCTCTTTGCGTTTATGGGCGCGTTCCTGGGCGCGCTGGTGCTGCTCTATTCCATCGGTTACATGGCGCACGACAAATCAGCCACGCGCTTCTACAGCATCATGCTGATCTTCATTGGCGGATTCATCGGCCTGGTCTACAGCGCCAACCTATTCTTCCTTTATCTGTGCTGGGAAGCGATCGGCCTCTGTTCCTTCAGCCTGGTGGGCTTCTGGTACACAAACAGCGAGGCTGTGTCCGGCGCGCGCAAAGTTTTGCTGATGACCCACATTGCCGGCTACGGCCTGCTCGCGGCGATTCTGATTCTCTATCACCGCACGGGGAGCGCACTGTGGACCGATCCGGCCGTGGCGCGCAGCTTCACCGGCGGCGTCTTCCTGTTGATGCTCGCCGCGCTGGTGGCCAAGTCTGTGCAGGTTCCTTTGCACACCTGGATTCCTGAAGCCATGGCGGCGCCGACCCCCGTCAGCGCACTGCTTCACGCGGCCTGTTACGTGACCGCCGGCGTCTACCTTGCCGCGCGCATGCATAGCTTCGGTGTATGGCATGCACACTGGAGCGCCGCGCTGGTTTGGATTGGCACCATCACCATGGTGGTGGGCGTCATGTACGCCATGGTGCAAACCGATCTGAAGCGGATGCTGGCCTTCTCTACCGTGAGTCAGATCGGGTACATGATGATGGGCATTGGCATTGGAACACCGCTGGCCATCACCGCGGGCCTGCTGCATTGCCTCAATCACGGCTTCTTCAAGGGTGGCCTGTTCCTGAATGCCGGCGCGGTGCAGCACGCTGCCGGAACGCGTGACATGAACCAGCTTGGCGGCCTGGTGCAGCGCATGCCACGCACCACGCTTTCGTGGCTGATCGGCGTCGGCGGCATGATGGGTATCCCGCTGATGAGCGGCTTCGTGAGCAAGTGGATGCTCTACGCCGCGGCGTTGCAGTCGGGATGGGTTGTCCCCGCCATGGTTGCCTGGGCCGTGAGTCTGGGCACGGTTTTTCTGTGCGCAAAGGCCACCAGCGCCGTGTTTCTTGGCCCATTGACAGACGCAACCAGGGAAGCCGAGGAAGCTCCGGCGACAATGCAATGGGGAATGGCCATGATGGCCTTGGGCGGCATCGTTCTCGGCGTCGCACCTCAACTGGCCGTCAACTACTTCCTCAATCCCATCCTGGGCGCACTGTCACTGGGCACGGGTGTGCAGGTCACGTGGTTCGGACTCTTCGCGGATGCCGGAAGCTTTTCAACCACCGGCGGACTGGTGCTTGCCCTGGTCTCGCTGGTTGTGGGAGGCGTGATTTACGCCATCGCCTACGCCGCGCGACCCGCATCCTCAGTGGTTGCTGTCGCTGGCGGACCTGCCATCGCCGCTGCCGGCGGCGGAATCTTTACCGGCGGAGAGCCTTTATCCGACCAGGGACGGCTCACTGCAGGGGACTTCTCCGAAATCTTTCGCCAGAACTGGCGAACGTTCTTTCGCTGGTCCAATGTCGATCTCGTCTACCTGAAAATCTGGGATGCGCTGCTCGCAGCCTCGCGCGTGCTGGGCGTCGCGGCGTCCTGGATGGAGCGCCGCGCCACGCTGTTGATACTGGCGTTGACGCCCGCTCTGTTGGCCGGCATCCGCTGGTTCACGCACGGAGTCGACATCCATCAAAACCGCTTGCCTCTTGCGCCGCCGCCCCAATCGCTCACGCTTTTGGTTGCCGCATGTGCCGTGGCCGCAGGCGCGTTAGTGGTTGTCGCCTTCAGCTTCGTCAAAACCCGCGTACTTGCTCCGTACGTGCTGCTCGCCGGTGCGGCGACGGTCGCGGGCTTAGCGGTTGCCCAGCCATGGCTTCGCCTTGGCCTTCTCGAACTCGGTGCGGCCCTCACTGTCGCGCTGGTGTGGCAAACCGCACGCGCGCCGGCCAGGCTCACATACCTCACCGTCTTTCTGCTCTCCGCGGCATCGCTGATTGCGGGTGAAGTGCTCCTTGATCGCGGACAACAGGACTGGGCCTGGGCACTGCTCATCACCAGCGCCTCAGTCAAGCTGGCCGCGGTGCCGCTCTGCTTCTGGCTGCTTAGCCTGGCCGATGAAGTTCCTGCCGTCGTACTGGGCTTGATCGTTGCAGTCGTCGACATGGCGGCCTTCGGCGAGTTTTGCCTTTCTGCGCAGATAGTGCATGGACTGATCGCTCCCCAGCATTTTCTTCTGGTCCTCGGCGCGGCCACTTCGTTCCTCGCTGCGCTCCTCATGTTGTCGCAGCGCAGCCTCAAGCGGTTGCTGGTTCTCTCCACTGTTGAGGACGTCGGCTTTCTGCTGCTCGGCCTCGCCGCCGTGAGCGCTCTCGGCACATCCGGCGCGCTGATCGCCGCGTCGTCCCACGCATTGGCCAAGGCGTTGTTGTTCGCATGTCTCAGCGCTCCTGAAGCCGCTGGCGCACTCGACGGCGAGCAAGCGGGCCTGGCTACGCGTTATCCGGTCAGCGCATTCGGCTTCCTCTTCGGCATGCTGGCCATGCTCGGTGTGCCGCCGACCCTTGGCTACATCGGGCGCTGGAGACTCTACGAAACCGCATTGCAAATCTGCCCTCTGCTCCTCGCCGTGTTCATTCTCTCTTCCGTGTTTGCGCTGATCGCATACGTCCTGGCCCTCACGCGCGTCTGGTGGGGACCAGGCGAAGATCCTGCTGGGAGCTCTTCGAGTCGAGAACCGCTCGCGCTTGAGGCCACACTCATCGCTCTGGTTGCCATGCTGCTCATCGCCGGACTATGGCCGCATGGCCTGCAGATTTTTTCCGGAGGTGGACCATGAATCTCTGGAAACGCCTCATGTGTTCCTGCCGCCGTCGCAGCCCCTGGCTCTTCCACATGAACTCGGGCAGTTGCAACGGTTGCGACATCGAACTCGTGGCCAGCCTCACTCCCCGCTACGACGCCGAGCAGTTGGGCGTGCGTCTTGAAGGCAGTCCCCGTCACGCCGACATCCTCTGTATCACCGGACCCGTGACCCGCAACTCGGTGCAGGCCATCAAGACCGTCTACGCACAGGTGGGCTCACCGAAAGCGGTCGTGGCAATCGGCTCCTGTCCCGCCACAACCAATGTATTCATCGACAGCCGGGTGCTCGATGGGCCGCTCAACCGCCATATTCCTGTCGATGTGTTTGTGCCCGGCTGTCCTCCGCGTCCCGATGCCATTCTGTTGGGCATCGCCAAGGCTGCGGAGATACTGGCCGGGCCAATCGGCGACGAGCCTCCGACCCCAACGACTGCCGCGTCTGAATCCGTGGAGGCCCAGCCATGAACCTCACCACGGCACTGGCCCGCATGCTCATCTTCCCCGGACTGCTCTTCGCTGTGCCTGCCGCCTGGTTTTTCCTGTGGGTTGAGCGCAAGGCCGTTGCCCTGATGCAACAGCGCATCGGCCCTCCCTTCATGCAGCCTTTCTTCGACTTCGTCAAGCTGCTTGGTAAATCCACTCCCGCACGCAGCGGAGTCGGAGGCCTGCTCATGAAGGCCTGGCCTCTGATCGCGGTGTCGGCGGCAGCGGGCGCGGTTGGATTACTGCCCGTGCTCCCCTCCTCAGGCGGATTTGAAGGAGATCTCATCCTGCTGCTGGCGCTGATGGAAGTCCCTTCGATCTGCGTCATTGCGGCGGGCTTCTCGTCCCGCTCCATCTTCGCCGAGATCGGCTCTGCGCGCGAAGCCGTATTGACTGTCTCTTACAATGTCGTCTTTCTTCTGGCCATCGTTTCCATCGCCGCCGCGCAGCACACATTTCGTCTTGAATCGCTCGCGCAGCTTCCAGCCACGCCGCTGCGCTGGCTTGGAGTGATCGCAATCCTCGTCTGCCTCCCCGCCAAGCTGCATATCAACCCCTTCTCTCTTCCCAATGCCGAGCAGGAAATCTACTCCGGCCCAATGATCGAATACGCCGGGCCCGAGCTGGCGATGTGGGAGTTATCGCACGGGCTCGAGTGGGTCGCGGCTACCGGCCTCGTTGCCGCGCTGACCGTTCCCCATTATCCGGCCTGGTGGCTCAATGCCATCGTGTTTGTTGCATGCTCCTGCGCCATCGTCCTGCTTCTGTCCGTGGTCGCCGCCGCCACTGCGCGTTTGGCCGTGGACACCACCGCACGCTTCTATTGGCAGTGCACTCTGCTCTTCGCGGTGCTGGCCATTTCGTCCACTCTCCTCATGAGGCTCCGCACATGAATATTCTTGCCATGCTATGGAGCAA
>PLPU01000225.1:28505-28645 GCA_003159975.1 Acidobacteriaceae bacterium
AAAAATGAATTCACATGGAGCTACGACCCCGGCCAATGCACCTTCTGCGGACGATGCGTCGAAGGCTGCAAAGCGCATGCGCTCAGCCAGGCCCGTGCCTGTCCGCCCATATATCTGCACATCGGCGATTTGAAGCGCGT
>PLPU01000276.1:0-10144 GCA_003159975.1 Acidobacteriaceae bacterium
ATTCTTGGATTGGAAAAGACTCGCATTTAGGTTTTCAAGGGAAGGAGGAAAGTTTCTGGCCCGAATCGGGCGTGCGGGAAGCGAGCCGCTGCGACGGGGCTGGCGAGAGGCAGATTAGTCTGGTAACTTTTTCTTTCCGAAGATTTTTGCCGCAATGACGGGCGGGATGTCTTCGAGTATTCCGAATGCGGTGAGGATTTGCGTGAACATGCGATTTTTGTTGTTGCTTGGACTGGTTGCGGGTGCGAGTGTTTCAGCGCAGGTGACTCTGCCGACGATACTTACGAGTCACATGGTGGTGCAGCGGGACCTTCCTGTTCATGTGTGGGGTATGGCGGCGCCGGGTGAAGGCGTGAGCGTAAGCTTTCGCGAGGAGACGCGGGCTACGACGGCGGGGCGGCTGGGCCGGTGGAGCGTGTATCTGAAGCCGGGTGCGGCGGGAGGGCCATTCCAACTGATTGTGAAAGGCGGGATCGAGGCCGGCGGAGACGCGGATCCGGCACAGACGATCACGCTGGATGACGTTCTGGTGGGCGATGTGTGGATTGCTTCGGGGCAGTCGAATATGGAGTTCAAGATGCGCCAGGCGGCTACGGCGGAAGGGGATTTGCCGCATGCGGCGAATGCGCGGATTCGATTGATGATGGTCAAACAGAAAGCTTCGGAGTTCCCGCTGGACGACGTGGATACAGAGGGGTGGGTGACTTCAACACCGGAGACGGCGAAGGATTTTTCCGCGGTGGGATGGTATTTTGCCCGCGAGATTGAGCAGCGGGAGCATGTGCCGGTGGGAGTGATCGACTCCACGTGGGGCGGAACGGTGGCCGAGGCGTGGACGCGAGTGACCGCGCTGGGCGAGGATGCGGCGCTGGCGCCGGTTTTTGCTTCCTGGGGAAGGATGACGGAGAGGGAATCGGATGCGCTGCTGAGGGACAAGGACGAACAACGGCAACGCGAGGAAGCCAAGGCGCAGGGCAAGCCGGAGCCGCAGTTTCCGTGGCATCCGCAGTTGCTGAGTTGGGGGCCGGGGATGCTTTGGAACGGAATGATTGCACCGCTGACGCCGTTTCCGATTCGAGGAGCGATCTGGTACCAGGGAGAAAGCAACAGCAAACTGGAGCGAGCTCCACTGTACGGGCGGGTGTTCAGAACGCTGATCGAGGACTGGCGGCGGAAGTGGGGCGAGGGGGATTTTCCGTTTCTCTTTGTGCAGATCTCGAATTTCAAGTCGGATGCGAACGAAGATTGGGCGACGGTGCGGGAGCAGCAGCGGAGGACGCTGGAGCTGAATGACACGGCCATGGCAGTGACGATCGACATCGGCAATCCGGACAATGTGCACCCGACCGACAAGGTGGACGTGGGCCTTCGGCTGGCGCTTGCGGCGCGGGCGCTGAGCTATGGGGAGGACATCTCGTACTCGGGGCCGATGTTCCGGCAGGCGACGCCGGAGGGGAACGCGATTCGCGTGTGGTTCGATCATCACGCCAAAGGGCTGGCGACCAAGGGCGGCGCTTTGACGGGGTTTGAGGTTGCGGGGGCGGACGGGAAATTTGTGGCTGCGACGGCAACGATCGACGGGAATACGGCGGTGGCGCAGAGCCCGGCTGTGGCTGAGCCCGTGTATGTTCGGTATGGCTGGGCTAACAGCCCGGAGTGCAATTTGTTTAACGGAGAGGGATTGCCGGCTTCGCCGTTTACATCGGTGGAGTAGCAAGTCAGCGAGTCAGCGGGTTAGCTTGCATTGTTTGGCGGGGATGAGGATGGTTGTCTCCTGCATCTCGATGATGCCGCAGCCGGTGCGTTTTTCCAGTTCCGGAAGGAGGGCTTCGACCTTCTCGCGGGTCTCGATGAACTCGATCTTGATGGGAAGATGATCGGAGATTTCGAGAATGTGAAGAGAGTGGAGGCGGTGTGTCGAGCCGAAACCGGCAACGCCTTTGAAGACACTCGCGCCGTAAACGCCGGAGTGGAAGAGGAAATCGACAAGGCTGTTGTATACCGGTATTCCGAGATGCTTGGCGCCATCGCCGAGGTAGATGGAAACTTTGACGGCTTTGCCTGAGGTCAACATGATTACGCCTTCCCGGCCGGAGCGGAAAAGGAAACCGGCCATCGACCGTGCAACGAAGGATTGAAGCATCAATGGGTGAGCATTGGCAAGCTCTGACGACACACAGACTCTAGAGGAATTCGGCGAGCCAGGAACCGCCCCAGACGGCNNGTCTCCCACTCGTAGGTGGAGAAGGTTGAGTAGGCGCCGATGAAGCCGATGGGGATCAGGAATCGCCAGGCGGGGCTCAAGTCGGCGCGGCGGCCCAGATAGGTGAGGGAAAAGCCGATGATGATGCAGGCCGTGATGTTGACGATCAGGGTGCCGTAAGGAAATTTGATTCCCATGCGGCCGGCGATGGTGGAGCCGACCCAGAAGCGTGCGATGGAACCGAGCGCGCCACCCAAGGCGATGAGCAGGTATTTCTGCAAGGCCGAAATCTCCTTTTCAGGTTATACAACACGTGTAACGCGCAGCCGCACCAAGGCGGAGGCGAAGTGGCGGCTTGGCCTGACTAGTGGGGCCATTTTGGGGGGCCGGGAATGGTCTGGCGTTGAACTAGAATCAACGCGAGGGTGCATGAAGACACTGAAGAATGCGGCGGACAAAGCGGAGATTTTGCGGCGGTTGGCCGCGATTGGACCGACGAGCCAGCGGCGATGGGGCAGGATGAGCGTTGGCGAGATGATCTGCCACTTGAGCGATGCGCTGCAGGGGGCAATGGGTGAGAGAAAGACAGCGTCCCGCAGTAACTGGTTTACCCGTAGCGGGATGAAATGGGTGGGACTTTGGGGGCCGACAAAGTGGCCGCATGGAGTTAGAACAGTCCCTGAATGCGAAGCGGGAAAAGGCGGAACTCCGCCCGCGGAGATGGAGAGAGACCTGCGTACTGCGAAGGTGCTGCTGGAGCAGTTTGCAGCGCTGCCGCCGACATTTACGTTTCCGGAGCATGTGATCTTTGGGCAGATGTCGCATGCGGAGTGGATGCGCTGGGGCTATCTGCACATGGATCACCACCTGCGGCAGTTTGGCGCCTGAGAAGCCAGGCGGTGCTTCATCAGTGGGGCGTGATTCAGGTTCGACATTGTTCAATGTGAGAACGGCTAGACTATGCGGATGACGAATTCCTGGAAGCAGTTTCGCTTCAAACGATCTGCATTGCGGATTGCAGTCACCCCTGCGCGCGCGGTGATTTGCGTGATGGTGGGTTTGATGGCATTGGCCGGTTCACGGGCTCTTGCCGCGGATGGGGAACAGCAGTATGCGGAACTGGGGCGGTGCGTGCTGACGAGCGGGCAGGCGATCGAGAACTGCCGCGTGGGGTATCGGACCTTTGGCAAGTTGAATGCGGCACGCGACAATGCGGTGCTGATGCCGACGTGGCTTTATGGGCGGTCGGCGGACTTGGTTTCACTGTTTGGGGATGGGAGTTCGCCGCAGCATTTGGTGGATACTGGGCGGTTTTTCGGGATTGCCATCGACGCGCTGGGGAACGGGGTTTCTTCGTCGCCTTCAAACAGCGCGAAGCAGCATGGGACAGCGTTTCCGGCGTTCAATATGCGCGACATGGTGGAGGCGGAGTATCGCGTCATGACGGAGGTGCTGGGGCTCAAGCATCTGCATGCGGTGCTTGGGCTTTCGATGGGCGGCGAGCAGACGTTTGTGTGGGCGGTCGAGCATCCGGAGTTTTTTGACTTGGCTGTGCCTATCTTAGGGACGCCGCGATTGACCTCCTACGATTTGCAGGTGAAGCGGATCATGGTGGCGACGATCGTGGATGATCCTGCATATAAAAATGGCGCGTATACAGAGGAGCCGCAACTGGCGCTGGCGAATCTGTTTGGGAACCTGGTGGTGACGACGCCGGAGTATCGGAACCAGGCGACGCCGCGCGCAAAGCTGGACGAGTTTTATGCGCAGGCGGAGGCACAGCAGGCGATCGACGCCAACGACCGGCTGTGGCAGTTGCGAGCGATCATGACACAGGATGTGATTGGCTTGCGGCCGCTCGCGGATGTGGCGCGGGGGGCAAAGGCGCGATTTCTGGTGATTGTGGCGGCGGAGGATCACCTGGTGAATCCGCNNNNGACAGAAATAACTGATATAATAGTTGCATGATTCTCAGTGAAACGTCGACGCAATTCATTCTGCATTGGGGCGAGATGGGCACACGCTGGGGTGTGAACCGGACCGTGGCCCAGGTGCATGCGCTGCTCTATCTATCTCCCGAATCGCTCACCGCGGAGGACATTGCCGAGACTCTCTCGGTGGCGCGGTCGAACGTGAGCACGAGCCTGAAGGAGCTCGAGAACTGGCGCCTGGTGCAGGTTGACAGCCGGATGGGCGACCGGCGCGACTACTTCAAGACATCGGCGGATGTGTGGACGCTGTTTCTTACCGTCGTGGAACAGCGCGTGGAACGTGAGATTGTTCCGACGCTCACGATGCTGCGGAGTTGCGCTGTCGAAGCGCGGGCCGAACGTCCGGCGCAACCGGAAGTCGCAGCGCGCATAACCGCGATGCAGGCCTTTTTGGAGGAGCTGCTGGAGTGGTACAGCCAGATCAAGAAATTGCCTCCGGCGAGCCTGCGATCACTGGTGCGGTTTGGCAGCAGGGTGACGCGCATTTTGCCGAAGGCGCGAAGGCGGAGGCTTGACTGATGGCTGAACTGGTTGCGAGTGCAACGACGGTGAGTGAAGAGAGCGGCGCCAGTTTTCAGCGCTACTACGAGGAGGCTGGTCCGGACTATGCGGCCTGGAGCGCAGCCTTCAACATGCACTTTGGGTTTTTCCGGTGGGGGATGAACCCGTTCAACCGGGAAGCGATGCTGGAGCGGATGAAGCGGGAGGTGCTGCGTCTTCTTCATTTGGAACGCGAGAGTTTTTCGGATGGGCATGCGCGGGTTTTGGATATGGGTTGCGGTTTGGGTGCAACGCTGCGCAGCTTTGCACGCTGCTTGCCGCGAGCCGATTTGTATGGGATTACGCTGGTGCCGTGGCAGTTGGAGCAGGGGTGCCTGCTCAACCAGTCGTGCGCGGAGGCGGGGTGGATCAGGCTGGCGCTTGGCGACTACGAACACACAGCGTTTGACTCGGGTTCGTTCGACGCAGTTTATGCCATCGAGAGCGGCTGCTATGGGCATGGCGCGAACAAATCGGCGTTGCTTCAGGAGAGCTATCGACTGCTGCGGCCGGGAGGGCGGATGGTTGTTGCGGACGGTTTTGTTGGACCAGGGAAGCTGCGTGGGCCGCAGAAGAGCATATACCGGACACTGTGTGACTGCTGGGCGATTGATGAGCTCGGCGACGTGGAAGAGTTTACCCGCGAGATGGAGCGCATCGGCTTCAGGGAGATTGTTGTCGAGCAGGCGCAGGCGCGGGTGACACCGTCGGTTCTTCATGTGCCGTGGGTGACGCTGAGATTTCTGGTTACGGATGTTGGGTTTGGTTCGCGCAGGATGACACGGGCGCGGTGGAATAATATGCTGGCGCCGATTTTGCTGCCGTTTGTTGGTTTTCCTGTGGGGCCAGTGGCTTATTACGTCATTAGTGCGACGCGCGCTTGAGAGGTTCCGCAGGGGCCAGCCACAGGCGCTCAAACTCTTCCTGGGGCAACGGGCGGCTGTACAAATAGCCTTGAAACGAATGGGTGCCGAGGCTGGAGAGGAATTTCCTCTGCTCTTCGGTTTCCACGCCTTCGGCAATCACAGATAATCCCATGGCTCGCCCCAGGGAAATGACGGTTTGGGCTATTGAGGCACTGGCGACGTCCTCGAGTATGTCCTGAACGAAAGCGCGATCGATTTTCAGTTGATCGAGAGGCAGGTGCTTGAGGTAGGAGAGCGAAGAATAGCCGGTGCCGAAATCGTCGAGGGAAAGGCTCAGCCCATGCGATCTGAGAGCATTCATCTTGGCGATGACGTCTTGCATGTCGCTGGCCAACATACTCTCGGTGAGTTCAAGCATGAGGTTGTTTGGGTTAGCACCAGTGCGAGCGAGGGTGGCAAGGACATGTTCGACGAAATCAGGCTGACCAAACTGCCGTGCGCTGATATTCACTCCGATCTGAATGCCGGCCAAAACCTTGCGATCGGCCCAAGCCGCAATTTGCATGCACGCCGTTTCGAGGACCAGGTTGCCCAATGGCAGGATGAGTCCGGTTTCCTCGGCCAATGGAATGAACTCGTTGGGGGGCACGATACCGCGTGCCGGGTGTTTCCAGCGAATGAGCGCTTCGGCGCCAATCAAACCGGTCGAATCCACCTGAGGCTGATAGTAGAGCATGAACTGTTTGGCGATGATTGCGTGGCTGATGTCCTCTTTCATGGTTGCGCGGGCAGTCACGGCTGCCTGCAAGGCGGGAGCGAAAAAGCGAACGGTATTTCCGCCCGCGGTTTTGGCCTGGGACATGGCAATGCCGGCGCGCTGAAGAACTTCGTTGGGGCTTTCACGTTCATCTCCGAAAACAGAGATTCCGATGCTGGCGGTGCTGTGGGTTTCATGGTCTGTGAGGAGATATGGCTGGCGAAGAGTAGCAAGAATATTTTCACCAACATCTCCGGCTTCTTTCGCGGCATCCTCCGCAGTCTCGCTCAGGCCTTCGAGGATCACAACAAACTCATCCGCGCCGAAACGGGCCACGGTGTCAGCTTCGTGAACGGAGGCGGTTAAACGCTTTGCGAGTTGCTGTAAGACGAGGTCACCCATTTGATGGCCGAGCGTTTCGTTTACGTTTTTGAAATCATCGAGATCGACGAACAACACGGCTTTCTTGCTGTTGCTGCGCGAGTCGCCGGATATGGATTGCTGGAGCCGGTCAAGCAGCAGACGGCGATTGGGGATGCGCGTGACGCGGTCGTAGAATGCGAGATCCCTGATTTGGTCCTCGGCGGCCTTGGCGTCGGAAATGTCCCGCGTCACGCTCAACATGTATGGAACGCCTTCAATCTCAATCACAGATGCCGAGAGCAACGCCCAAAATACCGTGCCATTCTTATTCTTCAGCTGGATTTGTTCATTGCTCACGTTTGAGCTTTGGCGCAATATTTCCGCGACATTCTCACGGTCTTTGGGATTCACCCAGAAGCCAAGTTCCGTGGACGTATGGCCGATGATCTCATCGCGTTCGGACTTCATAATCTCGATAAACGCCTGGTTGACCTCAACGAATTTCCCAGTGGCCAGATCGCTGATACTCAGAGCATCGCGGCTGGTCTGGAATACGGTGCGGTAGCGGGACTCACTGAGCTGCAATGCGTTCGTTGCGGTTGCGAGATGCTTCTCCGCGGCTTTGCGTTCATTGATGTCCTGCATGAAGGTGATGAGGTGAAGCGGTTGCCCAGCGTGGTCGCGTTGGATTGAGGATGTGAGCTTAACCCAGGTCAACTCCCCATCTTTGCGAAGGTAGGGTTTCTCCAGGCCCGACCGGCTGGACTCACCAGTTACTAATTGCTGGAACGCTTCCGACGTTTCAGAAACATACTCCGGAGGAGTGAACTGCTGGATGGTTTTGCCGGGAATCTCGTCAATTGGGTATCCGATGATTTCGGCAAAACGCGTATTGCATCGAAGAATCTGACCCTCAAATGAGACGTGGAGAATGCCGACTGCAGCCTGATCGAAGGTTGAGCGATACAATTCTTCGCTCTCACCAAGCGATTCTTCCGACTGCGCAAGGCAGTCGGCCTGAGTGGATATTCCTCGTGCGAGGAACCAGGATAAAGCACCTTCTAAAATCAATATGAGAAGTCCGATTGTCACCATGGCTTCCGTATAGATGCGAACCGAACTTGCGGCAAGATCCTCGGCAGCGCGAGCTTCCTGTTTGGCACGAAGCACAATCTGGTCAACCGCGGCTGCGTGCCGGGTATACAAGGGGTTCATTGTGGAGGTAAGCAGCGCGTGAGCTTCGTCTAAGCGGTTCGCATTGACAAGAGCAACAAGCTGGTCAGCAAACTTGAAATATTCCTGAGCCGTTTGACGCGCCTCGCCGCGCATCATGTCCTTCAACTGCCCCTCAGGAACGTGCACCATGTAATCGGCGTATTTGACTTCGTTTTCAAGCTGGAAGGCCTTGAGTTCCTGCTCGTAATGCTGGCGCGATTTCTGATCCGGCGCATCGACCAGTTTGCCGCATAGGCGAGCGGGTTCCATAAGGCTCTCATACGGCGGAACGTAATCGGCAATCAGGTTGTTGCTCAGTGAGATGGTTTTGTAGAGTGGGCTATTTACCCTGATCTGTAGAAGCGCTGTAGAAGCGACGCCGGCAAAAATGAGCAAGCCGCATGTACCAATAAAGACAAGCCACCTGAGATGTTGACGTATGTTTATCGGGTTCTTCGTTTGCTTTGAGGGGTTTCCGGTGGCTGCCACGAGGCGTACCTCGCCAAAACGACCGCTGCAAGTTCGTGGCGATGCAGTCAGGTGTAGGCGAATTGTAGCCTTGCGGGCAGTTGATGGCAAGAAGGATACGTCGGTGAGATAAGGGATTCGTGAGGGGTTGGTCTGGGCGGGCGCGCGGATTCTCGGGAGCAATGAGGAGGGCGATTTGGGAGAGTGTTCGCCAGGTCTCAAGGGCGAGGGCTGGGCTGATGGCCGTTTGCTGATCAGGCGGAGGTGCTGACTTCGACGGGGGATTCGGTGTGGGCGGGCGGGCGTTTGGCGCGGCAGATGGAGTCGGAGACGGCCCATATTGCGCCGGAGATGGCGACGGAGATGGCGTTGCCCGCCCAGATGGAATGGTCATGAGGGCTGGCGACGAGCTTGGGAATCCAAACGAATAATTCGAAGCTGATGATTTCAACTGTGAGCAGACGGGAAGCGAGCGGAGCCATGATGCCGGAAAGGATGGCTGCGGCGGCGAGGAAGAAGCCGATGGTCGTAGTGTAGGCCCAGAACATCTGCGAAGGCGGAATCCATTTTGGGATCCAGGTTAGCAGGCCTGGCATATCGACAATGTGGACGATGCCGAAGGAGATTGCGCAGAGGCCGGTGAGGCGGGCGAAGAAGGACTCGAAACGCGAGATGTACGAGCCAGTCGGTGAGAGCTGTGCGAACAGGACAGCTCCGGCGGCGACGAGCGAGAACTCCTCAAAGAAGTTGCCGGTGGGGTCGAAGTCGCCGAGGCCTTCGATAATCTTGGGTACCCACAAGAGCGTGAAAACTGTGTAGACGACAGTGAGCGTCAGGGCGCCGGCGCGGGCAGTTCGGGGCCAGAGGAGGGCAAGGCCGGCGGCTAGCTCGATGAGGGCGGTGAAGTAGGCGAGCGGCTCGCGGAAGGGCACGNNCGGCGAAGGCGTACAAGCCGAGATTGGATGCGAGAGTGCGCTTCTGCATGGTTTTCCGGCTCCGGTTGCTGGCGGGGAGGGGCTGCGAACTGTGCCAGAGTAGCATGGTTTCGGCGCAACGGAGGGCGGGCGTGGTTTGTGCTCACCCACTCTTGCGCATGACCACCGCAAGAGACCAAGACCTGTCGCTTCACCCGAGCGACAGAGATCTATCGCTCCGCCCCACGGACCAAGGCCAGTCCGCAGGGACCCCGGCCGCTGGCAACCCCGTGTCTGCGGGGGGCCGGGCCTGGGGCATCCGCCGCCTGTACCTTAGTGACCATTTTTAACTGTGGGCCACCTGTCTATAATCGGGTCGCGGGTGGCTGCAGGAGTCAGGGAGCCCTCATGATGGGCGCGAGTTCCAACGTGGACCAGCGATTGGATCGCCGTCAGCGGCGTATCTGGGAGATTGTGTCCCACTCTCCTCTTGAGTCGCTTTGGAACCTGCAAGGAGTTCCCGTCCGCGTGGTGGCCGCGCGCACCTGGAAGGCTGTGAATGCGGATCGGCTCTTTGGGCATGCCGCTGAGCTGGGCTTTTACTTCCTGTTCGCGCTGTTTCCCACTCTGTTTTGCGCCAGTTCGATTCTCGGCCTGGCCGCTCGATCGGCGCACGAGGTTTATGCCAGGCTGCTGGATTATCTCGCGCTGGTCATTCCCACCTCAGCCCTCGGCACCGTCCTCAGTACCTTTAACGAGACGACGGCTGCCTCCTCCTCGGGTAAGGTGACTCTTGGATTGATTGCCGCAATCTGGTCTGCGTCTGT
>PLPU01000432.1:0-22567 GCA_003159975.1 Acidobacteriaceae bacterium
CACGACGACGGCAAAACCTGGCAGCCCCTCGACAACGGCAACTGGAACGCCCTGTCTCTCCCCTTCATCGTCGGCCCCAAAGGACGCATCGCCCGCCTAAACCCCGCCGCGCTTCCTAATCCCTCAGTCCCTTAGTCCCCAGTTCGTAACACATCCCGCAGTACCACAGATTCCCCCACTCACGCGCCAAATCCGCATCCAATCCCATAGCGGCACGTTAAAATAATGGGAACAGAATGATGCAAACCTCTTCAGCGGCTGCCGGCCAGGCCTCCCGCTCCACGCGGAACCCGGACTTGCGGGCTCCCATCATCCAGGTAAACGACCTCCAGAAGACCTACAAAACCGCTCGCGGCGTCCTTAACCTCTTTAGTGGCCTCAGCCTCCAGGTCGACCCCGGCGAGATGGTGGCCATCGTCGGCCAGTCCGGCGCGGGAAAAAGCACACTTTTGCACATTCTGGGCGCCCTTGATGCTCCCTCCGCGGGAACTGTATACTGCGCGTCAACCAACGTGGCCCAACTCAACCCGCGCGAGGCGGCAGCCTTTCGCAATCGGGAAATCGGCTACGTGTGGCAGTTTCATTACCTGCTGCCGGAGTTTACGGCGCTGGAAAACGTGGCCATGCCGCTGCTCGCTCGCGGCACCAACAAACGCGAGGCGGTCACCTTGGCGGCTAACTGGCTCAAAGAAGTAGGTTTAGACGATCGCGCCGATCATCGCCCCGGCGAGCTCTCCGGCGGTGAGCAGCAGCGAGTGGCCCTTGCTCGCGCCCTGGTCAACAATCCCCGGTTGCTGCTGGCCGACGAACCCACAGGCGACCTGGATGAAATCACGGCCGGCCGCGTCTTTGATCTGATTGAACGTCTGCACGGAAGCCACGGCCTCACCTCAATCATGGTGACGCATAACCTTGACCTCGCCGCACGATGTACGCGAGCATTGCGCCTGGAAGGTGGGCGGCTCGTGGCTTTGTCAACGACTTCCCAAACCGGTCATTAATCCGGGAACCTGCATCGGATAAAGCACCGTTTCCGGTGTTTTTTGAGTCTTATCTAGTAGCCGGCCTCGGAGTTGGTTGAGTTTTCTTCACCTTTCCGGGCTGCATGGGCAGGATGGGAGTCCACACGCGGCACGATCGCCGAGGACAAGCGAGGGAAAGCGAACCTCTTCAACCATCCAAAAGAGCTGTTCGGCGGCAGGATATTCATTTTCCTGGGGCCTCCGGCGGCGATGTTTAAAGAAATGGCACGCGCTTGTGGGCCGAGGCCGGCATATAACCGGACAGCCACTCCAGCCGATAGCCTGCTCGAAAAGGGAGAACACCATGTTCGAACGCTATACGGAGAAGGCACGGCGTGTGATCTTCTTCGCGCGATACGAGGCCAGCCAATTCGGCTCGCCCTATATCGAGACTGAGCACCTGCTGCTCGGCCTGCTGCGCGAGGACAAAGCGTTGACCAACCGCTTCCTGCGCTCCCATGCCTCGGTTGAGTCGATCCGCAAACAAATCGAGGCTCATACCACCATCCGCGAAAAGGTCTCGACCTCCGTCGATCTGCCGCTTTCTAACGAGTGCAAGCGCGTTCTGGCCTACGCGGCTGAAGAAGCTGAGCGCCTCGGCCACAAGCACATCGGCACAGAACATCTGCTGCTCGGTCTTTTGCGCGAAGAAAAATGCTTCGCCGCCGAGATCCTCCAGGAGCGCGGCCTCAAGCTCGCGCAGATTCGCGATGAGCTGGCCCGCGTCACCCAGGAGAAAGCCCCGGCTCAGGCGCGCCAGCGTGAATCGAGCTTGCTTGCCGAGTTCAGCCGCGACTTGACCCAGGCCGCGATGGACGGCCAGCTCGATCCATTGGTCGGCCGCGACGGCGAACTTGAGCGCGTGATTCAAATTTTGTGCCGCCGCACCAAGAACAACCCGGTGCTCATCGGTGAACCCGGCGTCGGCAAGACAGCCATCGTCGAAGGCCTCGCCCAGCGCATCGCCGACGGCGAAGTCCCCAGCTTCCTCGCCGACAAGCGCGTGCTCGGCCTCGATCTTTCGCTCATCGTCGCCGGCACCAAGTACCGCGGCCAGTTTGAAGAGCGCCTCAAGACCATTATGAAAGAGCTGATGGAGAATCAGAACTCCATCGTCTTCATTGACGAGCTGCACACCCTGGTCGGCGCCGGCTCCGCCGAGGGCTCGCTCGACGCGGCCAACATCCTCAAGCCTGCGCTCAGCCGCGGTGAGATTCAGTGCATCGGCGCCACCACCCCAGGCGAATACCGCAAGTCCATTGAGAAAGACCGCTCTCTTGAGCGCCGCTTCCAGGCCGTCAAAGTTCCGCCGCCCAATGAAGCCGACGCCATCAAGATCATCCACGGCATCAAGGACCGCTACGAGAAATTCCACGCGGTCAGCTACACCGATGCGGCGATTGAGTTTGCGGTTTCTCACTCGAATCGCTACATTCCCGATCGCTTCCTGCCCGACAAGGCGATTGATCTCATCGATGAAGCTGGCGCGAGGGTCAAGCTCCGCCAGACGTCTCTTCCAGAAGAGATCACCGAAGTCCAGAAGCGCATCAAGTTCATCGTGCACCGCATGGACTCGGCCATCGCCAACCACGAATTCGAAAAGGCCCGCTTCTACTCCGACGAGGAGCGCAAGGAGCGCGAAAACCTGCGCGCCCTGCGCGACAAGTACCACCTCGACGACTCCGCAGCCGGCATTGTTGGCCGCGAAGATATTGAAGACGTGGTCAGCCGCTGGACCGGCGTTCCCGTCACCAGCATCAAGGAAGAAGAGACGCAGAAGCTGCTCCGCGTGGAAGAAGAACTGCACAAGCGCGTCATCTCGCAGGACAAGGCCATCTCCGCCCTCGCCCGCGCTATCCGCCGCTCGCGTGCAGGCCTGAAGTCCCCGCACCGCCCCATTGGCAGCTTCCTCTTTCTCGGCCCCACAGGCGTTGGCAAAACGGAGATGGCCCGCACTCTGGCCAACTTCCTTTTCGGATCGGATAAGGCATTGATCCGCTTCGACATGTCGGAGTTCATGGAGAAGCACTCCGTCTCCAAGCTCATCGGTTCGCCTCCGGGATACGTCGGCTACGAGGAAGGCGGCCAACTCACCGAGCGCGTCAAGCGTTCGCCTTACTCGGTTGTCCTGCTCGACGAAATCGAGAAGGCGCATCCCGATGTTTTCAACATCCTGTTGCAGGTTTTTGAAGATGGCCAGTTGACCGACGGCCTCGGCAACACGGTCGACTTCAAGAACGTCATCCTCATCATGACCTCGAACATTGGCGCCAAGTACCTGGTGAAGGAGAAGAAGTCGCTTGGCTTCCACAGCGATGGTGAAGACCAGATTAACGAAACTGTCGAAAAGAATGTCATGGCTGAGGTAAAGAAGGCATTCAATCCAGAATTTCTCAACCGCCTCGACGAGACCATCCTCTTCCAGTCGCTCACCGATGGCGACCTGATCCAGATTGTCGAGTTGCTGGTACAGAGCTTGAATGCAAACCTGGCGCAGAAGGCCATCACCATCTCCGTCACCGAGGATGCCAAGAAATGGATTCTCGAAAAGACGTTGGTTGACCGCAGCTACGGTGCACGCCCCTTGCGTCGCGCCCTGCAGCGCTACGTCGAAGATCCTCTGTCGGAAGCCCTGATCGCCGGCCAGATCACCGCGCGCCCAGCCTTCCTCGAGGTCTACCTCCAAAACAACCAACTCTTCTACCGCCCCGTCAGCGCAGATGAGGCCGTGTCCGACGAGAAACCCGCAGGCATTCTCCTCTTCAGCGCCTAACACTCACTGCGACACAAAGCAAAAGCCCCTTGGCGATTTGGCCCGGGGGCTTTTTGCATGTGGAAGTTCAAAAGCGGTAGCGCAGCGCCAGTTGCGCAAGGCGCGGCGGCATGGCGCTTACCGCCTGTCCAAATGTCGTCGACGAAATATTGCCTTCGACGCTGGCCGGCCCGAAGAACTGGGCGTGATTGAAGACGTTGAATGCCTCCGCGCGAAACTCGATCGAACTGCCATCCCGCAAATGCTGCATCTTTGTGATGGTAGCGTCCAGGTTCTCAAGCCCAGGGCCGGAGAAGAAACGGCGGCGCGCGTTGCCCATCGTTCCCAATGCCGGCAGCGTCAGTTGGCTGGCATCAAACACCGGCACGCTCCCGCGCGGATTGGTGTGGATCGACAGCGATTTCCCCGACCACGCCGGTGTGTCGACCCCGTTGTTGTTGATCCCGTTCGGAATCGTTCCCAGCAGCGACGTGTCGTTGTTGTTGAGCAGCGTCACCGGCAATCCCGAAATGAACCGCGCGATGCCCGCAACCGCCCATCCGGACGCGATCCAGTTAAAACGATTCCCAGCCTTGAGAGCCGGCAAAGCGTATTGAAAACTGGTCACCAGGTTATGCCGCAGGTCAAACGAAGAGAGCCCTCGGCTCAGTGAGGGGTTGACGGGATTGACCGGCTCCGGCAGCCCAGTCGATTGATCGATGGACTTCGAAAACGTATAGCTGGCCAGCAAATCGAGCCCATGCATGTTGGTTTTCGCCGTCGCTTCGAGCGCGTTGTAGTTCGCGTTGGCGATGGTGCGCTGCAACTCGACGCTGCCGAAGGCGGGACTGAACTGCGTGCGCGCGGCCTGCTCGTTGAACGGCCCGCAAACCGCCGAGCCCAGCGCCAAACAGAGCGCCGGGTTGGCGGGATTGGCTTCTTCAAGCACCAGCAAATGATGCGTAGAGGTCCCGACATAGCTGAGCGAGACGAGCGCCGNNATGCCAACCAGCGGCTCGAACTGCGCCCAAGTGACGCTGCTGTTGGGATTGGCCGTGGTGGCGCCGTAGGCGACCTTTTGGAGCGGGAAGCGATGCTGGAAGCCTTGGCCTGCGTCGGCGTCTGCGCCAGTAGCAGCTACGGTGAAAGGCGATGCAAACAGCGGCGGCGCCGCCGAAGTGTACGTGTACCCGTAGGGCGGATTCGCGCTCATGATCCCCGCCGACAATCCTTCATACGCCGTGTAGAACATCCCATAGCCCGCGCGAATGCTGGTCTGCCCCGGCCCTCCTGTGAGCGCATGCAGCCACGGTGTCATCGAAGTGGGCGACCACGCAATGCCTGCCCTCGGCGCAAAATCGTTGCGCGCCGCAGCCAGTGAACGCGGCACACCCGGATCGCCGGGGAAGACCAGCCCCTGCGGCGCGTCGGGAAAAACCTTCGACTGCTCGCCCTTCACCAGCGTCTGCAGTTGGTTGAATTTCTCCAGCCACGGCCGGATGCGATCCCACCGCACGCCGTAGTTCACCGTCAACTCGCTCGACACCTTCCAGCTATCCTGCGCAAACGCCGCTGCGTACAGATTGCGGTTATAGAAACTGCTCGCCTGCCCCTGTGTATAGCTCGAAGTAACTCCCAGCAAAAAGTCTGCGAGGTCGACCCCGGTCTCCGAGCCATTAAAGGAAAAGCTCCCGTTGAAAACCACGTCAGGATGCGTATTGATCTGGTTCGCGTGCATCTCTCCGCCAAATTTGAGGCCGTGATTGCCGAGGATGCGCGAGAACGCGTCGCTCACTTCGTAGATGTTTTCCGCCTGCACCAGGGCCGTCGTATTCACGCCCATGGTGAAGTCGTTAAAGGCCACATTGGCGATGCCTTCCGTCGAGGGCTGCAGCGGCACAATCCCGGTGAATCCCTGCGACACCAGCGAAGGGCCGACGCCGCCTTTCGGCTGGCCTACGGCGTTCGCGTTGCGCATGGAACTCATGTGGAATTCGTTCAGCGTCGCATCGCCAAACGTGATCGCATGGCCAAGGCTCATGAGTTGCGCCAGCCCGTTCGAGGTCGCACTGAATCCCGGAACGCTCGCTCCGCCTGTGCCCGTTGGATAAGGATTGAGCAGCGAATAGCCATCGATGAAGTAATAGGCGGTGAGTGTGCCTTTGTGATGCACCCAGTCAGCGCGCAGTGCGCCTTTGTTGTCCTGAAGGGTTTCGGCCTGGAGTGCTGTCGCGAAAACTCCGGTCCCGGCGTTCTGCTGTGGAATCGACGCAAGCAAATACTTTGCCGGCGCGGACCACGCCGATTGCGGAATCTGGCTGTTGGGGAAGACTGGAGATCTGCCCTCGTTGCAGCCATTCGACTGAGGCGAATACGGATCGTTCGCTGCAATGCTGGCCCCAAGCTCCTGCGACAAAAGCCAAGCAATATAAGGTCCGCTCACGCATCCGGTGAGGGAGTTTTGAGTGAAGTCGCCGCTCCGTTCGGCCTGCGACGGCACCGCGATGTTCCCGGTATCGATTCCTTCCGTGAGCCGGGTACCCTGGTAGTCGGCAAACAGCGTCAGGTTCTTGCGAAAGGGCGCACCGCCGAGCGTGCCGCCGAATTGGTTCTGCCGGTACGCCGCCCTGTCCTGCGAAAAGTAATTGCGCGCGTCCAGCGCCGTGTTGCGCAGAAACTCAAACGCCGACCCATGCCACTGCGCCGTGCCCGCCTTGGTCGTTACAAGTACCTGCCCGCCGCTTGAATTGCCATACTCGGCGTCAAAGTTCGACGTCAGCACGCGGAAGCTGTCGATCGCGTCCAGATTCGGCACGATCGACGTGCCCATGTTCACGTCTTCCTCCACATCGCTCCCGTTCACCCGGAAGCCGTTCGACGCCTCGCGCTCCCCGCTGATCGAGAGATTCCCGGGGTTGGCATCGCCCGAGGGCGGCGTCGATGCCACGCCCGTCATAACCACCGCGCCCGGCTGAGCCGTGTTCATCGGCACAATCCCCGGCTGCACCGCCATCAGGTCGGTAAAGCTGCGGCCGTTCAGCGGAACGCTCTCAATCTTCTTCGATTCAAGAGTCTCGCCAAGCTGCGTACTGGTTGTCTCCGCGGCAAGCGCGTCCGCGGTCACTTCCACGGTCTGGGCGGTGGCGGCGACTTGAAGTGTGAGGTCCAGACTGGCGATCGGCTGCGCTTCGGTGAGCTTGGCCGTTGCACTGAGGGGCGCAAACCCCTCGGCGGCAATCTCTACCAGGTAGCGGCCGGGCGCACCGACCTGGAAGCGAAACTCGCCAAAATCGTTGGTTGTCGATTCGATGGCAGGTTCGGGGCCCGGACCGTGAACTACAACGTGCGCATGAGGAATCCGGCCTCCACTGGCGTCGTGGACGGTGCCGGCGATGGTGTAATCCGGGTTCGCCAGGATGGGCGCGCAAAAGTAGCCCAAAAGCGGTAGCAAGAGAACAGTGAGGAAGAGATGTTTCAAAACAAGACTCCAAGTTCAAGAAAGATGGGTCAGAACCGGCCTATTCGGGGTTACCGCGAGCCCTCGAAGGGGCGCCGCATATATCCGACCGATTTAGTCCTTATTCAATATACGACCAAATTGGTCCTTTATCCGGTGACCTAAATCACACGAGTCGCACAATGTGGTGAAGCGGAAGGACTGAGTTAAACTCGTCCTAGAATTACGAAGCAAGGATTGAGCAGTTTGCGTGGGGTTCGCTCAATAACCGGCGAGCTCATTTGCCGGTCCAATACGCGAGACTACCAACTACGGATTGCATTTGCGGAGGTCAGGTACGTGGCGCCGATTCTTCTCTGGCTGATCATGGTTCTCTGCCTCCTGATCTCTCTAGTCAAATACCTCATGGGGCTCATTCTCAGAGTCTCCTTCCCCGGCACGCAGGTCCGCAAGGATTACACTTATCAGCCGCCAGTCAGCGTCCTTATGCCCTGCTTCAACGAGGGCCGCACCGTCTATCAAACCATTGAAAGCATCAGCAAAAGCAATTACCCCAACGGCAGTTTCGAAGTTATTGCCCAGGACGACTGCTCGGTCGACGACAGTTATCAATGGATCCTGAAAGCGCAGCGCGATTTCACCAACATTCCCATTCGCGCCGGCCGCAACCAATTCAACTGCGGCAAAGCACGCACCGTCTGTAATGCTCTCGAACATTCCACCGCCGAAGTAATTATCTCTATCGATTCCGACTGCATCTTCCACCCCGATGCAATCCGCGAATTGACAGCCTGCTTTGCCGAGCCGCGCATGGGCTCCGTCGGCGGCCGTGTCGGCGTCAGCAATCCCAACGACGGCGTCATCACGGCCATCCAGACTCTCGTCTATTACGCTGCATTCGAGCTCTACAAAATCCCTGAAAACTGGACTCGCAGCGTCTGCTGCATCAGCGGATGCCTTTTCGCGATTCGACGCGAACTGCTGCTTGAAATCGAGCCGGCCATCCGCGCCCGTCACTGGTTCGGTATCCCCGTCAACCAGGGCGAAGACCGCTTCCTCACGCATCAAACGCTGCTGCGCGGCTACGGCACATACATCAACACTGACGCGCTCTGCTGGACGACCGTACCCAATACGCTTTCGGTCCTTTTCAAACAGCAGCTTCGCTGGCGCCGCAGCATCGTGCGCGATTTTTTCTACACGCTCAGGACCCTGCCGCAGCATGTATGGAAACTGCATCCCAACACGGTCTTCACCCTGGTCCTCACGCCCCTCGGCGCAATTGTTGCGCTCCTTGTGGTCGTAACCATGCTCACCTCCGATCCCCTCGCCTGGTTCGGTCCCGCACCGCTGGTCATCTATCTCGGCATCGCCGCCGTGCTCAGTTGGGCGATCAAGAAATTCAGCGCCAGAGAAACGCTCCAGCATCCGCTGGCCTTTGGCGCCTACATCGCATGGTCCATCGCCAGCTCGCTGTTCATCACGCCCCTCGCGCTCTGCACCATGGATTCCGCGGACTGGGGCACGCGCACCAAGGAACAACTCGAGGAGGTACCCGTTGTCAACACCGGCAGTTGAACCCTCAGCCCCCGCACCCAGGGCCCGTCCACCCCGGCAATCGCTGGCCCACAAGACGGTCATCACCGTTTACCGGGTCTTCGCCATCGCGGTGTTGTATGCGGTGCTGGTCGGCGTCTTCAGCTATGCGTTTGTGATGGGCTTCTACGCCCTCAACCACACCTGGGTCGCGCCCATCATCCTCTCCGCATACGATGAAAAGAGCCTCGACTTCATGCAGAAGCTGGTCATCAGCCGCCAATCGATCGAGGATCTCAAGGTCGATGTAACTCGCCAGCAAAGCACCATTGCGGAGATGAACAAGCAGCGCGCCGCGCTTGTCGCTCTCGACCCCGAGTTACAAACAGCCATCGCCCGCGAGCGCGCGCATGACAGCGTTACCGGCCCCCAGTTAGCCGCACTTGATGTGGAGAAGCAGGCCGACAACGCCAAGACCAAAGCCATCGTTGCCCAGATCCATCAGCTTGAGTCGCGCATCAACAGCGACCTTGCCGCCGGCCTCATCACCAAGGGTGACGCCGCAACGCAGTTGGCCGCACTCAACCAGGCAGAGGACGCCTACACCGACAGCAAAATCGCCGATGTTCTGCTTTCAGATAATGTTCTCGACAAGACAACCGTCGGCACCAAGGCCCTCGATGTGCTCGAAAAGCAGGCCGAGTTGCGCTCGGAGATTGCGCAATTGGACATAACATTCAGCGTCGCCGAAAAACAGTTGCAGGAAGACAACCGCCAGATCGATCGCCTCCATGACGCTATCAATACCGCCAAGCAGAGCCCGTATTACCTCAACGCCAGCGGCAACCAGCGCCTCTACTTCGCCTTCGTCCCCTACGACAATCAGGCCGACGCAAAGTTCGGCGCGCCCATCTACGACTGCTATCTCAACATGGTTCTCTGCCGCAAAGTCGGAACGGTGAAGCAGGTATTCCTCGGCGAAGAAGTTATCAGCCATCCCATCTTCAAGACCCAGGTGCGCGGTCTCACCATCCTCATGGATCTGTCCCACCCCGAATCCGCAAAATCACAGACCGTATTTCTCGGCCGCAAACCGCTTTTCTTCTAGTCAGTAACTCTCATGGAGTCGAAGTATGTCACGGCATAACTCGTATGTTGCCCTCGTGTTGCTTTTACCTATCCTCTCCGTCTGCGCCACGGCTCAATCCGTCCAGACCGACCAGCAGGCCTACTGCGCCTATCTCACCGAACAGGCCAAAGCACAGACCGATTTCCTGCGTACGCCGACGGCTCTCGGTTCATTCACGCAGCCTGACACCGGGCTGCCCCAGCAACTGGTGGCCGGAGCGCAGTTGAGCCTTTCCAATTTGAAAAAGGCCGGCATCACGCTCGATGTCGCCCGCAAGAACTGCGAGCTCTACAAAACCTCCACCAGCGTCATGCAGCTTCTTCAATTTGCCTTGCCCAGCATGGAGAAGGACGCGCTCCATCATCGTCTCGACCTCATTTCCCAGGCCACAAAGTCTCTTGACGAGATCGGCGATCAAACCGCAAGAATGGTCGAAGCGCAGAATATGACCCGGCCCATGTTGTGGGAGCTCAAGACCAACCGCATCAAGCTGGACGCCGATAGGGCAGACACGCAATCGAAGATCGCAGCCCTCTATATTCCGCCACTCACCAGTCAGCCGCTCAAGCAGCAGGTTGCCGCCAAGCAGGCCGCCGACGTTGAAGATCAAAAGTCGCTGGCCAACCTGACCCGCCAGAACAACTGGGATGTCGCCCTGACCGTCGGCACCCATCAGCAGGTCAATCCTGTATCTCAGGGCCCTCAACCCTACGGCGAAGTCACCGTGAGTTACAACCTTGCCGGCCGCGCCATCGATAAGCACCTCGACCGCTCCGTCACTGCCTACGGCGATTGGAAAAAAGTGCAGGAAGGCGACGTCGAGCGCGGCATGCAGGAGCTTCGCCAGCAAGTAACCGAGCAGATTCGAGCCCAGCAGGACCGGCTTAAGTCTCTTCAACAGGAAAGCAGCGAGGTCGATAAGAACCTCAAGCTGGTCGCCGGCGCAGACACTTCCGCCGCGCTCGACTTCCGCAACCAGCTAACTTCCACACAGATTCTCCTAGGCGTGGAGTCAGGCGACGCCACGTATCGCATCGAGCAGTTACAGAAGTTTATCAACGCAAATTTCTGAGGAGTTATGCCGATCAGCAAGTTATATCGGCGAGTCGGAAAACCTCTTCCTCAATCGAATACCACCAGGCCATTCCGATCCGGGCAGTCAATCAGTAGTACAGCCGTATGTTTCATGGTTCTTTCAGATTAATCCATCGGCGTATTTCAAGGGCGGCGGGGAAACCTTAGCACCAGCGCGGCAGGATTGCTGCCTTCCCTCAAAGAAAAACGCCGGGGAAAAAAACGCCGGGACGAATTCTGTCCCGGCGAAGCGCGTGCAACGCCCAAGAACTCTTCAACCTGAACTCTTCAACCAGGCCGGCCCCACTCAGGCCGCTGTATCTCCGCGTGCCATCTGCGGCGCGCTTAACTGCTTACGCAGGTTGCCGGCCAGGTCCGCCACCACGCGCAGCTTTTCCGCAATGGGCGACGCCGTTTCACTCTCCGAAAGCGCCAGTTGCGAGTGCAGCAGAAGCCCTGCGATTGTAGTCTTCAAATCCATCTCGATGGCCGCGGCCGCCGCCCTGCGCGCCAGGGTCTGCTCCCGCTCCCGGCGATGCAACGCGGCACGAATCTCCCTGGTCAGCCGCGCCGCGCCGGAGAGCGCAAAATTAATCTGAAGCGGAATTGCCAGGCCGGCGTGCTCCCATATCGCTTCGGCAGCGGCAGGATCGCACTCGGCCATGGTTTCATCCACCACGATTGCGGCAAACTCCTTGCGGCGCAGCGCGGCCAGTGCGGCCTTACGCCCTTCGGCCACTTCCACTTTCATCTCCAGTTGTGCGCCCACCGCGGCGGCGCAGTTCCGGGCGCCCTCAACTCCGGTCACAATCAGAATGTTCATTCCCAAGTTCATGCCCAGCTCCTTGCTCGCTCCGGTGAATATGCGGCTCACTCTTGTGTGTCCAGCTTGTCTTCCTGGTCGGCGCAGGTACCATTTCCAGCGGAATCATGGCTCTTCCTGTACCGGCCCCAGGGTGCAGTTTCCTTGCGGCTTATTCTTCCTGAAATGGGTCGGCGATCCCATACTCTTTCAGCTTGCGGTAGAGAGTCGTCTTACCGATGCCCAACAGCTTCGCGGCCTGCAGTTTGTCGCCCTTCAGCACGCGTATGGCTCCCAGAATCGCGTCGCGTTCCAGATCGGCCAGCGTTTTCACTTCCGGCGTTTCGCTGTTCGGTTCCGCCCCGCTCACCGCCCCGGCAGTTCGCCGTGCATCCAAACCCTGCTGTTGCAACTGTGTTGGCAGGTCGCCCAGGTGCAGGACCGGCCCTGAAGAAAGCGCGCAGGCTCGCTCCACCGAATTTTCCAGATCCCTCACGTTCCCCGGCCAGTCGTGCCGCATCATAGTGCGCAATGCTTCGTCACTCAGCGTGAACTTGGTCCCGTGCTCGCGGCTGATGCGATCCAGAAAGTGCGCCGCCAGCAGCGGAATGTCTTCGCGCCGGTCGCGCAGCGAGGGTAGTCGCAGATTCACTACGTTCAGCCGGTAAAACAGGTCCTTACGAAAGGTGCCCTTCTCGACCATCTCCGCAAGGTTGCGGTTGGTGGCCGCCACAATGCGCGCTCGTATGGGCACCCTGTGCGTGGCTCCCACCGGCCGCACTTCCTTTTCCTGTAACGCACGCAGCAGTTTGGCCTGCAAGTCCAGTGAAAGCTCGCCAATCTCGTCCAGAAACACTGTGCCTCCCTCGGCCGAAACCAGCAAACCCTCCTTGGCGTGGTTGGCTCCGGTGAAGGCGCCCTTCACGTAGCCGAACAGCTCGCTTTCGATCAGCGTCGGCACCAGCGATCCACAGTCCACCGGCAAAAACGGCTTCTGTGAATTGGGCCCGTAGGCGTGAATGGTCCGCGCCACCAGTTCCTTGCCCGTTCCGCTCTCGCCCAGCACCAGCACCGGGTGCGAACTCTGTGCCACCTTTGAAAGAATGCGGTAAAGCTTCTCCATCTCCACCGAGCGGCCAATCATGGCGCCCAGCCCCTGCGAAAGCCGCAGCCGTTCCCTCAACTGGCGGGAAGCAGTGTCGGTGGTCAGGTTCGCCGCCGCCCGGTCCAGCACCGTGGAGAGCTCATCCATCGCGAACGGCTTGGTCAGGTAGTCCTGGGCGCCGCAGCGCATCGCCTCCACAGCCGCATTCACCGAGCCCGAGGCGGTCATGGCGATTACCGAGGTTTGCGGATAAAGCAGCTTCACCTCGGCCACCAACTCCAACCCCTGGCTGTTTCCGGGAGGCAGGTTCACCAGCAGGATGTCGGCCGCCCGTCCACGCAGTAAGCTGCGCGCCTGGCCCATGTCGCCGGTGCTTTCCACCGCGTAGCCCATGCTGGCCGCAATCTCCGCGCATGCTGAGCGCATGGCCGGATCCGCATCCACCACCAGCAGGTGCAGCCGTGCCGCCGGCTCCGCAACTTGCGGGATATATTCCATGCTCCTCGAGAATTGAACTGTTGCCAGCATTGTATTCGCCTCACCTTATCATTGGTCGATCGAATTTCCAGACAGTGTTCCCCGGATTGCGTTTCAGCCCGTATTCAGCGGCTGCGGACCGGCAGCTCGATTTCGAAGCGCGCTCCTGCCGGAACGCGGTTCGCGGCATGAATCCGGCCGCCCGCCGCCTCCACAATCGACCGGCTGATCGACAGCCCCAGTCCGCGATGGGCCGAAGCCCAGCCAGGAATGGCGGACTGCCCGGCCGATCGCGTGCTGTAGCCAGATTCGAAGATCTCCTCGAGCGCCTTGGCGGGGATGCCGGTCCCGCTGTCGTCCACGGTCAGGACCACCCACGGAACTGCTTGCTCGCCTGCGTGAAATTCATGCAGACCGAGCATGATTTGTCCCCCCGTCGGCATCGCCTCCGCGGCGTTTTTAACCAGGTTCACCAGCACCCTGATCAGGTTCTCTCCAGACATCCTCACCGGCAGCGCTCCGCCTTCGCAGTGGAGGGTCAACGCGATCGAAGGGCCTGCCAGCGCGTCCAGCAGATTCTTGTTGGCCGCCAGCTCGGTGGCCATATTCTCAATCGGCAGGGACGGTAGCAATTCCCAAACCTTGGAATGTCCCAATCCGGATCGTTCCGATTCGCTCCGTTCCGTCCCGAGACGCTCAGGTCGCTTACCGTTCGCATCGAATGACGGCCACTTTCCCGTTGCGCCAGCGATTCCGTCCGCGAACGTTCCTTCCGGAGCCTCGTGCGCGTCCAATGCCACCAGCTTTTCCACCAGCCGGCGGCTGGCAGTGGCCACCAGCCTCAACTCGTCTCCATAATGGTGGAACGGAGCCGCCAGCACCCCAGGTTCCTCCAGCAAATCGCAGTAAAGTCCCAGCGCCGTCACCATGTTTCTGGCGTCATGCGCCACCTCCGCAAGGCTCTCGCCTTGCCCTTGCAGCGCCGCCAGCGTCTCCACTACCGCTTCTACCCGCCTGCGCTCTGCGCCACCCTGTCTCGCCGTCCGCTCCACCTGCTGCATGGCCTGCTCCCCTTCCCAATGCAATCCCTGATCCCTATTCCCTATTCCCTGTTCCGTGTTCCCTGTCGCCTGCTCTATTACACGTACAGTGCCAAACTAGAACGTCTCCTCTAAGTTCCTGATAAGGGAACACCTTACTGTCCAATTCCCGTACACTCGCGCCCCGCCCATTCCGGCCAATCCGTCCCGAAACGGAACTCCCTTCTTCGTCTGATCGGATCTAAATAATTTGTTTTCAATTGTTTATCTGGTCATTCCCGTTTCGGATTGATAAAGCGCCGGCTTCCCGTTCTGAAACTGGACCCTCCCATCCCAACCATTCCCCGCCGCCGCCCCCGCTCCCGTACAATCGCCCTATGCACGCCCTCGTCTTTCGTCCCGGCGGCAGGACTCCTGCCCAGCTTCGCCCGCTTACCCTCACTCCCGGCTTTGTCCAGACCGCCGAAGGCTCGGTGCTGGTCTCCTTCGGCAACACCCGCGTGCTCACCAACGCCACCATCGAGCAGGGCGTGCCCGGCTGGCTGCGCAACTCCGGCCGCGGCTGGGTCACCGCTGAATACGCCATGCTGCCGCGCTCCACCGTCACCCGCACTCCGCGCGAAAGCGAAAAAGGCAAAATCGGCGGTCGAACTCACGAGATTCAGCGCCTCATCGGCCGGAGCCTCCGCTCGGTCGTGGACATGCAGGCCCTGGGCGAACGCACCGTCATCCTCGACTGCGATGTTCTTCAGGCCGACGGCGGCACGCGCACNNCCGTTGCCCTGGCCCTGGCGCTCAATGCGCTGGTCGCTGCCGGAACGCTGAAGAAGTCGCCGCTCAAACAACTCGTCGCCGCCACCTCGGTCGGCATCGTCGGAGGCAACGAACTGCTCGACCTCTGCTACGAAGAGGATTCAGGGGCCGAGGTCGATATGAATGTCGTGATGACCGAGGATGGCGGCCTGATCGAAACCCAGGCCACGGCAGAGAAGGGAAGCTTCTCCCGCGCGCAACTCAACAGTCTCATCGACCTCGCCGAGTCGGGGTTGAAGGAGATCTTCGCCGCCCAGCGCGCGGTACTTGGCGGGTAGAACCGCTTCCGGATCGAACTTATCTTTCCACCACCGGCAGCTCGATCCGGCTCGCCAAATGCTTTGTGTAATAAATCCGCTGCGTCGCCTTTTTGTAGTCGCCCGGCTTGGCCCGGAAGATGTTCTGCACAAACGTCTGCGGGTTGCGGTCGTAGAGCGGGAACCAGCTCGACTGCACCTGCACCATGATCTTGTGCCCCGGCAGAAACACGTGGTCCGCCGGCGGCAGCGCAAAGCGATACGTCAGCGGCTTGCCCGGTTCAATCTCTTTGGGAGTTGCAAAGCTCTCGCGATAGCGACCGCGAAATATATCCATCCCGACTGCCAGTTCGTATCCACCCATCTCCGGGTGGTCGGCCACCTCATCCGGATACACATCGATCAGCTTCACCACCCAATCGGAATCGGTTCCGCTGGTTGAAGCTACGAGGTTCGCAATCGGTTGTCCGGCGATATGCACGGGCGCCGTAAGAACATCGCTGGTATAGGTCAGCACATCGGTCCGGCCCGATGCCTCGCGCTGATCGTCAACAAGCCACTGCGGCCAGGTCAGCGGCAGGTCGTATCCCACCGGCTGGCTGGGCCGCGCCCGATATGGCACTGGCTTGGCGGGATCGGAAATGTATTCGTCATACTCTGAACCCTCTCCGTCTGACGTATCCGACCAATCGGATGGTGGCGTGAATCCCAACTTCATGCCGGGCTTAAGATACAGCGCCTTCGTCGCCGTCGCTTCCGGCCACGCCTTCAGTTTTTCCCACCGATTCGCGCCCGTCTCATACGCCGTCACCGTCGCAACATCTCCCTGCGGCGCGTCGTCCTTCAGATAGCGATCGAGAAACGGCCGCAGCACATTCTGCCTGAACCACGTTCCCGTATCGCTGCCGAACCGAATCGACCCCAGCGAAGCAGCATCCTCAATCTCCTGCCCGTGATGCCACGGCCCCAGCACCATGAACACCTTGTCGTTGTTGGTGTCCAGCGGCTTGATCGCCTTGTAAACCGCATTCGCGCCGTAGATGTCCTCCTGGTCCCACAAACTGTGCACCAGCAGAATCGGCACCTTGATCCCTTCCGCCTTGAAGTCCTCCGCGAGCACCTTGTCCACTGCCTGGTCGCTCCAGAACGCGTCATAACTGGGGTGCTCCAGAATCTTCTTCCAGAAGCCCACCTGCTCCAGCCCATGCTGCTTGCCCAGATCGCCCGCCGAGCCCGCCGAAAGGTACTCGTCGTAATCGTCGAAGTGCGACACGGTCCACTTGGAGTCGTTCGAGCGCGTGGCCTCCTGCTCCCAGATGTAGGGCATATTCTGCTCGCGAAAGGCGCCGTTGTGAAACCAGTCGTCGCCCATCCACCCGTCCACCATGGGGTTCATGGGCACCGACACCTTCAGCGCGGGGTGCGGATGCACCAGCGCCATCAGCGGCAGGAAACCGTCGTAGCTGATGCCCAGAATGCCCACCTTCCCATTGGTCTCGGGAATGTTCTTGATCAGCCAGTCGATGCTGTCGTAGGTGTCCGTCGCTTCGTCCACCGGCGTCGGATTCTGCGGCCCGTGAATCGGGCGGTTCATCACGTTGTCGCCCTCAGAGCCGTACTTGCCGCGAATGTCCTGAATCACGCGAATGTAGCCGCCCTCCACAATCACGTCCGTAGCGTTGTCATATCCATACAGAGTCCGCCCCAGGTGCGCGCTGGCCGCGTGGCTGGTCAGCTCATCGGCGCTGTAAGGCGTGCGCGTCAGCAGGATGGGCGCGCGCTTGGCGCCCTTGGGCACCAGGACCACCGTATGCAGCTTCACGCCGTCGCGCATCGGGATCATCGCCTCGAGCCGCTCGTAGTCGAAGTTCGGCGTGGCGGGCGTCAGCTTGGCCGGCGTCTCACTGGGATAGTTGGGATACTGCGGCTTCGGTGCGCCGCTCTGGGCAACAACGCAGGCACTGAGCGTGAGAGACACGCTCACAACAAACACAGCTCGATCGATGAGCATCAGGCAGACCTCGTATGGGTGGGAACTTTCGATTGCAAACGATTGTAAGCGAACGAAGCCCAGGCGGGAATTGTCCGCCGACCATACGACCGGGGCAAGTAGTTTCAGCGCTCACCAAGCACTTCGAGTGCCACGGTTGGCCTTATCGATTCGTGATGGGAGCAGCGGAGAAATCCCGGCTCAGGCCAAGCTTCATAGCTGCATCGTCCAGTTCGGCCTGAGTAAAGAAAAACCGATGCTTTGGGTTGGAGTTGGGGTAGAACCGGATGACAATCTCAGGCTTTTCGACCGAGTCATTCTTGCCGTCGTGAAATGGATATCCGAGATCCTGCAATAAGTGAAGCGATCCTTCGTCGCCGCTGGGATTGCCTGTATCTCCGACGATAGCGAACACGCCCTTGCGCGTGCGCTTCGAATAGACAGACACGAAGTCACCCACCCTGACGCCGCGCCGCCGGGCAACGTTGCCGCGAACGACGTAATTGATATTGCGTGCGTCGACGTAGCGTCGTGGATCGGTTTCATTTTGATTCTCAATATCGGTAAAGGCGGTCTGAGAAATGTAATAGCCCGGGAAGGGATCTTTTGGGCCTTGCGGAATTGGGCGACCGTGTTCGTCAATCAAATAACCGACGATTTCCTTGTTCGCGCGATTGAGGTAATGCGCATTCTGGAGGATGTCGAGTGTCTCCATGCCAGGCGGACCGTAGGCGTTAGGAGCTCCGTCTACATCGACATCCATGCGGTGCGTCAGTCTTTCGAAGGAAGGATATTGCTTACCGTTCTGTGCAAGCGAGGCGACAGTCGCGCTTAGACAGAGAGCCAAAGCGACGGTCAGGGTAGGATTCACGTTTCGCCACTTCTGCAATTCGGCTATCTCCTGACACCGCATGACGAAGCCGGATCCCGCGACTCTGACTCAGGCGCTGGGATCCGGTTTTAGCGTTCATCGCCATCGTCATACTTGGTTCGCAGGATGTTCTCGCCGCATGATCAACGCTGCGGCTGACCGCCCGCGTTCCACTGCGGGCGGAAGTCGCTGCTGGCCAGCCAACGCACCGGCTCAATCAGCGATTGTATGGCCCGCGTCATAAACGCGAGATCGAGGTGATCCATATCGTCGTCAGGTTGATGATAGGTCGGCGGCGTTCCCCATCCCGCCGCGGTATGCGCTACCACCCCCTGCAATGCCAGCGCGTAGTTGTCGCTGCGCTCAAAGAAGTGCTGCTCGGGATACGGGTCGGGCCCCACCAGCGCGCCGTGTTCCTTGAGCGCCGGGCCAAGGTTCGACCGCTCCCAGCCGGTAAGCAGCAATACGCCGGGAGGCATCTTGGGATCTTGGTTGCCGATCATCTCAAACTCCAGGTTGGCCACCATGTCTTTCAGCGGAACCGGCGGATGATGCCCAAAGTAAGTCGATCCAAGCGTTCCCATCTCCTCTGACCCGTAGCAGACAAACAGCACGCTGCGNNTTGGCGCCGTTGTAAATGGAGTCGCCGTTGACGGGGCGGCCGATCCCCAGGTGATCGAGATGCGCGCTCAGCAGCAAGGTGCCGGCCTGGGGGTCGGTACCGGGCAGATAGCCGATGGCATTGAACGTCTGGCGCGGAGTTGACGGAACCTCGTGCACCGTCATCGTGACAGTTGCTCCATCGGCCGTTGGCAGTTTTGAAGCCGCATCGGCGTGTACAAGGATCAAGGTGGGGCTCTTGCGCGGAGGATCTTCAGCCAGCCGTATTCCCACTCGCGTTTTGCCGCCAAACATCTGCGGCAGCGAGCTCAGCTCCGCGGTCTCCGGAACCAGGATCACTGTCGCGCCCAGCCGCCGCAGCTTCGACACGGCCGGCGTCAACGCCTTTATATCGCCGACTCCCGTCAGCAGAATGACGGATCCCGCTGCGATGTGCGCCGATGCAGCTTCGGCTATGCCCAAGTGCGCCAGCGGCCCTGAAACGGAGGCTCCAGACGACATGAGCAGCACAAAGTCCGCGCCCTCCTTCAGGTTGGCGCCGCCTGCCTCGAGCGTGGCCTGGCCGTCGAGCTGCGGCATGACCACCTCCGCGGCCTGAATGTAGCTGGCCATTCCCGGCGCGTGTTTCAACCCGTAGCCCTCAAACTCACTGGCGACATAGGTCGCGGTCAGCTCCTCGTCGCGGGTAGCCGAGCCGCGGCCCGCCAGCACATCGCTCGCAAGGAAATCCTCATGGGCGCGCACCCACTCGGGCTTCACCGTCCAGACCTGCTGCGCAAACAATGTCGCCGAAGCGCCAATTACGACAAGTGCTGCTGAACATCGAAGGAGCAGTTTCATTTGAGGTGTCTCCAGAAGGGCAGATTTGGAATACGGCTCTTGATAAATGCCGGACTTGTTCGCTTCTTCACATCTTCACTCGTTCACTCATTCACTCGCTCCTACCGCAGCACCGCCGCCAGCAGCAGCGTCGTTCCCAACCCGGCTACCGACAGCACCGTCTCCATTACTGTCCACGTGCCCAGCGCTTCCTTGACTTCCATCTTGAAAAACGACTGAACCATCCAGAAGCCGGCATCGTTGACGTGAGAAAGAACCAGCGACCCGGTCCCGGTGGCCAGCACCAGCAGCTCCGGCCGCACACCCATATGGCTGGCCATTGGCGCCAGCACCCCTGAAGCCACCGCCATCGCCACCGTCGCCGATCCCATTGCAACCCGCACCACCGCCGCCAGCAGCCAAGCCAGCACCAGCGCCGGCATGTGCGCGCCCAACGCCAGCCGCACCGTCGCCTCCGCCGCGCCCGAGTCGCGCAGCACGCCGCTCAATCCGCCCGCCGCCGCCAGGATCACCAGCACGCTGGCAATCGGCTCGAACGACTCGTTGGTAAGTTTCCGCAGCAGCTCCCGGCCATGATGTTGCCCGGTCTGGATGTGCGATCCCAGCGCCACCAGCGCCACCAGCACCGCGATCAGCAGCGCGATGTCGGGGCTCCCCGCAAAATGGAAGATCTGGTTGAGCAGGCTTCCCGGCGTGGCAATCGCATCCGCCCAACTGCCCAGAAAGATCAGCGCGATAGGCAGCAGAATGGCAGCCGCCGCCCGCACTGGCCCGGCTGGCTTCGGAATCAGCTCCGCCTTCGCCGTCTCACCCTCCGCCACTGCCTCGACCTGCAAATCCTCCGCCAGCGTGGGCGCAAACAGCGTCAGCCCGTCTTCTGCGTCCTCTGTCTTGAGCTTTGCCGCCCGCTTATCCCAGCGACGTATCAGGAACCATCCCAGCCCCGGACCGGCAATCGCAGCCGCCGGCAGCCCAACCGCAAGTCCGTAAAGAATGGTGCGCCCCATATCGGCGTGATAGAGAGACACGGCCAGCATCGCCGCCGGGTGCGGAGGCAGCGTTCCGTGCGCAATGGAGAGCCCCGCCAGCAGCGGCATGCCGGCCAGCACCGGGGGCTTGCCGGTACGCCGCGCCGCTTCCGCCACAATCGGCATCAGCAGCACCAGCCCCACCTCAAAGAACACCGGCATGCCCACCAAAATGCCCAGCCCCAGCATCGCCCACGGCAGGCCCCGCGGGCCGCAGCCACTCACCAGAGCGTTGCCCAGCGCCGCCGCGCCGCCTGAGCTGGCCAGCAGCCGTCCTAGAATCGCGCCCAGTCCCAGCAAAATGGCGATATGACCCATCAGGTTGCCCACGCCGCCCGTAAACGACAGCGGAACCTGCCTGAGCGCCATCCCCGAGGCCACACCAAGACTCAGCGCCGCGATGGACAGGGCCAGCGCCGGATGCATCCGCACGCGCGCAACCAGAATCAAAAGCAAAAGCACGGTGCCGGCGGCGCAGGCTACCAGATACCAACTGCTGTGCATTGTTGCGGTGGCGTAGCTCACCCGCAGATTATTCCACACCAGGGCATTCGCGTCTCCGGGCGGTGTGTCTCGCGACACACTTTTCCCTTGCGCTCCTCTGCTACCATAAGGACGATTGCAGTTCCTGCCGCCCGCGAGGCTGTTTTCCTGCCCTCAAGGGCCCGAGCGCCACGGCGGCCAGGCCATCCCAAGAAGGAGAGTTCACTATGCCTTTAGTCTCCATGCGGCAACTCCTCGACGAGGCCGCCAAGGGCGGTTACGGCGTCGGCGCATTCAACGTCAACGATATGGAACAGATTCAGGCCATCATGGCCGCGGCCCGCGAAACCAAGTCGCCGGTCATCGTCCAGGCCAGCCGCGGCGCGCGTGCCTTCGCCGAGGATCTCTACCTCTTCAAGCTCATCCAGGCGGCAGCCGAGCTCAATCCCGAGATCCCTATCGCCATGCACCAGGATCACGGCAACAGCTTTGAGACCTGCAAGAGCGCCATCCTGCTCGGCTACACCAGCGTCATGATGGACGGCTCGCTCAAGACCGACGGCAAGACACCCTCCACATTTGAAGAGAACGTCGAAGTTACACGCAAGGTGGTCGACTTCGCGCACGAGCGCGGCGTCACCGTCGAAGGCGAAATCGGCGTNNGCCATCGGCACCAGCCACGGCGCGTACAAATTCACAAAAAAGCCCGACGGCTCGGTGCTCAAGATGGATGTGCTGATCGCCATTCACAAGCGCCTGCCCAACACCCACCTGGTCATGCACGGCAGCTCCTCGGTGCCCAAGGACCTTCAGGACATCATCAACCAGTACGGCGGCAAGCTCAAGGAAACCTGGGGAGTGCCGGTCGAGGAGATTCAGCTCGGCATCCGCAACGGCGTACGCAAGGTCAACGTCGACACCGACAACCGCCTGGCCATCACCGGCGCCATCCGCAAGGTCTTCGCTGAAACACCTGAGAAGTTCGATCCGCGCGACTACCTCAAGCCCGCCCGCGAAGCCATGCAGAAGGTTGTCGCCACGCGCATGGTCCAGTTCGGTCAGGCTGGCCACGCCGGCGATTATGCCCCCATCGCCATCACCGAGATCGCCAAGGGCTACGCCAACGGCAGCCTCACCACTCAGCCGCTGGTCGCCGCCAAGTAACTCCGGCGCCAGGCATCCATCAACAAGGGCCACTTCGCATCACTGCGGAGTGGCCCTTTAGCTTGCCGTAGAATTCTTGCTCGCCGTAGATGTGCGAAGGGGCACG
>PLPU01000176.1:0-1292 GCA_003159975.1 Acidobacteriaceae bacterium
GTGGTTGTCCAGTCCGCGTTCACTACCACAGAGCCCTGGGAAACAGGCACCGTCATCAGGCCATCTTCGCGTTGGGGCAGCTCGGCGACGGGCCGTCCATTCACCGTCACGCGCCAGGCCGGGTAGGTGCGCAGGCGCAGGACCAGGTAGCCGGGGTGAGGGATGTTCGCGGGGATCCGCAAATGCTCGGCTTGAGCGTTCGAAGCACTGAATGTGGCCTCGCAACTGCCTTGTCCGGCTTCCCAGTCCGGGGGCACATCGGGCGTTCCAGACGAGACTCCCAGATGAGTTTCCGGGTCGCTCACCAGGCAGGCGAGCGGCAGGTTGGTGGCCAGCAGCGCATTTTCCGCGCCGATCGGCTCGTACTCGTCGGTGCCGATAAAGCCCTGGCCGCTGCGATAGGTGTCCAGCATGGGAAGGACGGCGTCTTCGTCGTCGCAGGGCTGAAAGAAAGTCATTGTTGCGAGAGCGGTCATCGACAGGAAAACGGCGCTGCAGGCAATGGCAACCGCAATGCGCCTGCCCACCCGCGAACAGTCCACCGCCGCGGCGAAGAAGATGGCCATCGGCGCTTCCAGCACCAGCAGCCAGCGCCACGGAAACTGAAGAAACCGGAGTTCGGGGAGCAGATTCCACACCGGCCGCGAGAAAGAGAACTGGAGAAAGAGAATGGCGAAGGGAATCAGCGCCAGCGGAATCCAGTAACTGCTCTCGCCCGGCAAACGCCTGCGCAGCCAACTCACCAGCAGCCCGGCGAGCGCCACGGCGATCATGACGATTACGATGTCCGAAGCCGTGTGCAGCACAGCGTCGTGATCCGCCAGAGTCGGGTCCGCGTGAACGGCAAACAGCCAATTGTTTTCAAGCGTCTGACCTGGGTCCTGGGTGACCTGGTGAATATCCACCCATCGCTGCTCCCACGTTGCGGGGACCAGATAGATTGCCACCAATCCCATCCCCAGCACAGCTCCGGCTGCGGCGCGGAGCACAGGCGCCCACGACCGGGAAAGCAGGGCCGCAGTTACCGCAACCCCGGCGAGCAGGTAGCAGGCCATCACCCCGACCGTGGGATTCGAGAGCCAGGTAGCGGCGACAGCGATCGCCAGAGGAACTGCGGAGCCGTCGAGAGCTCGTCGCCAGGCAGACCTGGGTGAAACGCCGTCCCATGATGTTCTGCCGCGAAGAGCAAACAGCAGCACCAGCGGTATGAAGGTGCCGCCGGCAAGCTCGGCGAAGGCCGTCCGTTCATAGGCCGTGAAGAGCGCATAGCCTGAGAACAAAGCCGCGCAGCC
>PLPU01000176.1:1350-3528 GCA_003159975.1 Acidobacteriaceae bacterium
TTCGCGCTGGGCGTCCAGTGCGGATATGGGATGCCGTGATGCCAGCTTTGAAAGCAATCGAGCCATGAGACGAGATGGAAGTCGAAGTCGTGCCCGCAGGAGTTGCCGCGAACCAGTTGCGGTGCCACGGCTACAGCGGCGGCGAGCAGGACAACGGCTGGGCCAATCAGGCGGTTCCATGGTTTACCGGCCGTTGCTGACCACTGACCACTGATGACTGACCACTGCTTTTTCATGGCAGCAGCCGCAGCGTATGCTTCGTCTGCGCTGCTACCGCTGTCTGGCTGAACGGCAGCGCAAACGTCCTCCCGTTGTAGTAGTCGCTCCACTGATCGCGGAAGTAGGGGCTGTAGGGGTCGCTGCTCTCGCCAAGGACAATGTCCTCGGTCGACCCGTCGATGTTGCTCCAGTCCATGGTGAAACGCTGCGACGGGCCGAAGGCGCGGCCCACCTGCTTCACGCTGGTGTCGTCGCCGCTGAGCGGCTGCGGGCCGGTGCCGGCGATGCGGCCAATCACCGGCAGAAATCCCGCCAGCGGATGCTCGATGTCCACCACGTGCCAGCTTCCATACGTCCACTGGTCCAGGTCGCCGGGCGCCTTGCCGTCTTTCATGCCCCTGCGCACTGCGTCGGTCAGCAGCGCGTCCCAGTTCTTGTAGGTTTTGGGGAGCCAGTCGGGGTTGGCATGCATCACGATCTCTTCTGTGGCAAAATCCGACTCGGCCCACTCGTAATCTACGGCCGCCTTGCCCAGTTTCGGCGCAAAAACCAGCGGCCACAGTGAATGGCGCGTCCAGGCAGTGACGGATGCGGCAACGGAGTCGGTGCTCAGGCGGCCGTCCCAACTGCGCATCAGGTCGGCGGCTTTTTTCAGCCGGTCGTCCACGCCGGCGGTGTGATCGATGGCGTAGGCGAAGCGATGCGCCAGCTCCTGGTCCACCTCGCTGTAAATGTCGGTCTGCACGGCCAGCATGTCCTTCGGCGTGAGCTGNNCGACAGCGGGTAGGGCGACTTGTCGGTGGTCACGCGCGAATTGGCTGTCGCCAAAAATCCCGAAGGCGGATCGAACGCATTGGGCAGGTCGTCAAAGGGAATGTACCCCTGCCACTCATGCGCCGTGTCCTTGATCGGCACGCCCATCAGTCCTCCCGGACGCAAAGGAACGCGCCCGATGGCGTGGTAGGCGATGTGGCCCTGGTCGTCGGAGTAGACCAGGTTCTGCGTGGGCCAGCTCCACACACGCAGCGCCGCCGAAAACTGATCCCAGCCCGAGGCGACGTTCATCTCGTAGAGCGGCAGCGCATTCAGCGCCGGGTCGTAAAGGGTCCACTGCAGCGCGATGGGCCGTTTCTCTTTCGTAAACAGCGGGCTCAGCAGCGGCCCGTGCGCGGTCGATTCGACGTCCAGCACCACATCCTTCCCGCCACGCACGTGAATCAGCTCGTGGTCCACCGCCAGTGGCTTCCAGCTCCCATCGGCAGCATGAAAATTGCCCTTGCCGTCCAGCTCCTCCACGTACAAGTCCTGCACATCGGCGTAGAGAGCCGTAAAGCCCCAGGCCACGTGCTCGTTGTGTCCTTCCACCACAAACGGCAGCCCCGGCAGCGTGACCCCTGCGGCGTGATAGCCCGGCGCGCGCAGATCGGCCATGAACCATATATTGGGCTCGGTCAGGCCCAGGTGCATATCGTTGGAGAGCAGCGGCTTGCCGCTGGCGGTGTGGCTCCCGGCGATGACCCAGTTGTTTGATCCCGGCGCGCAGTGATCGCATGCGGGCAACCCCAGCAGCAGGCGCAGTGCGCTTGGGACTTCGCCTGTGTTGAGGCTCGCCATCAAATCATTCGTCAAGCGCGGCGCGCCGGCCTGCGTCCGGTCGTCGTCATCTTCGTTTGTCCCCGGCGGCGCAGGGTGCGGCCGGCTCCAATCAATCACTTCTCCCGTCGGCGGATGGTCGCGCCACGACCCCACAGGATACAGATCGGCTTCGAGCTTCGGGTTGTTGAGCGCGGCCGCGACCTGCTCCCGTCCCAGCTTCCCGTAGAAATGCGTGTCGAGCATCTCGGCCATCATCATGACGATCGACAGCGAATCCACGCCGGTCCATGGCTGCGGGCGATACATCAGCAGACGAAACTCCGCCGGAAGCGAATCCTGGTGCTGCGCGATGAAGAGATTCAC
>PLPU01000176.1:3579-9966 GCA_003159975.1 Acidobacteriaceae bacterium
TAGCCCTGCGCGAAAAACAGGTCGTCCTGCGTGGCAGCTTCAATGTGCGGCACGCCGTGCGCGTCGCGTTGCACAGTGACAGGCGCGGAAAGGCCGGGAAGATGCAGGTCGCCATCCAGCACCGGCAGTGTGCTCTTCTCCGCCGAGCGCAACCACAGCACGCCAATGCAGGCGGCCACCGCCAGCAGAACAATCAGAATGCCGGCGGACCGCAGAAGAATGCGCCGCCAGCGGCGTTTGCGGTTGCGAGCGAGAGGCGTGGCAGAGTATTCAGGCGTTGGATTTGGAGCGTCAAGGGTGGCCATCGGTCAATTACAGAATACCGCTAGGAGCGGTTTGATGCGCAGAACAGGCTGACCGTTTTCGCCGCGACCAACAACGTCAGAGCGCCGATTTTATGGAACATCGTAGAGGTGAAGTCCTTTGTCATCGAATGCGGCGATTTGTTTTCCGTCGGGGGAGAGCGCATAGACGGCACCCCCAGAGGGCTCGGCCATTGCGAATACATGCTTGGGATTGTCAATGTCGAAAACGAACAGAACCATACGCCGCACGAGGACGGAATCAAACACGCCCTTCTTGAAGGCACTCACCCAAAAGGCAAACCTGCTTCCCGAGAGCGAGGTTCCAACGAATCCAAAGGAGAGATTGTGCGGGTCATTGGTCGGCGCGGGGGAGTCGAACCACAAGAGGCCGCGCTGACGATCCACCACACCAATTCCGTCCCACTCGGATGAAACAACAAGGCATTTGGAAGACCCTGCATCATCGATACCGATTCTGTTGCAAAGGGGATCGCTGCAGATTTTTCGGAGAGGTTGGTTGGGTCTGAAGATGCTGTAGCCTGGCGAAGTCCATGCGATGAAGGCGCCATCTTCCGCACCGCGCACGTCTCTCCCATCGGAATCGTCGCCGACAGACTTGCTGAGGAGTTGGAATGTCTCCGCATCGCGCCATTCATATTCCGGGAGACAATGGTTGCGGCCGGGACAGATCGACGACTCGTGACGAAGGAAGATTTCGCGGCCATCGGCAATCCTCTGGACGCCCCACATCTCCGTAGGCCCGAATGGCTCGAGCTTCAGTTCCCTGATCGGCGCCAGGTCGCTCCCGTATAGCAAAAGCGTCCCACTTGCTTGTACAAGGAAGCGGCCGTCGGTAAGTGGGATGACGCGGCTTTCGGTGTCGGCTCTGGAAGTATCTTTGCGAATGGTCGAGGTCCATTCTTGGAACTCCAATAGGGACCCGTCGCTGACTCGGATAAAGTACGCTTGCAACTTGCGCGATGCAGTGCGCCAGTTCTTCCCCGTCTTGACGGTGGAATAGGCAACCAGGACATCGCTGCTGACAAAGACGAGCTTTATCCCCAGATCGAGCGCCATCAGCTTGCCAATGCTCATGTCCCGGAAGAATACCCGGTTCGATTCGCTCTCTTGGGGCGTCCATCCATGTTTTGCAAGCGAGACAGTCCATCTCGGCTGTGGTGTTGGCAATTTGATTTGGGGCGTGTGCCGCGCTGTTTCCTGCGCAATCAAAGCCGGTGTTACCGCGAGAAATAACAAGGATTGAAACACCCTTGGCATCATTCGGTTTCACGGTGAGGCAGATTCTCAGTCATAGAGTTTGCGGAAGCGGATCCTTCCCTCGCTTTCCGCCGATAAATCAGCCGGCCCGGAATCAAATGGAACGCCCTCACCGTCTCCGCGGGAATGAACGCCAGAAGAGCGCCCACCGCGGTTCCGGCGAGTCCCTCCGCCACGGCTGTTCGGCTGTCGTGCGACTTCAAGCTGCTGATGCCCGTCCAGAGGCCAATGCCAACCGCTCCCCCGCCGATAACAATCCAGAAATCCCTCCGGCTCCGATCCATGCGAATCTTTTCGATATCGGCGCGGCTGAACCGCATTTCTCGTTCGTTGAAGAGTGACTCGCAAAAAATCTCATCGTTCGTTGCACCGGCATACCGGCACGGTACGGACAGTCTTCCGCTCCTTGCAATCATGATTTCGTCTCCGCGCGCAAGATCACCGACGCGGTTCCAGCCTGACCCATCGGCGGGGCTGGGAGCATCGGGCAGCGCCTGCGCCGCCATAGCCGCAGGCAATAGCCCCATCAAAATCAGAATCGAAAATGCAACTCTCATAGAAACGCAGCGCGGCGTGATCGTCGACTTGTGTCTAAGCCACACTCAAGATCATGAGAATGCAAAGCACAATCAACACCGCAATAAAGATGTGCCACATCGCCGCTTTCCTCCTTTCCCTGCTTGATGAAGCAAGCTTAGGCAGGCGCGCAGGACGATGGGTGTGCCGATGGGACAGTATCGCTACTGTCACAAGGCAAAATGAAAACGGTGATTGGAAGGGTAACGGAAGATTCAGTTGGTCGGCTCGTCCTCGTCGCCCTCAAGCGTGGCTTCCATGGCGCGCAGCGGCGCAACAGATGCCGCGTCCAGCAGCTTGAAGCGCATGGGGAACACACCCGCCGGCAACTCGAGCGCGGTGACTGAATCGCAGACCACTCCTGTGGTTGCGTCCAGGCCGCGCTTCCAACCGGGGCGTGTCGGGTCGCACACCAGCAGGCTCTCCGGCGGCAGGCCCGCGGCTACCAGCATGGTGCGTCCAATGCGCTGAAACTCCGACCAGCGCGAGGCAATGCCGATCAGGTCGCCGCTGTGCTCGGGCAGGTAGCGCTGCAGATAAACCTGCAGCTCCGAAGCCACAGGATGCACTTCAAGCGTGGTCAGCTCGAAGGACGCGGGCAGCAGCTTGCGTACCGCAACCGCTTTGCTCGGCAGCACCACATGCATCGATCCCTCAAGGTTTCCAGGTGCGGCGCAATCCTCGGGCACGCAGCCCTCCACCGGCAGCGCGAGCACCTGTGTCATCTCGTACGCCACAATCTTCCGCAGCTCGGCGTCCGGCTCGATAATCATCCACCGCGAGGGCGGCTGCGATGAAAGCCACCGGCGCAATCGCGACCGCAGCAGCGTGTGCGACGCGCCTTGCTTGCGCGCCCTGGCCGCCAGTTCGCCGATGAGTTGATCGACGGTCAGTTCAGGAGAGCGCGGCGCAGAGGGCCGTGTTGCCCGCACAAACACTCCGCTGCCGTGCCGGAACTCGAGCCAACCCTCGCGCTCCAGTTCGCGATATGCGGCGCTGACGGTGTTGGCATGAACCTCAAACCGGCGCGCCAGATCGCGCGTGCTGGGCAAACGCTGCCCTGGCTGCAGTTCCTTGCACAAGATGGCCAGCGTTACCTGCGTGACCAACTGCTCGCGCAGGGAGACTTCGCCGGTGCGGTTGAGCCAGAGGCGCATAGGTCTATCCGGCTGCCTGTTCGCGGAGCGGGAAAGGGAAGGGCGCTGCAATTGCCGCATGCTTCCTGCGGCCATACACCACCAGGAACAACAAAAGCAGCAGCACAACCGCAATCACCAGCAAACTGCCCTCGGGACCGTCCGACCCACCGCTCCAAATCGCGGCGCCCGCCGGGGTGGTTGTCAGATAGTGCCCTTTTGCCGGAAGCCCGCTGTCGGCAGTGCCGTAGAAATACGTTTCCGCCCAGTCCCACGCCGCGTGGCAGCCGATCGCCCACCAGGCCGAGCCGGTTGCCCAGATGCTCACGCAGAAAGCGAAGCCGATAAACGCCGCCGCAAAGATGCCGATCCAGGTTTCGCCATTGTTGCTGGTGTGAATCGCACCGAAAAGCGTGGACGAAACCCAGGCCGCCTGCCAGAAGCTGGAGCCCGGCGACTTGAAGAGTTGAAGCAGCAGGCAGGGGACCAGCCCGAGCCCGGCGATGACGTAGATGCCCCAGATGCCGTTACCCTTACCTAGCCAGAGTAACTCGCCGCAGATCAGCGCCTCGACGCCCAGCGCCCACCAGAAATTAATTCCGCGTGTCAGTGTGAATTGCAGATAGCAGCGAAAAAGGCCCTCTTCAACAAATCCAACCGTGAGAAACGCCAATGCCCAGAGCGCGCCGAACTTCGCGATTCCAGTACCCGAGAGCGCAATCGAACCAAAATGCAGCCATCCGCCCCAGGCCAACCCTCCAATCAGTGCTGAAAGGGACGCGAACCCCGCGACCAGCCCAAATACGAAATTGAAAAGACGGCGAGAATCGACCAGGTTGAAGGCCAGAAGGTTTCCGCGACGACGCTCGATCAGCGCGATGATAGCGGCTGCCCCTGCCATTGCGAGAAATGGAACCAGCTCGTTGAAGAAGGCGGCGGAGGCGGTGAAATCGTTCTTCTCACTGATCAGATGGAAGTGCAGGAATACAAGTCCAACCAAGCCGAGAAAAAGATAGTACAACAAGATAAAGCTGGCCACCGACCATCCCGCGCGCAGGTTTCCGCCACCGAGAAAAACCCATTGCAGAGCGCGCGTCTCCCAAGGCTCCTGTTCGATGGAAGCGGATTGAGGCTGGGTGGCGGCCTCGATAGCGTTTTCAGAAGGCGGCACTTCCGGAAGTGGCGGCTTACCCTCGGGCTCCATGGAGCCTCCTTAAGATTGCAAAAAGAGTCTGTGTGCTGAATTGTACTGGAGAGGCTCCGCGGCGGGAATGGGAACGGCATGCCCGCAGGTGCGAGGCGCGTCGCGACTTTCGAGGCACGAGCGATTGCTTGCTGTGAGAGCTTGCCGAAGCTGCTCTGATTCGCCCCTACTCGTCGCGCAGCGCCACCATCGGATCGATATGCGCCGCACGCCGCGCCGGGAACCAGCTTGCCAGCAGCGCAACCGCGATAATCGAAGCCGTGATGGCCCCAAACACCAGCGGATCGTCTGGACGCACTTCGTAGAGCAGGTTGGCCACGCCATGCGCCAGCGCGAAAGCCAGCACCAGCCCAACAGACACTCCCGCGCCCGTCAGCCATCCCGCGCGGCGCAGAATCATGCGCAGCACATCTTCGCGCTGCGCGCCCATGGCCAGCCGCACGCCGATCTCACGCGTCCGTTCGCCCACCAGATTCGCCATCACGCCGAAGATTCCGATGGCTGCCAGAACCAGGGCGACCAGCGCGTCGAAGCCCAGCATGGCCGCAACGTAAAACATGCCGGTCAACTGCACACGCGTGTACTTCTCGTAGCTCTCAACCTCATCCAGCGGGAGTGCGGGATCAATCGTCGCCAGCGCCTTGCGCGCTTCCGGAGCAATCGCTTCCGGATCGCCGCTGGTGGTGATGGCGTAGGTCAGGCCGGATTGCGGCACCTGCAGGGCGTCAGCATAAATTGCGGCTGGCCGCGATCTCTGGTAAAGGGAATAAGTGGTCTCCTCCACAACGCCGACAATGGTCAACCAGGGAGTCTGCTCCGCGGTTCCGGTCTTCATGCGTATGCGCTTGCCAATTGCGTTCTCGCCGGGGAAATAACGGTCCACGAGAGATTTGCTTACAACGGCCACCGGCTGCGAATGCAGATCGTCACTGGCCGTGAACATCCGTCCGCTGACCACGCCAATATGAAACTGGTTGAAGTAACCTGCGCTTACCGTGAGGCGCAGGGCAGGCTGCGATTGGCCAGGCACGAGCGGCCGGTTCTCGATTTGAAAGTCGTCATCCCATGCATTATCGCTGTAGGGAAGCGCACTGGTCGCCTCCGCGTGCTGAACGCCGGGCAGCGCCTGCAGCTTCTCAAGGCTCTGCATGTACATCGCGGCCATCTTCTGCGGCGTATCGTAGCGCGTTGCCGGCAGATGCACGTTGAAGACCAGCGTGTGCGTGGGATCGTACCGGTCGGCCAGATGCAGCATCCCGTACATGCCCTTGCACATCAGCGTCGCGCCAATCACCAATGCCACGGCCAGCGAGATTTGCGAAACCGCCAGCAGATTGCGCAGCTTTTGCCCGCGTCCCGCGCCCACCACCGACCGGGAACCCGCCTTGAGCTGATCCACCAGGTTCACGCGCAGTGCGGCCAGCGCAGGCGCAAACCCCGAAACCACGCCCGCCAGCACGGCCAGCAACAAGGACAGCAGCAGCGCGTGTCCGTTCAGTGAGATGTTCGTCCAACCGGCCAGGCGGCGTGCCACTGTTTCCGGCATCGTTACCTCGCTCACATGCATTTCGAGTTGCGCAAACAATAGGCCGCCCGCGCCGCCGACCAGTCCCAGCAGAATGCTCTCAGTGAGCAACTGCCGCAGCAGGCATCCTCGGCCTGCGCCCAGCGCCGTGCGCATGGCAATCTCAGGGCGCCGCGCAATGCCGCGCGCAAATTGCAAATTGGCGATATTTGCGCACACCACCAGCAGCACGAAAAACGTGGCGCCCTGAATCAGGTTGAAGTAGAGCGGTGTGTAATCGCCGTTGATATCCGCGAGCAGCGTTTCAATCTTGATTCGCCAGCCCTGATTCGTTGCCGGATAGGCATTCGAAAGGTGCTCCGC
>PLPU01000176.1:10019-19428 GCA_003159975.1 Acidobacteriaceae bacterium
CCCAGAATCGCCGGATCGGCCGCGAAGTGAGACTTCCAGAAGTCGTAACTCAGCACGGCGACGCTATTGCGGCCGGGCTGCGTCTCCGTCTCATTGAACACTCGCCCCAGAAACGCGTTCGTCCGCAGCACGCTGAAGAACGACGGCGAAAGGTAGTCCGCCATCACGTGAGCCGCATCGCCCGCTCCCGTCAAACTCATGTCGGAATAACTGCGCACCGCGATCGACTCAAACGAGTGGCTCTGGCGCCGCCAGTCTTCATAGTTCGCCAGGGCAACCTGCTGTCCGTCGCCGCTGTTCTGCTGCTCGTAGACCGTGACCACGCGGCTCAGATCCGGCACCGCCAGAGGACGCAGGACAACCGCATCCATGATGCTGAAGCTCGCCGTGTTCGCGCCGATGCCCACCGCCAGCGTCAGCACCGCGGTGATCGTGAATCCCGGCGATTTCTTCAACTGCCGGATTGCGTATTGCAGATCGTGAAGCAGGTTCTGGAGCAGAGTTTGCACAGGATCCCCCGGTCTTGCAGGCGATCTTCTAAGAATCGCTGCCTCTACACGTGCATTCCATCTGCCAAACAACTCGGGTCGCCATGCAGTGATAGCAAACAGCTTAGATCAAGAGGCGACGTGCCGGGTGCCGGTCCGCCCTGTTCGGAATCGTTACCAGCCGTTCGCAAATGGACAGTCGGACAGATGTGCGGTGCGGCAAAGTTCAGAACGACTCCGGCCATTGCTGCGCACCGTGGAAAACAGCGAGGACATGAATCGAATTCTCGACAATTCGATATGCAGTCACATAAGGTGTGCCGGTAACCCGGATCTCCCGGGTTCCAGCCACGCGTCCAACCCTGCCGGCGTACGGCATTCGCGCGGTCAGGAGGACGACTTCGCGAATGCGCTGAACTGTTCGACCGGCTGCCGGCGGGTTCTCGGCAGCGATGTAATCGAATAGATTCTGGATTTGGTTCACGGCCGGCATGGTCCAGTGGACTTTCAAACTTTCTCCCGCTCCACTTTCGCCGGTGCGGCTTTTTTTCGAATCCAGGACTCGATCATCATGCCGACATCTTCGTCGTCAATCAATTCTCCCTTGCGAGATGCTTCCAACCCAGCCTCCACCATCGCGACAATACGACGCTGCTCGTTCAGATAGCTCTCCACTGCCTCATTCAGCAGGTAGCTGCGGTCGCGGTCCATGGCTTTGGCGATGGCGTCCAGTTCGGCAACCTTGTCGGGAGCGATGCGAAAACTGATGATACGCGGGGAACTCATAATACAAGAGAATACGCTGTATTACAGGGTTCCGCAAGCCCGTGCCATCGTTGTCGATCTACGGAAGATTAAACGGTGCACCGTCCATCGAGCGTTTTCTCTGTGGGTGAAAGCAGAGCGCCGGTGCGAGCCTCCCGCGAGCGTCTGCCCCCACCGCAGGTGNNGGAGTGCGGGTCTTGCGGGTTCGCGTCTTCTATCACGACAAATGCTTTGACGGAGCCTGCTCGGCCTCGCTGTTCACGCGATTCCACCGGGAGTGCGTCTCCAGGGACGCGACCTACGAGTACCACGGCCTGGTGCACCGCGCGGGCGCGCTCTTTGACGAAAGCGAGTTTACCGGCGACGAAAACGCTATCGTCGACTTCAAATACTCCTCCTCGCCCCGCATCACCTGGTGGTTCGACCATCATCTTTCCGCGTTTCTCACGCCTCAGGATCAGCAGAGTTTCCTCGACTGCCAGCGGGATCCCGTCTGCGGCGCGCACAAGTTCTTCGATCCCGATTACACCTCCTGCACCAGCTTTCTGGCGCACATCGCTTCAACCCGCTTCGGCTTCGATACCGCGCCGGTTGCCGAGTTGATCCATTGGGCCGACATTGTGGATGGCGCGCTCTATGAGAGCCCCGAATCGGCCGTCGAGATGGCTGCTCCGGCCATGAAGCTCACGCTGATCATCGAGTCCATTCAGGACCCGCTGTTTATTCCGCGCCTCATCCCGCTGCTCACCGAACTGCCGCTGGCCGAGGTGCTGCGCCAGCCCTTCGTCGCCGATCTGTTGCCGCCGCTGCTTGAGCGCCATCAACAGGGGCTGGAGTTGATTCGCAGCCGCGCCGAAGAGCGCGACGGCACCATCTTCTTCGACATTACCGACCATCCCACCGAGGGATTCAACAAGTTCATCCCCTACTATCTGTATCCCAATGCGACCTACTCGATCGGCCTGTCCAAATCCAGCTTCCGCACCAAGGTGGCTGTCGGTTCAAATCCCTGGACCAAGGCCGACCCGGCCAAGATGGTCAACCTGGCGGCGGTGTGCGAGCGCTACGGCGGCGGCGGCCACGCCCGCGTTGGAGCCATCAGCTTCCCGCCTGACCAGGCGGACCGCGCCCGCATAGCCGCTGCGGAGATCGTGGCTGAGTTGCGGGCGAAGAACCCGTTTGCCTAAGCCGAATCTGTGTTCTGGCTCCTTCGTGAGCTTGCAGCCGCTTTTGCCGCATTTCTGCGCGGACCAGCTTTTCGCATTGGAANNTGAAGGCTGTCGGCAAATTGCAAGAGCCTTGTAATGCTGAACCGTGAGATCTGGCCGCGAAGCAACAAACTTGCGTCGGGCTGATGGATATTCAGTACCTTAACAAGCTGAGCTTGCGTCAGCTTCCGCGCCTCAATCTCCGCCCGGATTGGATCCCAAAGATCGTGCTTGATCTCCATCTCCCGAATTTCCTGCGGGGAGAAGCCGAGGTCTTCGAGCACGTTACCGGTTGTGATGTGGCCGGGCTTATTTGTCTTTTCTGCGCTTGGCATCGATCTTCTCTTTCTGGAGGCGCTGTCGAACCATCGACCATCGCGCCCGAGCTCGATTCAGGTCGTTCTTCTCGGTCTTTCGGGTCTTCTTGGTAAACGAGTCAAGCACGTAAATCGTATCCTCAATTCTCGACAGGTAGATAACCCGATACCACGCAGCTTCATCTGCTGCCTTCAACTCGAAGACCCCGTTGCCAATCGCCTGCATCGGCCGTGTGGGGAGGATCGGGCGCTTACCCTCCTGAAGATTGCGGAGAGAGTTTCCAATGTCGTCTTGCACGTCGCGTGGCCATCTCTTCAAAACGGTGAGGGAGTCACCCTCCCACGAAATGTTGGCTCTTGCGGGAGGATCAGGGTAGTTAGACCCGGGCATCTGTTTTTCCTTTCCCGGGCCTGCCCCCGGGTAGCTTTAGAACGGCTCTGCATCGCACGCCAAAGGTTCCCGGTTACCATGGCGCAGCTAACTTTGATCGACATCTGTTAGAGTGAGCCAGACCTCGGACCCACTGATTCGTTCTCGCCTTTGGCCTGCGCAGCCCAGCCGTTGCCGGGGTTGCTTGATCCCGATCGTTCTCCCAAACGTCTCCTTGAGTATATAGCAAAACTACTATAGGTACCGAGAATATTTCAAATCATTTCGCTCGGTCTGAAGCTGATCGTTTTCACACCTTCGCGTGCATGCTGGGCCATTCAGCGCGCCGGTGCTCCAGGAACGCTTTGACGCCTTCCTTGAAGTCCTCCGTCGAGCGCTGCTGGGAGTTGACCTCGATGCCGTCGGCAAGTTCCTCGTCCAGCCGGCGCCTGGCGTGTTTGGCCAGCAGCCGTTTCACCGCCTGCATGGCCTGCGGGCTGTTCAGCAGCAAAGTCTGCGCCAGCGCGTGAGCTGACGCCATCAGATCGTCACGGTCCACAAGCTGGGTCACAAGTCCGAGCTGCAGCGCTTCCTGCGCCTTGAGAATTTTGCCCGAAAGCAGCAGTTCCCTGGTCCGCAGCTCGCCCACTTGGCGAATCAGGAACGAAGCAACAATGGCCGGAATGAATCCCACGCGCACCTCGGTATAGCCGAACTTGGCCTCGGGCACGGCGAGCGTGAAATCGGGAATCGTCGCCAGGGCCATGCCACCGGCGATAGCCGGCCCGTTGACAGCCGCGATGATCGGCTTGGGAAAGTCGTAGAGCGTACGCAGCACATGCGCCATGTTCTCTGAATCGCGGCGGTGCTCCTGCGGCGTCCGCGCACTCATCGTCTCCAGGTTCTCCATGTCCAGCCCGGAGCAGAAAGACGGGCCTGCGCCGGTCAGGATCACCACGCCGCAGTCGCAGGTCTCGGCCTCGTGCAGGGCCTCCGTCAGCTCCTCGATCAGCATCGGGCTGAGCGCGTTGCGCTTATCCGGCCGGTTCAGGGTAATCGTTTTTACCCCGTTTTCAGATTTGGTGAGAATGTAGTTGAAGCGGCTCATCAACATCTCCTTCAGCAAGGGACCGGGCGGCAATTGACCGCTGGTAAAGTGCTTCAGCGGAACTGCCTATCTTAGCGCGGAATTGGCAGCGAAAGCTGGTGATTAGGATCACACCGCGCATTCAGGGAAGCGCCAGGCTCCGCACAGAGTACGCATTGCACTGTTTCGTATCGAAGGGTAGATCGTCAAGGGCGTCGGCATGTCCCGTCGCTCCACTCAACCTTTGGAGAGACAGACACCGAGAATCTGAGCAAGCTCTGAGGTATCGCCGCGCATGACGGCAACGTCGCGGGCGTGGTAGAGATGCTGCCGCTGCTCCTCTGTCTGTGCCGTCAGAGCCCAGTCGAGCCGATGGCCCGCCGATTGGGCAAGATCCGACATAAACGCCCGCAGGGTTCGCGAGTTACCGTCTCGGAAGGAATGAATGGCGTCAAGTTCGCTGTAATACCAGGCCAGCCGTTTTGCCATCGCGGCAGCGTCCAGATCCCGCAGATGATTCTCGGCCTTCAAGGCCGCGAATGTAGCTGCGAGAGCGCCGGGAACATTCTGCGAAGGTCCGTAGGCGACCACAAAGCCGGAGGGGCGCGCCTTGGCCATCATGCCGATGTCTCTGCGCAACTCGCCCGCCCACGGGTAGACGCGGCCGAAGATGCGGCGATGGGTTTCCTGCAGGCGGGCGGTGTCGAAGGGGCCTGTGATGGGTTCTATTGAAAGATGCGCAATGCTTGCGGATGAGATTTGAGCTTCAAATCGATCCAGCGCTTTCTGGTCACGGATGTCCGCGAGATTGATGAGGACGTCTGTGCCGGGGTAGCAATACGGATCGTTCGGAAAAGGGGTCATCGGACGGCGGTAGCCGCTTGCTGATGGTAGGCGGCGATTTCCTCAAGCCCCTGCTCGAAAGTGATCTCTCCGGCGAGGATGCGAGCCTTTACGGTCCAGTAAGGTTCGCCGAGCTTCAATCCTTCCAACAACTGGCTCGCTTCGCCCTCGGCAAAGCCGCGTTCCAGCTTTTCTTTTTCGTCCGCAGGCAGCATGAGCAACCTCCGCATTGCGCGCGCTTGAACACGCTCTGACTCACTTTATTTTACCATCGATGCCGATCGAAATCTGCGTAGTCTTATGGCACACTGGGGGCATCATGCTGATCGAGTTATGGGAGCGCCTGCGCGGCTACGATAAGTGGATCGAGACGCAGGCCAAAGTCGATTCCGCGTCGGAGATTCGAAAAGCGCTCGGCAAACGCTTCCAGGAATCACCTGAGAGTCGAGTTTCTGGCCGACTACTGATCTGGAAGGACCAATACAACCGAACTCAGTGCGGCGGTTTTCTCGCGCACGATATATCGCCTCTCTATCAACTACTTGACGGCGAGACAATCGCGATTCGCTACGACCCGGCAAAGCCCGACCGTTACTACTGCCGAGCGAACTGGATTAGCTGGGCTGCATTCATCGCGAAGACAGCTCTTGCTCTAACGGTCGCGGGAGGGTTCATCGTTTGGCGGGTCTGGACGATCCTGAAAGGGCGCGCTTTCTAGTTTGCCGCGCAGTTTTCAACTAACCACTGGCCACTAAACACTAACCACTGGCTTCACAGCCCCAGCTCCCCAGCCCGCCTCCGCATAGCTTCAATGCAAAACCCGATGTGCGCATCCAGCTCCACGCCCAGCTCCGCCGCTCCCTGGATCACGTCCTCCCGATTCACCCCCCGAGCAAACGCCTTGTCCTTCATCTTCTTCCGCACCCCGGCCACTTCCACATCGGCAATCGCCTTGGTCGGCTTCACCAGCGCGCAGGCGGTGAGGAAACCGGCCAGCTCGTCGCAGGCAAACAGCGCCTTGTCCAGGTGCGTCACGCGCGGCACGCCGGAGTACTGCGCGTGGCCCAGAATCGCCGTCCGCATCTCCGCAGGCCAGCCCAACCGCTCCAGCTCGCGCACGCCCACAAAAGGATGCTCCTCAGCGGATGGGTGGCGCTCATAGTCGAAATCGTGAAGCAGGGCCGTCGTCGCGTACAACTCCACAAGCGCGTCTCGCTCGGCTCCCGCAAGCCCCAGCCGATCCGCCTCCGCCTCGCCGCAGGCAGCCACGCAGGCCTCCACAGCCAGCGCGTGTTTGCGCAAGCTTTCGCTCTGGGTCCATTGGGTCAGCAATTCCCATGCCTGCTCGCGCCCGTACAACGAAATATTGTCTGTGTTCATGAAATTTATTTCTCCTAGTGATCAATATGGTTCGCTTTTCTTCGGGTTTTTCAGGGTATGATGGGTGAAACTTAGGAAGGACCCTAAGTTTCCACTTGACAATTATGGTTCATTTCCCCCAATCTAACAAAGATCGTGGTGCGAAAAGGCACCCCGGAGACCAAGCTCTGGCGCTCCGCACACAGCCCATGGCAACTACCCTGGTGAGCCTGGAAACGCGCGAAGTAGTGCGTTGTGAACACTGCAGGATGGTCCAATACCGGACCAGCAACTCCCTTTGCAGAAAATGTCGCCACCCCCTCGACATCGAGGAGCCCGCACCGTTGGCCCCGCAGTTGGTGACCAGCCAACCGGTTGCGGCTTCCGCCGAGGCCGGTCTGCATGTGGCCGGCCAGGTGCGCGACATCCGCAGATCGCGCCATCTGAGCCAGCGCCAACTGGCAGGGCGTATGCAGGTGCCCCGCACCTACATCTCCAAAATTGAAAACGGCAAGGCGATTCCCACGCTGGGTTCGCTGGAGCGGTTGGCCGCGGCCCTCGAGGTGGGCGTGTGCCAGTTGGTCCGCGACGCCCGCAGCGTCCGCGAAGAAGAAGCGGCAGCCGTCCTGGCCGACCCGTTTCTGGCCGAGATTGCCGCGCTGCTGCCGCATCTCGATTCGCTGCAGCGCACGCTGATCTACGGCGCGGTGCGCGACGCCGCCACCGGCCGCCGCCGCACAGCGTAGGAGCTTTCGTGTTCTCTTGTCCGCCCCCGGCCGCCATGCTGGCGGCCAGGAAACGCATGAGTTCCGAGTCAGGAACTGGTTGGCTGCAAGTCCTATTCCGGACCGGCTCCGCCCTCTGTTTGCCGGCGTAACCCGATGCTGCGATTGCGGCGCATGGGCGCTTGTGCTACGGTCGAGGATAGTGCACGTGACCTCCCGCCGCGGGGGACTGTGCGCCGTGGCGTCAAGTTCGCTCCAGGTTGAAACATTTCCTTCGATCGCGAGGGGCGGCTTGTTGGACGCGCTCCGGGCGTGATCCCGGCGGCGACCTCCGTGAAGCTCACAAGCAATCAAGAGGCGAGTCCCTTGTATTCATCCGGCACGTTGCGCATCCATGAATTGACTGCTGAGGAGCGAGCCGTCTATGCGACCCTGAAGCCCGACAGCCTGCCCCAGCACGTGGCCATCATCATGGATGGAAACGGCCGCTGGGCCGGCCATCGTTCGCTGAAGCGGTTCCTCGGCCACCAGCAGGGCGCCAAAAGCGTTCAACTGGTCACTGAGACCGCCTCACGCATCGGTTTGCCCTGGCTCACCCTCTATGCGTTCTCTCTTGAAAACAATCTGCGCCGCCCGCGCGCCGAGGTCAACTTCCTCATGCGCCTGCTCAGGAGCTACCTCGAGAGCAACCTGCAGCGCATGATGGACAACAACGTCCGCATCCGCTACATCGGCCGCACCCACGAGCTGCCTCCCGAAGTCCAGGACAAAATGGCCTGGGCCGCCGATGCCACGGCNNGCCCTTGCCGCCGAGATGAAGCACAAGCACATCGCGCCGGATCGCATCACTGAAGAAGACATCCATCGGCATCTCTACACCGCGCACATGCCGGACCCCGACCTGCTGATCCGCACCTCGGGCGAGATGCGCATCTCAAATTACCTGCTCTGGCAGATCGCCTACACCGAGTTGCTGGTGACCGAGCGCCTGTGGCCCGACTTCCGCGGCATCCATCTGCTTGAAGCTATTGCCGACTTCCAGCGCCGCGAGCGCCGCTACGGCGGATTGAGTGACGGCTCCGGCGAAGTGGAAGAAGACGTGGACCGCATCCGCCTCGCCGCCGGCTGAGTCGCCTGCTTTCCCTTGCGCGTGAGGTTGCTCGCTGGCGAACCTCCCTGCTCACCGCAACAGCCAACAGGCCAGGAAGTTCTAAAAGAGCGGATTGTTGAATTCAGCGATAAATTGAATACCGGGAACATCCAGCTTCGTTAATTGGAGATCGCCGGTGAGAAACAGGTCGATTCCGGCTGACGCCGCGCACGCCAGGTGAATCGAGTCCGCCACTTTGACCTTTTCTTTTGCGCGCAGCCTGCTAAATGGCGCAACCGCACCCTCATCGAAAGGAAGATAGGAGAACCCCATCTCATCGATCGTCTGGCGCATAATCAGCGCCTTCTGCGGCCCTTGCGATTTTTCCGCACCAGCCAGCACTTCACCGAGGGCGAGGTAACTGGTATAGAGCCTGTCACCCCGCCTGTACGACCTGTCAAGAAGCTGCTGCACTCGTGTGAAAAACGTTGGATTGCCCTCGAGCAAATAAATAAACAGCATGGTGTCCCAATAAATACGGCTCATGCGGCATCCTCATCTTCCGAACGCACCCAGCGTAGAAACGCTTCCCCGCCGCCGTATTCCGACAACTCCTCCTTCAAAAGGCCACGCAGTTTCTCGGTGAGACGAAGTGCCTTGGCCGACGGATCTTCCTCTGCGGGTTCAACCCGCTCGTCAGTCAAGGGCAGGTTTCTGACTCCACGCCGCACCCCCGATTCTGACAAACGGTACTTGAACACTACCGTCGGGCTCTGCCTGGACGGCGGTCCTATTACTTCTTCAAGTTCAAGCCCGTTCTCGCGAAGGAACTTCGAGGTTTGAAGTGCGCTGCAGATCTGAGGGGTATGCCGACCCGGGAAACCTTCCGCCTGCAAGTCCCCCAGGATGTCCCTGACACTGATAGAGAATTGCCGCTTACCTGATCGCAATGCCGGGTGCACGTACTTCGCCTGGGCCATTGCCCTTACTTGGTCGCTCAGTCCCTGATTCATTGATGCTCCTTGGAATTCATTTCACATACAATTCTCTGGCTACAGACACCATAGCAAAGAATGAAACTATTTGCAAGTGAAAATGTCTTGTAGAATGTCTATCTATTTCTACCCAAATGGCATTTCATTTGCCCCGACAGGCCC
>PLPU01000176.1:19461-20737 GCA_003159975.1 Acidobacteriaceae bacterium
CTGGGCCTTGCCGAGCACAGCGGAGCCAAACCTTCGCGCATTGTCGTCTCGGTGGCCATTGTGGCGCTTATTACCGCCCGGCTGTTCGCGGACAGCCTTGAGTCGTTCCATTTTGAGTGGCTCCATCAGACTGAAGTCGTCTTCGGCATTCTGGCCATGGGCCTGTTTCTCTATTGCACCTTCCGTTCGCCGATTAAGCGGGTCATGGCCGACGCCTCGGCCTCCATTTTCTGCCTTTTTTATGTGGGACTGACACTTACCACCCTGCCCGCCCTGCGCGAAGAGAGCAACGGGCCATCCGTGCTGCTTTTCCTTCTGTGCGTGGTCTGGGCCGGCGACATTGCCGCGCTCTATGTCGGCAGGGCCTGGGGGCGGCATAAGCTCGCATCCACGCTCAGCCCGAACAAGACCTGGGAGGGTGCAATTGGGTCACTGGTGGGCAGCGTGCTGGCTGCGGGAGGCCTGCTGGCGCTGGCCGGCTGGCTCGAATCGATGAATTCCGCGAAGCTCTCCTACCCTGAAGAAGTCTGGTACTGGCTGGTGCTGGCTGTGTTGGTCAACCTGGCGGCGCAGGTGGGCGATCTGGCCGAATCCGCGCTGAAACGTTCGGTGGGCGTGAAAGATTCAGGCAGCCTGCTACCCGGTCATGGCGGCGTCCTCGATCGCATCGACGCCCTGCTGCTGGCCGCTCCAGTGCTGTGGTACGCTCAAATCATTCATCAACGGTTCTAGCACCAGCGGTTCTAAAGCGGAATTTAAGCATTCCATTGAAGCGACTCGCCATTCTCGGTTCCACAGGCTCCATCGGGCAGAGCACCCTTTCCATCGTTGAGCAATTCCCTGACCGCTACCAGGTGGCCTCGCTGGCTGCCGGGCGCAACCTCGACGAAGCCGTTGCGCAAACCGTCCGCTGGCGGCCGAAGCTGGTTTCGCTGGCCTCTGAAGAACTGGCCGGAAAACTGGCCGCGCGTCTCCGTCAGGCCGGCGTTACGGGCACCGAAGTGGTCTACGGCACCGAAGGCACCGTCGCCTGCGCCACGCACCCCGATGCCGATTTTGTGGTCTCCGCCATCGTAGGCGTTGCCGGCCTCGAGGCCACGCACGCTGCCATCCTGGCCGGCAAACCCGTCGGTCTGGCCAACAAGGAGTGCATGGTTGCCGCCGGCGAAATCCTCACCGCCGCCGCCCGCCAACGCAACGTGCCCATCCTGCCCATTGACAGCGAGCACAACGCCGTCCACCAGTGCCTGCGCGTCGGCACGCACGCCGAAGTCAA
>PLPU01000176.1:20826-23177 GCA_003159975.1 Acidobacteriaceae bacterium
TCGCTGGTGGAATACATTGACGGGTCGATCCTGGCGCAGATCTCGGTGACCGACATGCGCTTGCCCATTCTCTACGCCCTGGCATTCCCGGAGCGCCCTGCTTCTCATCTCACTTTCGACCTGGCCGCGTTGCGCCACCTGGAGTTTGAAGAGCCCGATTTCGAGCGTTTTCCCTGCCTGCGCCTGGCCTATGAGGCTGCGGAAAAGGGTGGCGCCCACTGCATCGCCCTCAATGCGGCGGACGAAGTGGCCGTCGAGGCTTTCCTTGACAGGCGAATTCCGTTTACCGGAATCCCATTTACAATTGAAAAGGTACTCGCAGCCACACCGGAGGCGCATCCAACCACCATCGCGGAGGTGCTCGCGGCCGATCGCGCCACGCGTCAAACAGCCCGTGCGGTAATCGATAGAGGAATGTCCCCGGTCGGTCGATAAGCGCATTGTTGGGGTGGGGGAAGCGCTCCTTCGAAGGAAAGTTTGTTCACTTATGCATGAGTTTCTGGTTTCTGCCGCCGCCTTTATCGTCCTTGTCGGCGTGATGGTTGTGGTCCATGAGTTCGGGCACTTCGCCGTCGCAAAGCTTTGCGGCGTGCGTGTCGAGGAATTCTCCGTTGGCTTTGGGCCGCGCCTGTTCGGCGTCAAATACGGCGGTACAGACTACAAAGTCTGCCTGCTTCCCATCGGCGGTTTCGTCAAAATGACCGGCGAAAACCCGGAGCAGAACCTCAACTCCGCGGACGATACGCCGGTCGTCGACATCGCCAATGACCCCGGAGCGCTCACCTCCCATCCCCGCTGGCAGCGCATGCTCATCGGCGTGGCCGGCCCGGTCGCCAACTTCATCCTGGCCTTTGTTTTAATGCTTGCCTACTTCGGCGTCTTCAATGAAGAGCCCTCGGTCCAACTGAAGACCACCACGATTGAATGGGTCGTTCCCGACTCGCCCGCGGCCCAGGCAGGCCTCCAATCCGGCGATGTCATCCGCCACTTCGACACGCTGCAAAATCCCACCTGGGAAGGGGTGTACGAGCGCGTTAACATCAATCTCAGGCAGACCGTTCCCATCACTGTGGAGCGTGGGGGCAAAACGATCTCGCTTTTCCTGCATGTGCCCGCCGAGTTAAAGGACGCGGACATCGCCGGCATGCTGCCCCAGTATCTCAACGGCCCCATCGGCGTTGAAGAGGTGATGCCGGGCGCGCCCGCGGAGCAGGCCGGCCTGCGTGCCGGCGACGCCATCCAGTCCGTTGACGATCATCCCTTCCATACCGTGGCCGGCCTGCTCGCCTACCTTCAGTCCGGTGCGGGCAGGCCGGTTACGCTTCATGTGGTGCGCAACGGCGCCCAGGTGACCCTGGTGGCCCATCCCGCCAAACTCCAGGCTGACACTTGGATGCTGGGCTTCGCGCATGTGCCGATCCCGCTCCACAACGAACCGCTCCCTTTGGGAAGGGCCGCGCTTAAATCCAAAGAGTTCTGTGCCGACAACGCCTTCCTCATTGTCGAGGTGCTGCGCCGGCTCTTTACGCACCAGGTCTCCGTCTCGCAGCTTCAAGGGCCTGTCGGGATCGCCCGCATGGCCGGCGAAGCCGCGGAAATGAAAGGCTGGCTGCCCAAGTTCGGACTGGCCGCCGAGATCAGCCTCAACCTCGGCATTATCAACCTGATGCCCTTCCCCATCCTTGACGGGGGCATGATCGTGCTGCTGCTCATTGAGAGCGTCATTCGCCGCGACATCAACGTCGACATCAAAGAGCGCATCTACCAGGCGGCCTTTGTAGTCCTGCTGGTCTTCTTCGCCTTCATCATCTTCAACGACGTGACCAAGCTGCCGATCTTCGCGCACCTCAAACCGTGAGAAGAGCAGTGGTTAGTGGATAGTGGTCAGCCAGGACGGGTCAGTATGGTGCAATCCTTTCGCGATTTGCTGGTTTGGCAAAGGTCGATGCAATTGACGACTGCGGTCTATCGGCTCACACAGGGTTTTCCGCGAAATGAAGTATATGGCTTAACGAGCCAGATCAGACGTTCGGCAGTTTCGATACCCAGTAATATCGCAGAAGGCCAGGGAAGGCTTGGCACTGGCGAGTTCCGTCAGTTTCTGGGCGTCGCACGCGGTTCAAATTGCGAACTGCAAACCCAACTTGAAATCGCTCAATCGTTAGGTTATTGCGATGCAAAGACGATTGAGGATGCGGAGGGTCTTTCCAACGAAGTAGGAAAGATGATCAATGCAATTCTGAAGTCCCTGCATACTTAGCAGTTCACTAACCACTAACCACTAACCACTATCCACTAACCACTAACCACTAACCACTAACCACTAATCACTAATCACTAACCACTAACCA
>PLPU01000083.1:0-17952 GCA_003159975.1 Acidobacteriaceae bacterium
CATTCCAGCATGCGGCCAACGGCTGCGCTGTAGGTGCCGGCGCTGTCCTCGTCGTACTGGATGCGAAGCCGTTTGATCACTCCATCCTGCAATAGCCCATTCTCGAACTGACGGGTATCGAGCGTCGTTGCGTAAATGTCATAACTCATCGGCTGCAAGGCTCGGCCGTTCACGATCGCGGACGGGTCCTGGTCTGTGAACGACTTGACCTGCATATCGAATATCTGCGGAAGCCCCCAGGAGCCTAGCACTGAACCATACACAGCGAAGGAAGCGTGTCCATCCTTCGAGGTGAAGATCTCGACGTCGCTCTTTGGCGTCGACGGCTGTTGCGTGAATAGGCTGGGGTCATAGCACAAGGAATAGCCGAATCGGGTATTCACATGGGTCGTATAAGGAATGTTCTCGACCTTCTTCTTAGCGGCCTCCTTGGTGAGCAGCAGTACGGTTCCGTAGCCAAACTGGAGCCCTACCAAGACAAGCAGGGCAATGAGAATGGACTTGAAAGATCCCCTACTTCTTGACGTCTTGTTGTTGCCTCTGCATGCGCAGGTGGTTCCGCAGCCCGTGCAGGTCTTTTGATCGCTGTTGGCAAATGTCACGTGTACCTCCGAGTGCAATGGGGCCTGGATGGGCCCCGGGAAACGCGGTTAGGATTTGACCACTTCAAGAGAGGTTGGACTCTCCCAGCTCAGGCCGCGCGAATCGGTGCGGGAACGACGGCCGCGCTTCTGCTCCGCTCGATCCAGCGATGGTTGAAAGTGCGCAGTTCCTCAAACCACACGGCCACATCGCCTGTTCTGGCTCCAATAACGCTGTGGAACTGGTCGCCGTTCCTCACGGAAGTGTTGCGCATGTACTCGCCAATCTCCCCTGTCAAGCACACCATGGGAAGATACAGCCACGCCGGGGTAATGGCGGTGGCAAGCTTGTCTGCGAGACAGAGTTGAGAGACTGGCTGACCGCTTGCCTTCGCGTAGTCGCGGGAGTGGAGCAAGGTAAAGTCGCCCCACTTGTTTCCGAAAAGCGCGCGCATCACGCGTGCCCCGCATTCTGGATGCCGTGCACCGCTGAGACCGTCCAGGTCCGTGCAGCCGAAATAGCCGATATCGTGGAGGAAGAAGGCAAACCACAGCCGCGCGTCGAGTGGGAAACCAAAAAGCCTGGTCCACGCGATTGCAACCATGATGGGGTGGAGAATGAACTGATGAGCACCGTACAAAATGCTCTTCGAACCGATTGTCATAAGAACCTCGTTTAGCACACAACACCTCCCGCCGTTACTGGACGTGAGGATGTGGGCGTCTCGTTGGTGTTGCTGCCGATGACCGCCTTCGCATGGAAGCAACCATCTGCCGCGTGGTCTGCTTCTGAGCTCCGAAGCGCGGTGCGCGGCTGTGCCGGAGTGGGGTGAGTCGTAGCGTGGAGGCGGCCAGCACATGCAGCTCGTCGAGCCTGCTGGCGGACAAGTAGTAGCGCACGCTCCAACGGAAGGCTGGCCTTCCGTCGAACTCTCACAATGGCTCGGCGAAGACGCTCACAGCTGCATCTCGTGATCCTTCCCATATTCGAGTGTGCCTGCCTTCCAATCCGCTTCAAGCTGCTCGAAGCATATGAACTGAGGGTCACGGTACTGGTATATGAAGCAGCCGCCTTCTGTAGTGAGCTCAATTGCGCCGGTGCGTTCGAGCTTCCTGAGAAACTTGTCGACGCGTGAGTGCTCCTCGCAGGACAGCTCTACGTCGGCCTGGTAGAGCTGCTTGTTGTCGGCGTACAAAAATTCGATGGTGTATTTCTTTGTTGTGCCATCCATCGTGCCTCCTGAAGATGCGGAAGTCGCGCGCTATGGGGCTCCGCCGTATGAGATGAAAATGAAGTTGTTGCCGCCTTTAGCTCGCGCGTTTTGATTTGTGCGCTTCGTAGCATGCGCGACAGTAGACAGGGCGGTCGGTCCGTGGCTGAAACGGCACTTCAGCATCCTGACCGCACCCCGAGCAGACGATGCGCACACCAGTCGTTGCCGGCTGTTGCGCCGCAGGTTGCGCGTCCACTCCGCGGTCCTCGGATGCGGCACGCAGCTGGCGCCTCTTTGACCGACAGGACCTGCATCGGACAGGAGTCGAGTAGTTGTGCTCGCGAAAGTATCCCTGGTCCTTAACAGTGAATGGGAAGATGTCGCCGCAGTCGATGCACGTGAGGGAGACGTCGGTGGTCATGCCGAAAAACTAGCGCAAATCGCACTGAGAGGGAATGCCACGAAGACAAAACCTTCACTACTCTCGTGGCTGGTTATGGCGCCGCCAAATTTCCATCTGCTCCCTCCCCTCATGCGGTTCTAGCGAAATGCGTGCTTGGAAGAATTGGGCAGCCGAGGGCGGAGCGAATCATTTCTTTGGTGCAGCCTGCCCAGCAACGATACATGCGGGGCTCGGCAACGGAGATTGAGAGGTGAGTTTCATGCCGATCCTCGCCGCGTTGGGCGCATGACGGGCACTGGGCGACGTAATTCCGGCCACTGCGCCGGACAGGGCGGACGTAACTGAGTATCCGGAAGCCCCGGTCCTTGCCCCCACGAGCAGACAGATCGACAAAAGGTTTGGGAGTGACCACATCCGGGATGGAGGACATTCCCTTGGTGAGTGAGTCGAGTTCTTTCCAAGTGACCCGTTTGACATCGCGAAGGAGCTCGAGCTGAGCGTCAAGGGTGGGCGCGGCATCCTCGAACCAATACCGTACCTGGTTGGCACGATGTATCCCTAGAGGGCCGCGAATAGCATTGCCAAATTCTCCCGGCTGGAGTGCGTCCTGACGAGGGAAAACCTCAATCCCGTCATCCTTGTTCTGCTTGATCGCGACACCGAGGCGGCGCGCTGCATTCAAGACGTAGAGCCGGCAGAGTTTTGATGGCAAAGGCTCTGCAAGGAGGATCCAGAGATGGCCCCCGCGGCGTGACCGTTCCATCAGGGCCTCAATTCCATCTTCCCGGAAGGCCTGTTGGAGCTGGAGGAGATCTCGGCGAGCTTCAGCGTAGTCGGCATCGATCGCAGTCCACTTTGAGCGCTGCGATTCGGGATTGATTGCGTAGATGCCGATGGTGAACCGGCCCTCAAGATGGCCTTGAACAGTGGCAACGTCGAGGCTGAGAGGTTGTTTCGACTCCCGGTTGCACGCCTTGTAGAAATAGAAGCGCCCAGATTTCTTGTTTGGGTAGTGACTCTGGCGCAGGTAAGCTCTGCGATTTGCGAACATGTGCATGTATTCGGCGGCCTGGGCGTGAGTCACCGGCAGGATCACCGCAGTCGATTGGGTGGACATTGGCAGACTCCTTCGGCAATACCATCAGGTGAGCGCAGATTTTGTTGGGAGCAAGTCCGGCATGCCTGCTGGTTACCTGTAATGGTGGGCGGCTTGCACCGAACGCTAGATTCCCTCTTCCTCGGGCTTAAAGACAAGGACGCCACGCGGAATCATTCTGTGGAAACGACGTTATGGAGCGCGGACACAAGAAAGAACCCCGATATATGGAATGTGAATGATCATCGTCGTTGCATGGTGCGCGCAACACGGTTGATTCGGAAAAGTTGTGGTTGATTCTGCTAAGCCGCGTACTTCAATTGCAGCGTGGCGATCTTGACATTTCGCAGGAGTTGTTACCTAATAAGGATGTTGAAAGACCTACCGCGAGGGGCGGCAAAGGGCGGTTCGCTAGCAAGGTTAGGCGAGCACAGTCGCTAGGCACGCGGGAAGTGATGCTGTGGGAGATACCTGTTGCGCATAGCGCTCTTGGCCCACGGAACCTGCCGGAAGTGGGAAAAGGCAACACACCTCCGGAAGTTCGGTGAAATAACCGGCGTGGATGCTGAGCCCCTTGCCAAGGAGTGCGTCCGGCACTGACCCCTGTGGGGGATGAGCGACAGGACGGCTCTGCCGGAGCGGGAGATGGATGTACCCGCAACGGTGCAAAATGGTCCAACCCAGCGAACCGGCGAGGCGCATAGAGCTAGGCTCTTGCGCCTCGACTGGATTTAGAACGAATATTTCAGCGTCTTTCGCCCGCTACGATCGGCGCATGCTGCGAACTTGCCTTCGAGCGCGCCGAGCCTGAGCCTGACTCCCGCCAGGGTGGTCGGTGCCAAGGTCAGTCGAAGCCCGCGATGAAGTGTCTCTTCAATGCATTCTGAGACTGCTGTTGCTCGGCTGGTCCAGCAGTGGTTCCAGATGCATTTCCTTGACCCTTGGTGGCGGAATCGAAAACGGCACCCCAATCACCATCAGTTCAAGCTGCAGGAGTGGCACGTCGAGATGAGGTAGGTGGTGTGCGTTTGAAAGCGGGGATCGAAAGTGGATCGATCGGCGACCGGGCCAGGATGTCGTAAGCTCTCTGCTTCGGCCGATGAAAGAAGGAACAAGCTGCTTGGATGAAGCGTTTCAGCATGGGACAAAGCCTGCTTTCCGCGAAATGCGTCTGCTTTGGAGCGGGCGGCTGGTCGAGGTGACGCTGAGCGTGTTGGGTGAAGTTGAGCGTCAGACTCCACGGCGTGTGGACCGGAGAGGGAAAAGACTTGTTGGCAGCGTGCTTTCAGAACAGTATCTCTTGAAGCATGGGTTGGATGGTGGCAGCATTCCCTGCGGAACAGAGACGGTACGCTCAACCTGCTCCTGGGTCTTCGTTGCCTGTTGGACACCAAAGGCCATGCCCAATTCGTCGAGCATGCCAAGATACAACGCACGAAGTTTACCGAGTTCTTCGCTAAACGTTTTGCGACGTTGCGGAGTGAGGCTGTTGGACTGTTCCCATCTCGCGATTAGGATGATCGTGAAGCGCAGACGTCCAAGCTCTTCAGCGCTGCCGGCGAGCAATGCATCCGCTTCATCGTCTGCATACCGGGAGTCCTGATCGAGCGAGAGTACGGCGGGTGTGAAGGTGGACACTGGCGCCTCCTGGTGAACCTGGTGAGACAACTGGGTGGCGACTCTCCCGTTCGGTGTGCATGATGACGTCCGCGCATCATATATATAGGTGGGACTGCTCATCGAGACAGGAATGTTGTGGCGAGCTTTCGTACTCGCCAGCCCTCGCGCGTGAGGGACGATACGCGCGCGCGTTGGACATCAATCTTGTCGGCGCTGAATGGAGAGGCTCAACGCCGGAAGCCTGGTGGCAGGGCTGCTGTTTAGACAGCTGTGGGCGGGACTGCTGCAATGCAGCAGCGGAGTGAGAGGGGAAATGTGCGGCTGTTCATCCTAAAAAGGAATCCCATCGTCTCCAGCATAGTCGGTGTCGGTGCCGTAGGTCGCATCGGCCGCATGGCGACCGTTGCGCTTGTTGACGTTGGTGTTGCCACCGCGGCTGCCGTTGGAGTCGCCAAGTAGCGAAATCTCCCTGACGACAATTTCGGTCTTATAGCGCTTCTGACCGGATTCCGTGTCGTCCCAGCTCCTGGTCTGAAGCTTTCCTTCGATGTAGAGCTTGGAGCCCTTCTTCACGTAGTCGCGAATGATCTCCCCGGTCTTGCTGAACGCAACGAGGCTGTGCCAGTCGGTGCGCTCCTGGAAGTCGCCGTGGTTGTCCTTGTAGCGATCACTGGTTGCGAGGGTGAACTTCACAACAAGTGTGCCGCTGGGCGTGTTGTTCACTTCCGGTTCCTTACCGACGTGACCCAACAGGGCCACCCTGTTTACAGATTTTGCCATGAGAATTACCTGCATCGAGCGCCCCTACTGTCGCTCGATCCTTTCTTAAGTGAGATGGAATCGGTAAAACACTACACTTGATCGGCTCGACCCTACGCCTGAGCGTGCCGTTGGAGACAGCAGGAAAGGAAAAGACCCAGCCCGGCAGTGGAGTACCAGGCTGGGTGTGAGCATTGAGCGCAAAACGTGGTTACGCAGCAACAGCGGCAACGCTCGAACGTGTTGTGGCAATGGCGACTGAACCGGACCGGGTTGTCCGATGTGCGCGCCGGCGCCGGCGGTGCTGGGAGCGCGAGCGGTCGGGCCCGTTCAGGCACTTGACAACTGCTGGCACCAGGTACCCGATCTCACGGCGGCTGAAATCGTCGCAGCGCTCGTCGACCTCAAACATGAACAATGCACTGCACGGTTCGTCGTAAACATAGATCGCGCCGGTGTTCGCCCCCGCCGCAGTCACGATGGCTAAGACAAAACCGTTGCGGGTCTCCTCCAGGCGCGCCACTGTGCCCCCCGATATATTGCGCACGAGGTCGGAGAGCACCTTGATGGGGGATTTGTCGCTGACCGTTCTAATAAAACTGAACTTTTCATTCATAGCGATCTCCTCGTGCTGGCCTGAGAATCTGAGCCAGACAGGTTGTCTCTCGGCGCAGGGCGGGGTGTTGCCACACATCCATAGGTGGATTCCCCTGGCACCAGGTAAATGGATAGCTGCCGGGCCGAAGCTCACGGCGGCAGGATCGGGCAGGATGACGCAATGCGAGCGAACTTCCGCAAGCAACTGTTCGGACAAAACTCACAACGGCTACTCGTGGCGGGACCAAGGAAGCGCGGGGATCGTTCGAAAATCAGTCGGCAGGATAGTCGGAAGATATCCGGGTGGGAGTGTTAGGCGGCCTCGTTCATGAGCCCGTCGGTTGTCTCGCCGGTCGGCTCTGAAAGCTGGTCTAAGAGCGCTTCGACGAAGCGGGTGGCTGCTTGGGCGCCAACGCCCAACGTAGCGCTGGCAATTGTGGTCGCAAGTTGTTTGCGATCGATGGGCAGGACAGGGATGCTCACAAGCGCGGATAGGGCCATGCCCACACCACGCTCGAACTGTGCGCGGTTCTCGGCGTCTAGCACTAATGACCTCGCAATCGACAGGAGCCGGTGGTTTGATCGGTGCAAAAGCACAAACGGACCACCTGCCAAATCGCCGCGGCCCACATGATCGCCTCCCAAAGGAGCAGGAGGCCGATGGAGTGTTTGCTGGAAAAGCGTACGGCAGAAACAATGCCAACGCCAACGATGCACAGTCCTACGAGCAGGAGGGCGATACACACGAGACGACGGGGACGCGCTTTCAAATGTGCGAGAGAAGATATTGGAGACATGGGATTCTCGGCAGGGGGCAGCGCCGTCCGTTTGGGCGTGCGCCGCCACCCAGATTGGTGAGGCTAGGAGGCTAGAACCAATTCCAAGACCGGTTCGGTTGCGGGAACGTTGGCGGGAAGGCCCGCAACGTTGGTGCCAAAAGCACCGACGGAATGGACGGAAAGGTTGTTCGGGTCACGAGCGGTTCGGGATGCCGAGGCCCAAAAGGCGAACGATACAGTAACGACATGGCACACTCTCCTTGTGCAGGGTGGAAGGATGCACGATCGGCCGCGTAGACCAACCGCAGGATTGGAAAAAGGAATCACGCTTTGGCCCCGAGTGGGATGCAGACACGCAAGAAGCTGTCGGATCGATTGAAATGACTGGGGGTGAATGCATGGCAAAAGCAGATTGGACACCGGGCCTGATGGGTTCAGGGCCGGCCAGCAGAGAACAGAACGCTTAGGCTGTGCAACACGGGAGCCGTGTGGCGCAAAGCGCGACTAGCAGATGCTCCGGGGCCCGCCAATTAAGAGCATAAAGTCGGTTAGCAACTGAGACTGTTGGACACGAGTTCCAAACCGTGCACGTCTCCCACCAGCGCGACGGCCAGCCGATCCGAGTCGAACCGCTCATTCGCGAGCAGCATCACCTGATCTTCGGTGACACTTTCGATGAGCGCCTGTCTTTCTTCCATGCCAACGGTACGACTCAATGTCAGGAACTGACCCGCCATCGCGGCTACTCGGGCAGAGCTTGTTTCCAACCCTAGAATGCTGCTGCTGATCAGCGTTCCCTTTACTCTCCCAAGATCGCCAGGTGAGACGGGCTCCGTCTTCAGCCGGTGCAGCTCCTGGAGGATGAGGTTTAGAACGGGCTCAACCTGGGCGCGGGAAGTACCGGAATAAACGCTGAAGTATCCAGTGTCCTGAAACGCCATATACTCCGCAGCGATGGTGTACGCCAGGCCGCGCTCTTCGCGGACGGACTGGAATAAGCGGGAACTGCTTCCTCCCCCCAGTAAGGTCGCTGCCGTCAGCGCTGTGAAGTACTGGGCATCGGTGAGTTGGGGAGCAGGGACACCGATGACCAGTTGCACTTGTTCTGTCGGCTTGTCGACTAGCGTCCTTCCAGCAAATGGTGCAGGGCACGTGGCTCCGGGAAGGGAAGTGCCGGCCGGAGCGTGGCCAAAGCACTTCTCCACCATAGACACCATGTCGTCGTGCTCAATATTTCCGGCAGCGGCGAACACCATATTGTGGCCTGTGAAATGCTCCTGCGCAAAGTGCACAAGCGCGTCGCGGGTGAAAGAGCTAAGCGTTTCCGGCGTGCCGCCGATGGGCAGGGAGAGTGGGTGGTCCTTCCATAGGGTGCGAACAAATGCGTCCTGGCAAAGACGGCCCGGGTCATCTTGATTCTCGTTGATCTCCTCAATGACGACTGCACGCTCGCGCTCGATCGCTGAGGAAACGAATTCCGGATTCAAGAGGATGTCCGCAAGAAGGTCCAGCCCCGGGGCCACGTGGGTATCGAGAACGGTAACAGAGAATGCAACCGTCTCGTACCCGGTGAAGGCGTTGATGAACCCACCGAGCTCATCACTGTCCAAGGCGATGCGCCGAGCAGACCGTGAGATCGTGCCATTGAAAACCATGTGCTCAACGAAGTGGGAGAGACCATTGAGTTCCGGTGCATCATGGCGGGCGCCAGTTTTGAGCCAGACGCCCATGGAAACGCAGCGGGTATGCTCCATGCGCTCGGTGAGAATGGCCAGCCCGTTGGGGAGGTAGGTAGTACGAATGTTTTTGGGTGTGAACACAACGGTCTCCAGAGTTTGAACTGAGATTCGCGAGTAAGGTCGGAGGATGTAAGCCGGCCGCCTTGTTTTAGCGGCCAGCTCAGTCCATCAGTTTTAAGTTAGGGTGCGGTGGGAAGGTCCACCTTCCACTTCCCGTCTTCTGTCCTGACGAACCGGACCTCGGACAAGTGGGCGGCGTCGAGAGCCCTGGTAAGGTCCCAGCCGAGAGCGCGCGACAATGCCAGGCGCGCGGCGGCAAGAGCACCGCCGATAGCTTCGATGATGGCTTCCTCATAGCGCTGCTTGAAGTATTGCTCCTGAGTTTCGTAACTGTCCGCTTCGAAGTCGTCGCTCGGATCGAAGGCGAGATGTTGAGCGACATCGATAAGGGAGAACGGTTGGTAAGGCGAACTGGTTTGCGCCCACTCGCTGTCGCGCGTGATGAAAAGGCTGGCTTCGTTTTCGTCTTCCTCGCCCCAGCCCGCGAAGGGCAGGTTCCATGCAACCTGTTCGATGGCGCCTGCACGCTCCAGGTCGAATGACAGTTGGATACCATTCACGATCGTTACTGCCAATGGGTGGGCTGCATCTTCGGCGGGTTTGCCGTCGATGGTGAGCTTAAAGTTGCGGCAGCAGGCTAGATTGTCGTACCAGGAATAGCCTTTGAAGCCGGAGTTCTCCCGCACAGGCACAAGCCCTGTTGGAAGCTGGCGGTCCCTGGAACCCAGGTCGAACGTGAAGGGAGTCGAGTCGGCGTGGTAGTCATCCAGACACACGAGAGCGCACTTAGCCGGGTCGTGAATCGTAGCCAGGTAATCGCCCCGGTCGCCATTGAACGGCTCTTGGCCTGAATTGCTGTCCCGGGCGGAGACGAAGAATGGCTGCAGGTACGGGACGGCCGGTTGGATGGGAATGTCGAGTTGCAGTGCTTCCTTGTACACCGCATACGATGCGATGTGCTGGACGCCTTCGCTCGCCAAGTACTCGAGGATCGTTCTGCGCACCTGTTTCCGCATTGTGTGGTACGCCTCGTCGTAAACAAGGTCTGTGCGGTCGGGCAACTTCAAGTGGAGGCTGGCGGTGGAGGTGATGTCGAGGCGCACCCCGACAGACAGCAGGTCGTTGTGCGTCGGCGAGACCACAATCTTGCCGAGTGCGGTCTCCGACAGGTTGACGCGGATGAGATTGCCGTGAAAGTTGACAGACTCCAACGGTTCGGAATGGCCGACGAATACGCCGATGCGTACGCCATCCACCTCCTTGATGTACACGGCGTTGGCGAGAAAGTCCTCACGCTTCAGCAGTTCTCCATTGACCTTGACGTCAACCGGGCCGAAGCGAGCGACGCGGAGGAGGACATCCAGGATTGCGGCTTGTGCCTCCTCGCGGGCGAAGACCACCGTCGTTCCTGTTTTCGGGTCAACAGAATCCTGGTCGTGGACCTGTACCGCTTCCTTTCCCAGAAACGCATCGGTGGTGATGGTCGCGGTTTTCCCGCGGCGCCTCACAACCACACCGGTGTGCAGCAGCGCAAACAGCCCCATGCCCGCCGGATCTTCCGCGCGCTCGACGGCTTGGTCCCATCCAGACTCGCCCAGGTGGAGCAGCTTATTGAAGTCCTCGATGCCGGAGCCATTGTCCGTGAAGGTGATGAGGGAGGTTGAGTCGGTGGGTGACGGGCTGGTCGTGACTGTGACCAGGGACGCGCCTGCGCGGCGAGCATTCTGGAGCAGCTCGACGAAGATCTGGCTGAGCCTATTGGTGAACAGCCGGTCGGCTTTGCTGAGTATCCTGGCGCTCACTTTGGCTTCGATGGTTTGCACGGTGAACTCCTTGTGGCCGCCTCATGCAGGAGCGTCGGCCGTTGAGATTTGCACATGTATCTTGTAAGAGGGGTGTGCTGGAGTAGTGCCCCAGCAAGAATGGCGCAGGTTCGGCATACGGCTGAGTGTTTCCACGCCACCCCCACTTCTGGTGGGGATTCCCGTATTGCCGAACCGGCCAAAGGGTCTGTGCCGCTACCGGACGGAAGCTGCCGCCGCTGCCAAGGCGACTTTGCGCGCAGCGGCCTCAGCAGACTGTTCGTTGAAGCACGCCCGAAGCAGTGTGTTTTGTGCCTGCTCAAACCGGTTCCAGTCATACCTTTTTGTTCCTTTACGCATAGCGCTCTCCTTGAGATGAAACGTGGTTGGCGATCTGCCAAGACGGCAAACCGGGCGTGTAGTTGTGGTGTGGTATTGCCGCGGAAGAAAGTGCAGGACGAGTGTCGCCACGCATCTCTGGTAAGAGATTCCCCTGTCACTGTGTGGTGGATGAAAGGACAAGAAGGCGTTTCGCGTTGAGCAAATTGCTCATCACTCCTGCGAGGATCCGGCCCTCATCGTGAATGCTTCCCATCGCGCAGAGCTGCCTGAGCGGGGTCTGAAGATTTGTAGTAGCCAGACTCGTGGCTTTAGGGACCGCACTCACAGTACGTGCCGATGTTTCAGCCGGCCGCAGAGTGCAGTACCCGCAGCGTCGGCGTCACGCCGCAATAGTCACAGGTTGGCGCTGAATTGGTAGGCTCTTTGCCGGAAGCCGCGTGGCAAGACTGCCGCAGTAAAGAAATGGCGGAAGGAAGGAAGTGCGAAAAAGAAATAAGGAAGCCGGCAACATCGCGCCCACCCTTGGTCGGGATGATGGTCGGGGTCCGTCAGGCTACAGATGGCACAGTCGAAAGGAAGTCCTGCAGCTTGTCTCTCACTGCAAGATAGAAAGGTCCGGCGGTTAGGCGCAGTCCCTCGGTCGCTGCCGCGTGGGCATTTGTCTCGTCGCCGACAGCCCGGTACTTCTCGGCGGCTTCCAAATAAAGCTCCCCCCGATGCCGGGCGAAAGCCTTTCGCGCGCTAGCCTCTGCAGCTGTGCGCGTATCGCGTGTACTGATGAACTTCATATATCTCCTGAGTCCAGCACTCCGCACCCGTCAGATTGCAAATGCAGTTTAGCGGCAAGCGGCAAAGGTGAAGGAGGTTGGGCATACGGCAGAGTGTTTCCACGCCACCCCCACCTTCGGTGGAGATTCCCGTATTGCCGAACCAGCCAGACGTTGTGTGCCTCTACCGGGCGGGAACTGCCGTCACAGCCACTGCCGCCTTACGCGCAGTTGTCACGGGCCTTCTCGTTGAAGCACGCCCGAAGCAGGGCATTCTGTTGCTGCTCGAACCGGTTCCAGATGTTTCTCGTTGTTCCGCGACGCATGAAGCTCTCCTTCAAATGAAAGTTATGACGATCGGCCAGGAAGGCAAACCGGATTGAGTGGTGTGTCGCACCCCCACCTTTGGTGGAAATTCGGAGCTTGGTTTGGATGGCAAGTTGACGCGGTCCTCGCGCGGAACACTGCCGAACTCGATTGCAAAGCAGTGTGCAGTTGCACGGAAAAGATTCGCAACAGCCACTCGTGGAGGTAACAGAGATGCGCCGGGAAGCCGCGGGACGCGGTCAGATGAACTGCGTCACGGCGCTGCAACTTGGTCCAATATAAGTGCACATCCGCACGCGATTGCACGGACAACACCCACAACAGTGCCAGGCGGCGGTGTGAAGGGGCCAAAAGGAACACAAAGTAGCCAGTTCGCCGAGCAAAGCATATTGGGGCATCGCCGTCCGCAGCTGCACGGGCAAGAACCGCAACAGCGATTTGTGGCGGTGGCAAAGAAGCCGACGAATGGCACGGAACTGCTTCAGCCGAACTGCGTCAGAGCGCAGCAACTCGGCGCAACGCGAATGCACGTCCGTGCGCAGCTGAACGGGCAAGAACCACAACAGCTACTCGTGGCGGCGGCAAAGAAGCGGATGGATGGCACGAAACTGCTCCAGCCGAACTGCGTCAGAGCGCAGCAACTTGGCGCAACGCGGATGCACGTCTGTGCACAGCTGCACGGGCAAGAACCACAACAGCTACTCGTGGCGGTGGCAAAGAAGCCGATAAATGGCACGGAGCTGCTTCAGCCGAACTGCGTCAGAGCGCACACGGCTGAGCAATCCAAAGCGGGTAGAGTCCTGGGCAGTAATGCGGGCAGAAGTTGCTTTATAGGGGTTTTACAACGATTCCGTCTCTCAAGAAGACCCTGGGAGACCGTTATCGGAGAAACTCTAACTAATTGCTATATCAGGTACTTCGGAGCCCATAGTAGAGGGCTCATCTTTCCCTTCCGAAATCAAGCGGTTTGTACTCAATGTGTACTTCATTTAGACAATGGATCACTTTCCCATCCTGAGCGTCAGTTGATGAATCGGAAAATAATCCAAGCGCTGCTTTCGGCTCGCGTGGTCGAGAACGTCGCGCAATGGGGCCTCGTAAAGATGGCCGAGATACCAGTAATGTGCGTACACATCCGCCCCTTTCGCCAGGAACTGGCCATAATCAACGAAGTAGACGAATCCGCCCAATCTCTTGAAATGTGGCGCTGCAGATCGGAGCAATTCGGGTTTGCCGAGAAAGTAGATGACCATGTGCAGGTACTTCTCGGACGCCAGACACGCGCACAACTTGAGATATCGGTGCGAACTCTGCTGCCATCTTTCATACTCGACCGCGATGCGTACATGGCCAGTTGACAGGGCTAGTTCGCCGACCGAGTCGTAGTCTTTTGCCAGACCGTTCGCGCCAATACAGCTGTTGTCCGAACGCACCTGAAAATCCGACAGCCAATAACGTGTGGGGAACTGGCTCATAAACTGGAGCATGATGTTGTTCAGGCCAATGAAATGAAAGACGCTGGCTGGATCCTTAACCGCATTCGTGTCACAGAGCAAAGCATCGCCGTGCGAACGAATGTACGCCATCCCGTTTGGCGTTGCTGCATTGGCGATGGTCTTTGTCCCGTCATGCAGTTTGCGGCTCACGACAAACCCAAGTTCCTTTAGCCTGCGAAGCAGCCGGTAGGTCAATCTGCCTTCACTCGTCCAAGGCACTCCATGGAAGTTGGCAATGCGCCGTACCATTTCTGGTGTACACCACCCGTAGCAGTCCAGGATTCGAAGCACATGGTATTCCCGCGCGGTGAGGCCTCCAGTGGTACTTACCTTTCTCATCTTCGCAGGGGGCATTGCTGCGCTTAAAAGCAATCTCTGGTCGGGCGCCAGGTGCGCAGACGGTAGTACGGCCTCGGCCGTCGCGCCGAGTGTGTCGTCTTCACCGAGTACATCCAAGTGTGGATTTGGCAATTCGCTCATGGCGATTCTCCAAGGTGTCGCTATTACATAACGGAGCTCAGGTGCCTAGAGGACAAGCCGCGCGCGCCTCTGGGATTTCCGCTCATTCTGCCACCCGATCCGCCATTTGCCTTCGTCAGTTTGGATGACGCCATTGGGCGGCATCAGCACAAGCGTCTCTTGATCGCCCTTGTTGGCACTCGCGCAAACGACCCGGACACCCTCCGACTTCCATTTAGAGCCAAAGGCAATCCGGCCGCACATCATGCTGCGGACGACAACCAGGTAGGCATCAATCGGTGCATCACGACGAGCCGCGCAACGAAACAGCAGTCGATTCCCCCCACGCTGGGTGTCCAGTCCCTCGGAGAACGCGCTGATGTTCTGCAGGTGCGTCGGCATTGTTGCGCGCGGAAAACCGGCAACGTTGAAACGGACGATGCCGGGGATCGTCCAACATCTCAACCAATGTGTGCCACTGGCGCCGCGCGGGAGTGCTGTACTGTTGAAGAACGCGGACCTTACAGGGACGAAATTTCCGTCGTTGTCGCTGGTGATCCGAGTCCACCAGTGAGAACCAAGTTCAATGCAGTGGACAATCATCGCAGGTCCAGAGAGACCGCGGTGGTGGGCCCAGGAAGAGAAAGCGAACACCTTATCCCGTTTGCCTTTCCAGTTCGGGCTAGGGCTGAGTTGGCATGAATGCGGGTGGCTGCGCAGCTCTCACGGGAGCGTGCTATATTCGCGAGCTTGATCCGAGGGTCGACCGCGAGGCGCACGGCTTGGAACGCGACCGAATCCTCGATGCTGTCGATTCGGGGATTGGCGAACCGCCGAATGCGATAGATGCGCGCATATCTCTTCTTGAGAAGTAATCTTGCGCGCGTCCTTCTGCCCCGCATCAACTGCATCATTTCTCTGCTCAGACCCGGTACACCCAAGATGACACTCCTATCGCTAGCCTGGTTCACTACAAATGCTTTCGCACGCCCTGTCCATTCCGTGAAAGTCGACCGCTCTACTTCGTACCCTCTATTTGCGATAGCCTGTCTTTCAGTTGCTGTATTGCTGTGCGCTGCGCCTTGATTTTGGTCTCGAATGCATGGACGCGCCGTCGGTGGGCCTCCACCGGTACGAACTCTGCGCCGTTGAATTTAACAATTTGCTCTCCGCGCGGCGTCGCGCTTTGCACCTCGACAACAGATACGCCCGATTCCCCGATTGACGCCACGTCGTCGCCGTCAACAGGGAATAACGGCTGCGACGACTCTCTTCCGGCCTCTATATGGTCTGCGACTTGCTGTCTTCGTCTGGCCTCTGCCAAATTGCCAAAGAGACTGTCGAACCTTAGAACGAGCTCATTGTGTTTATCGATGGCGAACCGTGCACGCTGGTAAGCCGTGTTGCGCTGGCCGATCAGAATCGCGGCGGCTCGAGCAAAACAATCTTGCCGAGCATCCCACCGCTCATTGAGCCACCAGATATAAACGAGAGCTGCAAGAAAGCTAACTGCCGTAATCATGCCGAACCACCAGACCCAACTGTCGATGGTGTACTGCACCGCAGTATCCTGCCACCCGTACAATAGGCGTCCGTAATCCCGGTTGCACGGGTTGACTGCGTGCCGCATTCCTTCCTCGATGGAGGGCCTTTGGCTGAACCGCTGATTGTTACCAGATGGGTCAGTTGGTTGCGTCGGATGCGCGAGTTGTTGCGCCTGCTGGCTATGACCGGGAAGCAGGCGCGGAGTCTGTGCCGCCGCGAACACCACTACCAAAAAGAGCACGGGCGCCATCGCCAAACGCTTGCGTACTTGCATTCGTCTTTCTCCTCTTCGCGGACACACTGTTGTTGCTTGCCGCCTCGGCGTCAATCAGACGCAGGTCGAGCGCCAAGGAATCTACCCTTGGCGTCTTGAGTACCGGCAGCCATTCCGGCAGTGACGCCAACTGCGAATTATTTCCAAGAGGAACATGGATGTGCTTCACGATAACGCCCATACTCCTGTCCGGCAGCAGCGCCATCATTTGGCCAGTCGGCAGAATCTTCACCTGATGATCCTGGACGCGAGTGTCGAAGGCTTCCTGCCTTGTCCCCGTTCCCTCCTCGGTATACGGGCTCCTGTCCAGAATGGTGCCTTTCTCGACGCGCACACTCAACCGTTCAGTCGGAACGCTGGCAGACGCCTGTTGAAAGGCCTTCGCCGTTCCCTCGTTGCTGATCTTCATCATGAACTTCGTGTTCGGTGCACTGGCAACGTCGGAAGCAAACGACTCGCTTACGTCCATGGACAACTGCTCTATGCTTTGGAATGAGAATATGAAAGCGGCATTCGCTTGCCGCGCGGTGTGGATGATGTCCTTGAATCCCTGGTAGGAGTACAGCCCGAACTCATCCAGCACAATCGAAATGAACGGGTGCTTTTGGTTCAGACAGTAGGCGTCGTATCGAGACGCAATCATGAACTGCATATTGCGCATGAGAATTCTGCCCAACGCCTTGTACGGTTGGCTGTCGGTACCCAGGTTCATGCTGACGATCAGAATCTGCTTCTTCTCGACTATCTCTTCGAACGTGACGAGGTTCTCGCACGAGCCTGTGATCAGCGCCAACGAATCGCCAACAAACGGCATCATGCTGTTCAGCAGGCCGCGGATCTTCGTGAGCCAATCCTTGTCGTCATAGTTACCCTTGAGTGTTGTGGCTGCAAGCAGAAAGGCGTTCTTCTTATGCTGGGGGAGGTCGGGGCTTGTCATTACCTGAGCCTGGAAGTTCTCGATGAGCCGGTTCATCAATTCCGGTTGCTGGCAGGCAACCAGCACATCCCAAAACGTAAACTGCTTACCCGTATGCTCCAGGATCACGGTGACTGCATTCAGAAATGCGCGTTGGTGCTCGGAAAAGAATTCGTCTTTTGCCTGGGCGGCGCCGAGCGAATCGAAGACGGTTCCTACGCGTTGCTGGAGTTTGCCATCCGAGGCATAGAAGGGGTTGTACTTCTCGGAAATATCCGGATGCGTCGGGTCGATCACCCGCACGTCCGTTCCTCGACCGGCGGCGAACGCCAAATTCCAGATCTTCAGTACAAGTTCCTTGTCGCCTTTCCCGTCAAAGTAAACGACGGGATGGCCACGACGAATGTCCTGGTCGATGATGGTGAGCAACAGGTTCGTCTTGCCGGCGCCGCTCTGGCCGGGAAGGTTGGCTTGCATGGAGCGCTGGTCGTTCGTCCAATAAACTGGTGTGCCGTCATTCTCATAACCCAGGAATGTGACGCCTTGCCGTTCCGCTTCCTGTGCGGCCTTGCGAGCATTTCCCCGCGACACACACAACCGTGGCCGGGGCCATTGCTTCGCCAGCAACTGCGGAAGCTCGAAGTAGTAGCGGACTACCACAATCAGGTAGAAAATTGGCAGACCCAGGAAGGCCATGATCGCAATCGTTTGCGGAAGGCGCAACAGTAGTCCGCGGTTTGCAACCCACACGACACCGGCCAGTAGGATCAGGAATAGCCAGGTGAAGACCATCATCGCTTCGCGGTGCTCTTCTTGTGGCGACCGGACGCGTTCCACTCTTTCCACGTCTTTTCCTCTTGTGTTTTAGGGATTGTGCTTCCGGAACAGGACCAGCATTACCAAGACGATCGTCACTACTAACGCACCGAACAGCAGGTAGAAGAATTCGACGCGAATGGGGAACGGTTTGGCGTCGGCAGGCGCGTCTGGCCGACGAAAGTGACGCCGAAGGAAATTCGCCGCGCTACCCTCTGCGTTCTCGGCGTACATCATAGAAAACTCTTCCTTCAATGTCTCCGGGTTGAAGTCACGCGTGAGCTGCGCAAGTCTTCGGAGCCAGACGCTCGGTCGCTTGCACATCTCGTTTACCCAAGCCTCGGCCTGGTTCTCATTTGC
>PLPU01000083.1:18025-19959 GCA_003159975.1 Acidobacteriaceae bacterium
CGGAAGATGGCCGGGGTGACACCCGGCTTGGAGAGAGCCTCGACCCAATCCATTGTCGTGTCCGGCGGCATGTCCGTGATGTCGAGCGTAGAACCGTGGGTGACAACCGGAGTCTGCTGGTACTTCCTGAACTCCTTGAACACATCGGCGCCGATTTGGTGGTTCACGTTTTGGTACGCAATGTCGCCGCCAAACGCCGGATCGATCTTCATTACGGCGGCGTTCTGCAGCCGGTAGGTGTGCGAGGTATTGTTGGTCGCGCTCAACCGGACATAATAGTTGTGCGCGTCTTCGCTCACATGCACTACCCGAACGACAACCGAATGCTTTTTGGGGTGGATGCCGCTCGTGTCAACGCTGCGCGAAGCCAGTATGAGGCTGGCAAAAAGTCGGTCGTGCTCTGTCTGGACTTCACTTGGAGAGGGAACAAGGGGAGGNNACCACCATATTGGTGTCGACACCAGTTCGCTGCGGCTCGATGAGGATGTTGTTGCCGTGCCACTCGACGTGGACCTGAGCCGAGCCCAATGCGACGTTTTCTACCGGCTCGGGAACCTGGACAACCGATACATGGTGAAGTGCCGTCGCTATAACCTCAACTTTGGTCTGGGCGTGGAGCGGTCCGGCTGCCAAGAGCACCGCCGCAAGGAAGGTGATGCAGTGAAGAGACGGACGTATGGTGGATATACGGTTGCTCATAGCCCGCATCGTAGGCCGAAGGGCGACTCAAGGGGAATGCCTAGATGACGAAAAAGTGCAATGTCCCCCAAAAAGCTGAGCGCTCCGTGAACGTCGTACCCCGAAGGGATACTGTTCACGAAGCGCTCCGTCTGTTAGAGGTTGTCGTTATCCAGATCGTAGACCTCGGGATCCTCTTCTCCCGCGACGATCTCTGGCATTTCGGGGTTAACCCGCCGCCAAACCCGGACAATGCGAACGTTGCCGTCCGCGGCATTCTCTTTCTCCTCTACCCGCTTGTAGCGAGAGACCCAAGTCGAATCCTGATTGACTCGGATGAGGATATCTTTTGTTGCGTTTAGGACAAGCTTCCAATTCTCGACTGCCTCGTCCACAAGTACGCGTTCTCCGCCTGTCTGTTCCGCTACCGCATCCGCAAACTGCTGCGGAAAGGCATGGTACAGAATCGACCCGGAGCCTTTTCCCTGGGAAACAACATGGTTCAGCGATGCTGCCCAGTGCATCCGCTCTTCGTCAGGCTTTCCTGCCCCCCAAACGCAAATGGCTTGGCGGATTTCAGAGGAGAAAACCCGATGCTTCCTCTTTGCAACCTCCAGATTGGCTTCGGCCTCGCGTAGTCGGGCGTACGCGGTCATGATTTCGACCTTGTCCCCCCCACTCTTTGCGGCCCTAACCTCTGCTTGTGCTGCGGTCAGAGCATCCTTTCTCAGCCCTAGCCAGGCAGAGATTCGACACATCGTTGAGCCGAAGAACTCATTCATCCTGCGGCATTCGAGTAGCATGCCCTCGGTGAGCCTTTTCCCGCCCGCTAGGCCGGAGAACATCCAGGAAAAATGGGCTATTGGCTTCGCTTCGCCGATCACCTTCATCAGCTCGGGGCAAAGGACGTTGTACATCCTGGCAACGAGATCTGACTCACTGAGGGGCGTCAGCTTCTTGGGCAGTTCATCGACGGACTTCAGCTTCTTGTCGATGGTCAGCCACCACGGTTTGCCAACCTTATCCGCAATCTCGGTGACGCGGTTCATGTTGGCTTGGGTGTTGTGCTTCAGGCTATCTATTTCGGACTGAAGCTCGGGGACTAGTTCGTAGGCAAACTCAGGCATGCCGGCCGCCAATGCTGAGGACATCGTATTGGTAATGACACCAACGCGATTGCCCATTGCCTTGAATGCCAGCGTGGTGATATTGCGCCACGGAGAATGCTCCCGCTCGTGTTTGCCCTTTTCCGGCTG
>PLPU01000083.1:20069-35828 GCA_003159975.1 Acidobacteriaceae bacterium
GCCATGCGAACAGGAAAGCGGACGCAGAGGTTCCGGTCACCAGGCTGCTCTGTGATGCAAAAGTGGTACGGAATCCAGTCGGACCCGGCAAACACTTTCCCATCTTCAACAGCAAGGTAGCCATCATCCACGAGCATCCGGCCAGGCATTCTCATACCGCCGCCGGTGAGCATCTTGTAGGCCCACTGTGCAAGCAGCTGCTTAATGCCGCGGTGAATGTGAGGGTGGCGCGACATCGAACCATCCTGATCTGCCGAGAGACACGCTTCAACCACCCGGTAGAAGCCGGCATCGCTGTTTGCGCTGCCGATCTGCTCAAGCAACTCCCTGTGCTCTTCGGTATCGAATCCATTCTTCAGAGTTGCGATCTCACGCAGGCACTGTCCGATGATCTCTTCTTCGATTACCGGCCAGGAAGCGTGTTGAAGAACCGTATAGGAGCCTTTTGTTTTGGTGTCGGTGCGCGATACATCACGTACACCAAGGACCACCGGACCCTCGAATACCTTCCCGATCAAGTCTGACCGAGACGGCTTGATTGCGGATTCTGGGATCACGATGTCAGCGTTGATGTCAGGGTGCTGGGCCACTTCGTCCGGCATCACCTTGAAGGTGCCCTTCGCCTGTGCCAGCTCAAAAGCAAGCCGGAACTGGTAAAGCGCCCCGCCATCGATCTTCATTTGGTCGAACAGCGACTGGCTAACCCAGCCGCGGCTGTCATTTGTGCCCAATTCGTGGTCATTTACAACCTTGACTCGGGCATGAGTTTCAATGAGACCTTTCTCGCACTCGGACACCAGAATCCCGAAATACGAAATGGCTGCTTCTGGCCACCGCTGGTACTGACGGGCAAGGCAAGTCTCCCACTTCTCTTCTGCGAAGTAGAACTTGCCATCCTTCGCGCCACCGGTTGCTCCAACGAGGCGGTACCGGCGCCCCTTCCAAACAAGGGCAGCCAGGGTGTCTCTGACGGAGAATTCTTCAATTTCCGTCATCCGGCCTGGGACCTGGACAAGAGCCAGTTCGATGCCGGGGAAAAGGCGGCCAGCCAGCATGCGGGTTGCGTAAGGAGAGGTAAGGCGTTCGCCTCTCGCTGCCGCTTCCTTCTTCTGGTCATGGACCTTCCCGTTGCGGTCGATGCGAAGCATGAGGACGCCAGGGTCAACTTCGCCAACATACAGGTTCGTTTCGCCGGACAGCGGCCAAAGAGCATAGCGCTGTCCATTGAACATACACCTGTTGATGGTCTTGTTGACGAGCTTCCGCTGCTTGTCGTCTTCGGGTGCCGGCGCAGAGATTATCGCCAGCTCGGCCCCTTTCTCATACCGCTCTTGCCATTGCTGGTCGAGAACGGAGAGTGGAGCGTGGTCTTGTGCCTTGCGAACAGAACCATCAAGCTCGATCGTAAGGTGGAGTAGCTGTTTTGACATTGGGGTCTCCGAAAAAACAAAGGAGACCCATGCATCTAGCCGCGGGCCAGTTGCTGGTCTCCTTTGATCAAGGCCAACCAGACTGGTCAGCGGTTTCACAAGTACCCTCACAAAGCGCTGAGGGAGCGGTGAAGAACTGTGGAAACAGAGAAACTCTGATTAACACAGCCCTTGCAAACCCGTGAACCGCGCGGCGCGGCCTATCAGGCCGAAACACCGCTGACTGAAGACCATGCCTTCCATCAAGCAGATGGGGGCCGCAACTTCTTCAATCGCATTAAAGGATAGCCCACCCCGAAGTACGAGGCAAGAGTTAGCGAATGGGATTTGAAGGATCAGGCAAATGGTCTGAACGTGCAGGGTCAGCCCAAATCTCCTTCGTTGGCTCCGTGTGACTCTCCACTGGTGTTCGCGCGCGCTTGCGAGCGACCTGATCGGGATTGAGCCGGTCAAGTTTTCAGTCCGAAAATGTAAGTCATTTATTTTAAGCGTCCAAAAAACTAGTGGAGGCGGCGGGAGTCGAACCCGCCATCAGCGTTGAAAACAATCAACTTACTGATTCTGAGAATGCCAGGAATGCAGAGAATGCCACGATTTCCAAATCTGCTGTACAGTCACTGTACAAACATTGCCTGAAATTCCCAGAACTCCAACCTTCGGACTTTTCCCGCTCGGCGCAAGAGCACTCTGAAGCGCTCTTGCAGTATTTCAGACGTCGGCCTGTGCAAGCCACCGGGAAATGGAGATGTTGCGAACCAGCCCACCCTAGATTTGCAGTCAGAGTTTTGAGAATTCGGCAGGGCCGGCAAGTTGACGTTTCTTTTCGGCGTGTAATTCAGCGAAGCTCCACGCCAAATCTGAAGGCGCAGCCAGAATCCCGATGCTCGTCTGGCCTCACCGCTTCTGGAAAGTCGGTCGTGGACAGAACGGTCGTCAGAATAAATTCTCGCGTCTCAGACACTTGGAGGTAAGGTTATTCGTGGCGGGAGATCGGTGGAAAACTTGAGATGGACCACAGCGCCGTGCGTCGTGCATACTTTGGGGAACTGGGGTTGGTGCTCCGCAGTATTTCCCCTCCTGGAGAATCCCCAAAATGTTGAGTTGGTCTAGGCCCTCGCGCGCCGAGGACCGCATTGAATCATGGCTAGTGCAGCGCCATCAGGAGCGCGTGCTTGCCGGCGAAACGACGCCTGTCGGGCCGTGTCCTGACGAAATCTTCCTTCGAGATCTGGCTCGAAAGGCCAAGCGGATCGATTTGCTAGACCCGAGAGTCGACCACGCGGCAAACTGTTCCACGTGCATGAGCCGAATTCTTGTCTTCCGGCAGGAGAATCGTTCGCGCCAGCGCAAACTGGCATTCGTTACCGTGGTGGTCTTCTGCTCCGTGGTCGCCGTTGCCGCCATCACGTTCGTTCGCTATGGGATGCACCGGCAACTCACAGCGCCGAATTTGGCCGTTGCATCCCAAACGGTAAACCTGTGGGATGCGGGTACGATCCGAGGCAACGAGCCAAGCTCGCTTCAATCTGTGTCGTTGCCGGCAACTCTGGTTAGGCTGACGATCATCCTCCCACGGTTCAGCCCTCCAGGCCAATACGCTGTTGCGGTTACGCAGGATCAGAATGGAAATGGTGTCGTGGCCCTGAGAAGCGCGCTGGCGACGGCCAATGGCGACCACGAATTGGTGTCCGTGGAACTCGATCTGCGGGCGGCCAAGGCGGGTGCGTATTTTCTGGCCACGACCCACGAACAGGATCAGGCGTCGTACTACTATCCTTTGCAAATCAAGTAAGTAGCCCTCAACGGCCACTCAATTCCCGACTCCGTAGTAATCCAGGCATCTGTTTCGGAAACCGGCTCAAACACTCGATGAATGCGAATCCCCGTTGGCACAAAATGAGGTTCGACTATGAGCAATCCAGCGGACGCTGGCCGAATCCTGATGAATAACCCTTCACCGACGAGAGCAAGCTTTGACAGCCAAGCTTATCGTAAGAACTCGGTTTGGCCTGATAGCATAAGCCGAGAATTCATTCGAGGTGCTTCGACGGAACAATTCCAATCGATCCGGCGACGAACACCAGAGCGTCATGAAAGACACGCGGGTCGAGAGCATCAGTGTAGATCGCAGTTTCTCGGTTCTGAACATCGTGATTCACGACGAGCGTGTCGGAGTTTTGGAGATCTCCGATATGGTTGCTCCTCACGCCCGCTGCGAATAGGAACCACTTCGGGACTTTCGATTCGGCGATCAGAAGTCTTGTACAGTCGGCCGCACTACGATCTCATTGACATCAACATCAGCAGGCTGCTCGATTGCATAGGCGATGGCGCGAGCGACGGAATCAGCAGGAATTGCAAACTGCTTGTAAAGCTCCTTCACCGCTTTTGCAGATGCTTCGTCGGAAGTGCTTTCCTTCAGTTCAGAGTCGACCGCACCGGGGGAGATGATCGTAGTTCTAATTCCAGATCCATGGACCTCCAATCGCAGGCCTTCGCTGAGAGCGCGAACCGCTGATTTTGTAGCGCAATAGACAGTTCCTCCAGGCGCGAACACCTTGATGCCAAAGACGGAGGCAGTATTGATGAAGTGACCGCCTTTCTGTTTCAGGAAGTGGGGCAGTGCGGCCGCAACGCCGTAGAGCACGCCCTTGATATTGAGGTCAATCATGCGATCCCACTCGTCCACCTTGAGAAGCGAAAGCGGCGCAATCGGCATGATACCTGCGTTGTTCACCAGGACGTCGATCTTGCCATAGGTGTCGATGGCCTTGTTGACCAGGGACTCGACTTCTGCCCGCTTCGTTGCGTCGACTGTGACAGCGAGCGCCTTTCCACCGCTGGCCTCAATGTCTCTGACAATCGCGTCGAGACGAACCTTGCGCCGCGCGCCCAGAACGACAGTTGCGCCTAGTCTTGCGAGATGGCGGGCGGTGCTCTCTCCCAGACCGCTGCTTGCGCCCGTGATCACTACTACTTTGCCTTCGATATTTCTGCTCATGTTGATCTCCTTGTTGTGGCGAGTCTCTGCGCCTCGCGGTGTTAGAAGTACTCTTGTTTCAAAACCTCATTGAATGCCCTTCAGTGTCCTCGGGATTACAGTTGTCGAACTGACCTGAGCGAGCAGGTCAATCAGTTCCGAGATCGGCTTTGCATCGAGCTGCTGCACAGCGCCGACGATCTCATTCCGCAGGCGCTCATTCGCAAAGGGCTCCGCTAGCCAATGGAATTTCTCCACGGTCCTGTCCCAAGTCAGCGGGTTGGTGAGCCCTCCCTCGTAGCCGTTCTGTTCCTTCACAAGCACGCGCTGGTCTCTTGTGCGAATCGTGATGCGCGCGCTGAGTTCATAGGGATAGTGCGCACTTAAACGCTCATCGGGATGCACTTCAACGTGTGCAAGCAAAGCTTGTGCGTCCGCTGCCTGAATGCGCGTGGCTTCCAGTTGCGCTGGCCCGAGTTGATCGTCAAGCAGTGCCGCTGCGACAAGATATTTCAGGTTGTAGTCGCCCTGTTCTTTTACTTGAGGATGATCCTTTGAGCCAAAGCTTCCGCCTCCTGCGAAATCGAAGGCACCTTTGAATACATCGCAACGCACAGACTCAACGTCCGCCGCAATCAGGCCATTGCTCCGCTTCAGGTCAAGAACAGCTTCTAGCACTGCCTGGCCGTGAATCAGCGAACAATACTTCTTCATGATTGTCTGCTTGATGATGTCGAGGGAGGGGTCTTCCCAATTTGCGAGAATCGGTTGGGAGAACATAAGCTCCAACCCGTATGGACCTTCGAACAGTCCCTTTGGCCCTGTGAAGCCACGCTTCGCTAAGGAAGTAGCATAGACAGCCCGCATTCCAGTCATTCCGGGGGAAAAGCCTTTCCACTGCGATACTTTCTCGGCATGCACACATGTCAGCGAGATGTTGTCGACGGTTGCGATCGAAATCGCATTCGAGATCTCGTCTGTCGAAAGTCCGAAGAGCTTCCCCGCGCCCGCGGCGGCCGATATCGCAAGTTGAAGAGCATGGTTGAATCCTTTGGCCATCACGGGTACAGCGGCAGTAAATCTGCATTGAATCTCGTAGGCCACTGCGAGCGCCAACATGAATTCCTCGCCGGATGCACCCGCTTGTTCGGCTGCTGCAAGTACGGTTCCGAAGTTGTCGCTTGGATGGCAAAGGCCGCCATCGGCCATATAGCTATCGAGAAGGTCGACGTAGCGCACGAGAGAGGAATTGAAAAACGCCGCCTGATCCGCGGATGTCTTACCGCCGCCGATCAACGTGCAGCGGCCCGGAGCCCGATACTCCTCAAACTGCTCACGCAGGGCCTGGAAGGGCTCGCCTTGCAAGCCAGCGATTGCGCAGCCGAGACTATCCAGGATGTTGCGCTTGTAAAGCTTACGGATTTCGGATGTGAGGTGCTCAGGCCGGGCAGCGTGACCAATGAGGCAATGCGCTCCACTGCTGTGTCGACTGCTACAGCCGGCGGAGATGACAAGAGTTGTGGCATGATTTTTTCTCCTCAATGGAAGATCTTCGATTATCGTGATCGGATTGAATGTTTACGACGGCTACTTTTGACTCTTCATGAACTCACGTAAGATGTCCGCGATTTCGTCGGCTTTGGTGTCCAGTGCAAAGTGCCCTGCGTCCAGCACTTGGATCTTTGCATTCGGTACGTCCTGACGGTATCGCTCTGGCTCTCCGAGATCGAACGAGAGATCGTGCTTACCCCAGAGCACCAACAGCCGTGGCTGTGTTTTCTGCATCCATACCTGCCATTTGGGATATGCATCGACGTTCGTTCTGTAGTCGTAGAAGAGGTCGCTTTGAATCTGCGCTTGGCCGGGTGCATTCAGAAATGCATACTCATCGGTCCATAGATCCGGGTCATAAAGCTCTATGTTCGGATCGTCCCCGATGTGACGCGTCTTTGTAGTGGCAAGCGACAGCAAATTCTTACGTAGAACCTCTTCGTTAGCTGGCCTGTTTGCCCAGAATGCCCGTCGCGTTGCCCAGTTCGCTCCGAGGCCTTCATTGTGTGCGACTGCATCCTGGACAATCAGCGCCTGGACACGACCCGGGTGTGCCAATGCCATGCGGAATCCAACCGGTCCGCCGTAGTCCTGCATGTAGAGGGTGTAGCGTGAAAGACCGAGCGCCTCCGTGAACTCGTCCATCACTGCAGCAAGGTGGTCGAAGGTGTAATCGAATTTCTTGGGATCGGGCCAGTCGCTGTGTCCGAAACCAGGATAATCCGGAGCGACCAGATGGGATCTGTCTGCAAGGCGCGTCAACAGCGGCTGAAACATCCGCGACGATGACGGAAGACCATGCAGCAGGAGGATGGTTGGAGCGTTGACCGGTCCTGCTTCTCTGTAGAAGATCGAGAGTCCATCGACCTTTACTGAGCGATAGCTGATGTCCTGTTCCATTTGGAGTCCCTTTTCTTGAGCCTGCAAAGCGGCGTTGGAGAGCATAAGAAGCACCAGCAAAGCGAGTGCTCGAAAGATTGCATTGACTGCATACTTCGCGAGTTCGTTCGAAACTGCGGCCCAGGCCGGTTCGCGCTGGCCCTTGTCGATTGGAAAGGGAGTGCCGAGTTGGCCATTTGAGTCAAGTGGAACGACCATTCTCCACGCGTTCAATTCGTGTAGAAACATCGTGATGGAAATCAGCATTTGTCCTCCCATTCACAAGCCCACTCCAAAATCGGACCCGCAATGCCGGTAACGTCGGAAACCAGCTTTTGCAGCAGTGCTATCGCATCGGTTTCCTGCGATAGGCTTGCGCTCTGGCCTGCCCACAGCGGAAGCAACTCCGGATTGGCGGCTTGCTCCGCAAGCACGGAAACGTTTCTCACGAGAGCACGCTGCAACGGATAAGGAAGAATCTCGACTCCTGGGCGATTAAGATCCTCTAGCAATTGGTTATGAATTCCACGCGCCAGACGACCTGTAAAGCCACGCGTCAACGCAGTTCGGCGCCCCTTTCCACTGAGTAACGCGTTGCGATGAAGGGCGCTGGCGCCAGACTCGTCACTGGCCAGAAATGCCGTGCCCAGTTGCACGCCTTCTGCTCCAAGTGCAAACGCGGCAATAATTCCGCGAGCGTCGGCGATACCTCCGGCTGCTACAACTGGAGCAGAAACAGCGTCGGCGACTTGAGGCGCGAGAGAGAACGTCCCAGTAAGCGACTCCTCGGCCGAGAGAAGGAAAGATCCGCGATGGCCGCCCGCTTCGAACCCCGATGCGACGATGACATCGACTCCCGCCTGATCAAGAGCGATGGCTTCGTCCCGCGTTGTAGCCGTTCCAATCGCAATGATTGCCTGCCTGCGACATTCATCGAGTATTTCCTTAGACGGAACTCCGCAGATGAAACTGAAGACGGGGACTCTTGCATCGAGCAATACCCGGGCCTGATCTTCGAAGCTGGCTGGCACATAGGGCTTATATATTGGCTGCGCGCCGCCCAAGGAATTGATGTGTCCAGCCAAATGCGACAGACTGCGCTCAAAGGCTTCTGCACCGGATGAGCGTGCGCCCTCGTCTTCCATCGAGACCCACAGATTGATCGCGAATGGTTTTGTAGTGAGTGTACGGATCTCGTCGATCGCGTCTTTGATTGCCGAAGGGCTTAGACTATGCGCACCGAAAGAACCAAGGCCGCCAAAAGTCGAGACGGACGCAGTCAATCGCTGCGTTGACAGGCCACCCAAAGGCCCTTGGATAATTGGATACTTGATTCCCAAGGTTGAAGAGACGCGAGTCTGATACCAAGGTGCCTCTGTACTTCCTGACTGCCGCTCCATACCAATCCTCTGAGTCTCCGTGCAGAGACTGCTTGACATCTGCCTACGCTCTCTGATCTGCGACTTCAAAGATGACTTCCAGCTCAACTGGAACCCCAATTGGGAGGCTGGCAACACCGATAACCAGTCGAACCGCTGTCTTTTCGCTGCCAAAGACATCTCGAAAGAGATCCGATGCGCCATCTGCGACTCTGGGCTGGTCAAAGAAGTCCCCGGAGGTTGCGATGAACACGCCAAGGCGAACAACACGAGTTATTCGGTCGAGTGAGCCAAGGTAACCTTTCGCCGCAGCTAGCGCGCTGAGAGCCGCGGTATAGGAAGCATCCCGTCCATCTTCGGCTGTGAGTTCATTTCCAAGCCGGCCAAGGTACTTTGGCTTGTGGTCAACGACCGGGAGCATGCCGCTGAGAAAGAGCAGGTTGCCTGTCTGGACAGCCTCAACGTAAGTTCCAAATGGTGTGGGGGGAGCTGGAAGCTCGATGCCAAGGGCCTGTAGGCGGTGGTCGACACCGCCCAGTTGCAGAGCATTACGGGCTACCACCGGCCAGCGTGCGCACCGCCGTCCACGTGCAGCACCTCCCCGGTAACATGACGCGCTTCCGCGAGAAAGACGACCGCATCTGCGATGTCCTTCGGGTCGGAAATGGTGCCCATCGGCGAAAGACTCTTCAGGAAGTCCTTCGGATTATTCTTGTGCAGCGGCGTATCCACCTGGCCGGGGGCAACCGCGTTGAAGCGGATGTTGCGCTTTGCATATTCGCTCGCCAAACTGCGGGTGATTGCATCGAGTCCGCCCTTGGTGATCATGGGAATGGAAGCCGTAAGGGTCGAGATTGGGTTCTCGACAAGCGATGTGGTGATGCTCGTTACGCTGCCTCCGGTACCTTGCGAGAGGATCTGCTTCACTGCCAACTGCGTGATGAAAATGAACCCTTCCAGATTCGTCGAAACCAGGGCACGAAAGTCCTCGGCGGTGTAGTCCGTGAAGGGCTTGGCCGAGAAGATGCCCGCATTATTGACCACATGGTCGATGGAGCCAAATGCACTGATCGCGGTCTGAGCCACTTTCTCAGCCGTAGCTGCCTGACCGATGTCTCCGTCCACAACTGCGAGGTTTGGGGATGGCAGGAAGCCGGCCTTCGAAACGCTTCGCGAAGTTGCTACAACGTTATAGCCCCTATCCAGAAAGGCCTTGACTACGGCTGCTCCAATGCCTTGTGACGCGCCGGTTACTATGACTGTCTTATGGTCTGCCATGCTTCACTCCTCCGCTTCTCCGAGGTTTTCGGATGCGATGAAGTGATGAAATCACAGGGGCGATCTCGAAACTATTAGACGATGGTGTCGGTCAATACCTAAGTATCGGATAGCCGAAGATGAGTTCTTTAAGGCCGGCCGACTTTAAGCGAGAAAATTCGTGCTGCTTTCGCGGGGATGAAGCAGACTGAAGAGGGTGCGGATTACTTAGTCGCTTTTGAATCTGCCCTTTGCGGGCGCGGCAAGCGCAGTCTGGAGGCCATGTTCACCAGGTCGGCCAGAGAATCGGCCTTCATCTTATTCATGACCTTGCCTCTGTGGGCCTTCACGGTGATTTCGCTGATATCGAGTTCATCCCCAACCTGTTTGTTCAACATGCCCGTAACAACCAATGCCATGACCTCCTGTTCGCGTGGGGTTAGCGATGCATAACATTCTCGAAGATCATGCATCTCTGCTTCGCGCCCGAGAGCGGCTCGGCTTCGCTGGATTGCGTTCCGGATCGCACTGAGTATTACTTCATCTCCGAATGGCTTGGTCAGAAACTCGATCGCTCCCGCCTTCATGGCCTGAACAGTCATCGGGATATCACCGAAACCGGTGACGAAAATGATTGGCATGTGGATCCGGTCGCCCGCTATACGCCTCTGCAATTCGAGACCATTCAGGTCGGGCAGATTGACATCGAGTACAAGGCAACTCGGTACGCCGGCTCGTGGGCGCGCGAGAAACTCCTCTGCCGACGCAAAGGTCTGCGTTTGCCACCCCTCGGTTTGTATCAGCAACTCCAACGACTCGCGGACCGATATGTCGTCGTCAACTATGAATACGAGTGGGGTGGCTTGCAGCATGCATTATGACCTCTGTTCATTGGCACGTGCGCTCGCTCGACCTAAGTATATTACCGGAAAGGCAAAGATTACCTTGTGAATCGCTCATTTCGCGCGAAGTGCGGCATTGATCGCCACTAGAAGAGCCGTGTCACTGAATGGCTTGATCAGGCATTCGACCGCGCCGCCTTTGAGCAGATGGGGACGAATGGCCTCACTGCTATGGGCGGTGATGAAGATAATTGGGGTCTCTTGCCGGCGCCGGGCCAATTCGCGCTGAAGATCGGGGCCGCTCATCCCCGGCATTTCGATGTCCAGGATGAGACACTTGGTCTTGACGACACAATCGGACGCAAGGAACTCCTCGGCAGTCGGGAAGGCCCTTGCAGTAAATCCGAACTCCCTGATTAAGTCGGGCAGCGACTCGCGCACAGACTCATCGTCATCGACCACCGATATGAGCGTACAGTTGTTTTTCACGACTTCCTCATGACTTTAGCTGCATCTGTCACAGCAGGCTCCCGAATGGCGCCAAGGTTATGGGTGCCCATGGCACCCTCGAATCCGTGGGGAATAGAGAATGAAAATGTGGCTCCCGGACCGTCATTGGGTGCGGCCCACAGGCGGCCACGATGACGCTCGATAATGGAGCGGCATACGGATAGACCCATCCCCATGCCGGAGCTCTTGGTGGTATAGAACGCGTCAAAAAGTCTCTCCAGATTCTGCGAGTCGAGGCCGACCCCCGTATCCTGCATGGTCAGGCGCACTAAATCACCTTCATCCTGTTCGGTTCTGATGACCAACTGCCTTGGGCGATCTTCGACGGCACTCATTGCGTCCAGGGCATTGCGGAGCAGATTCAGGATTACCTGCTGAAGCTGAACCCGATCGCCGGCAACTGGCGGCAGGCCGTTGGCGAGTTCCGACCGCAGCATCACACGGGTTCCCTGAAGCTCGCCCAATGAAAGGGCAATCACCTCCCGCGTTGCCTCATTGAGATCTACTCTTTCGGTTGTAATGTCCTCCTTGCTGAAGAGAGCGCGCAGTCGGGTGATGACCTCCGAGGCTCGGTTACCGTCGCGAATCGTGCGCCGGGCGGTTTCACGCGCGCCATCGATGTTGGGTGGATCGGCAGCCAACATGCGCAGACATGTGCTGGCGTTGGTAACGATTCCCGAAAGCGGCTGGTTCACTTCGTGCGCAATTGAGGCCGTCAAAGCCCCGAGGCTCGTGACCCGTGCGACATGAGCAAGCTCCGAGCGCACCTTGCCGAGCGCCTCTTCCGAAAGCCTGCGCTCCGTTACGTCTTGTACCGCACCAATGTACTCAAGCTCGCCAAGTTTATTCCTGGTTCCATGACCGACCAGGTGTAGGTATTTGATTCTGTTTTCAGGTAACAAGAGTCGATGCTCGTACTCAAAGTCTTTACCGGCTTTAGCTCGCTCCACCATGTCACACAACAATGGGATATCTTCCGGGTGGACTCGAGAGCCGAGGAGTCCAAGCGTGACGGGCAAATCCGGCTCAAGCTCAAAGATGCTATATACCTGCTCTGACCAGGTAATTTCTTCCGTCGCCACGCGCCATGAAAAACTGCCGGTTCTACTCAAGCGTTGGCCCTCAGCGAGAAATGCCTCGCTGCGTCGCAACTCCTCTTCCGCCAGTCTGCGTTCCGTGATGTCGCGAAGGTAGCCCGTGAATGATGGTGGCCCCTCCAGCGGGATGCGTGAGATCGCGAGTTCAACAGGGAATTCACTTCCGTCTGCTCGCGCGGCCGTTAACTCGACGCGCTTCCCCAGGACTCGTGCTTCACCCGTGGCCAGATAACGGGTGAAGCCTTGCCGGTGCCCCTCTCGCAGAGACGGCGGAATGATGACGTCGGCCAGACGTTTGCCTACAGCTTCATCGCGGCAATAACCGAAGGTGCGCTCCGCAGCTGGATTGAACTCAGTGATATGGCCTTCATGATCGATTGTCACAATACAGTCGAGTGCCGAGTCGAGGATCGCTGTCTTGCGTGCCTCGCTGCGCCGCAACTCCTCCTCTGCTCGCTTCCGGTCATCGATATCGGTGTTTGTCCCATACCATTTCACGATCTTTCCGGATTCATCGCGTAATGGATTGGCACGGAAAAGAAACCAACGATACTCTCCGTCAAAGCGGCGCAGCCTCGCCTCGCTCTCTCCAGGCTCTTCAGAGGCCCTAATATGTTGCCACGCACCGGCCAAGCTGTTCAGGTCGTCGGGGTGAACTGCCGTAGTCCATCCCCACTCCTGCGCCTGTTCCTGAGAAAGCCCCAGGTAGTCAACATAATGTTGGTTGAAGAATTCGGCGGAGCCGTCGGGTCGAGCCGACCAAGCGAGCGTTGGAATCGTATTGATGATCTGGGTAAGGTTGCGTTCGCTCGCCCGCAGCGCTTCTTCAGCGCGCTTGCGGTCGTCGATATCGATTAACAGCACGTACCAGCCGGTGACCCGGTTGTCCGTGTCTCGCACCGGAAGGGCGCGCACCTGGAACCAACGATAGACGCCATCCGCACGTCGGCAACGGTGTTCAATGTCATACAGCGTTCCCGTAGCAATCGATTTCGTAAAAACTTCGATCACGCGTTGGAGATCATCCGGATGAACGGCATCAGTGAAGGCCCAATCCCGCAATTCCTCAGCTGTTCTGCCAAAATAATCTAGGACTTGTTGATTTTGATGTTCAATCGCACCAGCCGGACTCATCGTGCAAACCAGCCCAGGAATGCTGTCGATGATCTGGCGAAGATTATGTTCACTCGCTCGCAGGGCTTCTTCCGTGCGCTTGTGATTCTCCACATCAGTTTGCAGGAAGTACCAGAGGACGATGCGCCCTTCTGAATCCCGCAAGGGAAAGCCCCGCATCTGGAACCAGCGGTACACTCCATCGGCACGGCGGTGGCGTCCCTCAAAACCGAATGACTCACCGGTTTCAACCGACCTCTGCCATGCTGCGATTGCCCCTGGACGGTCATCCGGATGGATTGTACTGCCGTTCTCCCAGCCTTTCACTTCGTCGAGTGTTGCACCAAAATACTCCAGGACCTGGCGATTTGCCAGTACGGCTTCGCCATTCGGATTCATGAGGGTGACGAAGGCCGGAAGGCGATCGACTATCGATCGAAAATGATTCTCGCGTGCAGCCCTGGAACGCCACCAATGCCCGCTTCCTTCTTCCGCGGCCCGCATTTGACGGTCAATGTCGGTAATGATTCCGCACCATCTGACGACTCGTCTGTCCGTGTCGGTCAACGGGCTGGACCGGAAGAAGAACCAGCGGTACTCTCCATCAAAACGCCGCAGTCGTGCCTCGATCTCCCGTGGCTCACCAGAATCAAGCGTGAATCGCCTACATTCGAGCAGCTCTGAAAGGTCCTCCGGGTGGATTGAAGCCTCCCACCCTGAACCGATTGAATCGTCAAGACTCAGGCCGGTGTACTCACACCAGCGTTGATTGAAGAAGTCAATGTTTCCATCTGGTAATGCCGTCCATACCAATCCAGGAAGCGCATCGACGAGGCGGCTGAGTTCGCTCTCCATTGCGGTCCTTTCCTGGCAGCACTCCATCGCTTTAGGATGTGCCACCGGTCGGTCAGGCGTCTATTGTACTTTGGTATTGGTTTCGAGTCGCCTGCCGGGACCACCGAGCCCAGCCCCCATCGATACCAAAGTATTGATCGATACCATCGTCCAATAGAAACGCCCCCATGCTTCTGGTGTGATGCAACTGTGAAATGCACCCGCGGAAATCGGATGCGTTGAGCACACAGTCTCTTTCAAGGAGAGCACACCATGACGCAGGTCGGCAAAGTACAGTACACCGCGAGAGTCCACACAACAGGCGGCCGCGACAACGGATCTTCCCGCAGTTCTGATGGTCGCCTGGATATCAAGCTTTCCATTCCTGGCTTACCCGGAGCAGGCACAAACCCTGAGCAGCTTCTGGCTGCCGGCTGGTCGGCTTGCTTCCTTTCGGCAATCAATATCCAAGCCGGCAAGAGAAAGGTCAATCTCCCGGCGAATCTAGCCATTGATGCGGAGGTAGACCTGGTGAATGGTGAGGACGGCCACTTTCTTCAAGCCCGCATCAACGTCAGCCTTCCGGGCTTTGAACTTGAAGTCGCCAAGGCTCTCATAGATGCAGCGGAAAAGAACTGTCCGTATTCCAAAGCAACTCGCGGGAATATCGATGTCGCAATCCATGTGGCAGTGACGCAGCCCAATGACGACATCGTAACCAGCGCGGCCTGAGGCAGGCTTTTCGCCGGCTTTCAATCCCCGTCTCAATCGGACGGATCGTTTCTCAAGTGGAGAGTAAAGAATGTCAAATGAAACCAACCATGACCACAGCCAAATGGAAACTTCGCCCGCGAATAGAAGCACAGTGGGTAAAGCGCTGATCACAGGAGCCTCTTCCGGAATCGGCGCAATCTACGCCGACCGGCTGGCACACCGGGGTCTTGATCTGATCCTCGTGGCCCGCAATCGAGAGAGGCTTACTGCGATTGCTACACTGCTCACCGCTAAGACTGGGCGCTCCATCGAGATCATTGTTGCTGACCTCAATACCGACTCAGAACTCGCTCGGGTTGAACAGGTGCTGCGCACTGACGACGGAATCAGCGTGCTGGTCAACAATGCAGGCTTCGGCGCAACCGCGCCGCTCATCAACTCCAACATCGACAAGATGACAGAGATGATCGACCTCAACGTTACCGCAGTGGTGCGCTTGACCTATGCGCTGGTGCCGGAGTTTCTCAGGCGCAACAGCGGAACGATCATCAACATTTCTTCGATCGTGGGTATCGTACCCGAAATGCTGAACGGCGTATACGGAGCCACCAAGGCATTCGTCCTGGCCTTTAGCCTCTCGCTCCATAAAGAGCTTGCTGCGAATCATATCCGCATTCAGGCGGTTCTCCCCGGTGCAACGGCCACGGAGTTTTGGGGNNGACTTAGTCGACGCCGCAATTGCAGGCCTGGATAAAGGCGAACTGGTCACTATACCTTCACTACCGGATATTGCCGACTGGGATGCCTATGAGGCCGCTCGGCAATACATGATACCGAAGCTGTCGCTGACTTCACCGGCGACTCGCTATGGCATTTCGTCGCCGACGAACGACACACATCAATCAATGGTGCTCTAGGTCCAGGTGGAGGCAAACTCATGACGACTGAAATCGACCATGATCGCCGCCGGCTTCTTTCAATGGCGGCGATGAGTATGGCTGTGGCCGGATTCGGCTCAGCTGGTTGTGCGATGGCACAGGCACTCACACCGAGCAGATTGCCTGTCGAAGGCGAGTTGCCTTCATTCGGCGTTGCGACAACATGGCTCAGCTCGCAACCCTTGACGGCTGCGGGTCTGCGTGGAAAGGTAGTGCTCGTCAATTTCTGGACCTA
>PLPU01000279.1:0-1958 GCA_003159975.1 Acidobacteriaceae bacterium
GCATTGCGAATGAGGGTTTCGAGCTGTGTCGCGGAGCAGGCTTTGAGGAGTTTTGGCGCGCGGTCGATCAGATCCGCGTCGCGAATATCCGCTGAAATCGCAAGGTAGAATCGTGAGCCTTCGAAGTAAGCATCCTTCTCGATTGAAGTGGCATAGATGGTGTCGCGGACCATCTTGAGCGGGAGGGCTACGAAGTTGCTGGGAACCACGGTCTCGAGCATGACGCGGATCAGGCGGTCGAGTTCTCCGAAGCAGGAGCCGAGCTGCTCGTGGTTATACGCCGGCAGGTCTTTAGGCGCGATCTTGCTCGAGAAGGCGGTCAGCGCACCGGCCAGATCGGAGAGTTTGCTGAAAAGGAGTTCGGGCTGGATGTTGGTTGACTCGTGGAAGTGGCGAAGCACCGGGAGATGGCTGTTGATGGTGTAGAGCAGCCAGAAATTGGCGATGTCGGACGCTGAAAAATCCGCCAGCGACTGGTTCTTCTGGCGGCGTGCGCCGGAAAGCTGACTGCTGCGCGCGACCAGCAACTCAACCATGTTGCTGAGAATGCGCTTGAGGGTGGGGTGGGCGTGAATGTCGATGAGCGGAGGAATGTAGGTTGGATCGACCTGATAGATGCCTGTCTCGGAGCGCAGAATACGCATGAAGCCGAGGATGACCGACCCCTCGCGGTTTTCGCCTTCGGCAAGGATTTGCAGGTTCTTGCGCGCCACCTGAACGGGCTTTTCTCCGCTGCCGGTGTTCTCGTCGCGCACCATGAGCAACTGAGCCAGAAACCGGGTGCTCACGCTGCCGCGGTTGACTGAAACGTTCATGCCGCCCTGGAGGTATTCCGGGACGGCGAGATAAAAGGTGCAGCTTTGCCGTCCATCCTTGAAACACTCGTCCAGTACACGCGCGGGTGGAGGGTATTCCGAGGCGGGGATGTCGAGCGGCAGCGCGTCGGGGAAGATGCCGGAGGCAAGGGTGATGGCCAGCCGCCCTTCCGAAAGCGCCTTGGTGTCGATCTGGATTTCGCGAAAGCCCCAGGAACGGGCGTTCAGCGAGTCCAGGTAGAAACGCGCGCTGTCTTCAACAAAGCGTTCCTGTGCCTGCAGATGTTGGGGCGAGAGGAAGGTACCCTTGGACCAGATGACGGGTTGGAGCTGTCGCATTTTCTTCTTCAGCCTCGGCTGAGTATGTCATATTACCTTACTTGTTGAGCCAAAAAAGTGTCCAAAAAGGAAAGTGTCCGCGGTTCGCGATATTGAGGGTGGCGGACGATCCCCGGCCGGTGAACTTACCGGATACCGTCCGCAAGATACGCGCAACTTCCGATTTTTGTCCCGACGCTCCAGGTTGAATTTACCTCTGGATCAAGTGAGTCGAACATGACCCACATACTCACATGGGAAGGAACAGATTGGATCCGAACCCCAGAGGCGCTGTTGATGAGGAGGCCGTGAAAAAACGGCGAAGAAAGGCGAAAAGCGCGCCTGGCAAGGCGATGGTCGCATAAGTTCGCAAGTTCAAGGGGCCGGAAAATCGTTTTGAGAAAAAGTGAGAACGATTGTTTTCCGCTATGTTACGTTCGAGTTTACCTTGGGTCGACAGTAAGTTAGTCAAAGAATTCTATGGACAGCAAACGTTGATTTGTGCTTTCTTTGGGTTTGTTGAATTCAATCGCATTTCCGGAGCGTTATGGCAAGAGAGAGTACGCAGCAGAAACTCAGTCGCGTCCGGGCTCCCCGGGTGCAAATCACTTACGACGTTGAAGTTGGCAGTGCGATCGAGATGAAGGAACTGCCCTTCGTGATGGGTGTCCTGGGCGACCTGACAGGACAGCCGGAGAAACCTCTTGCGGCCCTGAAGGATCGCAAGTTCGTCGAGATCAATCCGGACAACTTCGACAGCGTGCTGAAGGGTATGTCGCCGCATCTGAAGTTCTCGGTTGAGAACAAGCTGAGCTCCGACCCGAA
>PLPU01000279.1:2010-9125 GCA_003159975.1 Acidobacteriaceae bacterium
GATGCGGTTTCAAAGACTGAGGAACTGAACAAGCTGCGCGCGGAAATCGGCGGCAAGGCGGAGGGGGACAAGCATGAGTAACCCTGCGAAGGAAGCGGCGGCGCAAGCTGTCGAAGTACAGACGACCGAAGTATCGTTGCTGGATCAGATTGTTTCCCAGGGGCGCTTTGGCAAGGATACCGTTGCCCAGGAGCGCGGCAAGGACATGGTGAAGGAGTTCGTCAACCAGGTTCTTGAAGGGAAGATGACCCTGAGCCGCGATGCGGAAGCAACCATCGGAACCCGCATCGCCGAGATTGACCGTCTGATCTCGCTGCAACTGAACGAGGTTTTGCATCACCCCTCGTTCCAGAAGCTTGAGGCTACCTGGCGCGGCATCAAACATCTGCTCGACCAGAGCGAGACCAGCGACAACCTGAAGATCAAGCTGCTGAACGTCTCAAAGAAAGATCTTCTAAGGGACTTGCAGCGGGCGCCGGAGTTCGACCAGAGCGCGTTCTTCAAAAAGGTGTATGAAGAGGAATTCGGGGTCTTTGGCGGCGCTCCGTTTGCGGCTATGGTGGGAGACTACGAATTTGGCCGCAGCGGCGAAGATGTGGAGTTGCTGGAGCGGGTGTCGCAAGTAGCGTCGGCGGCTCATGCACCCTTCCTTTCCGCGGCCTCGCCGGAGTTGCTGAACCTGAGCGAGTACCAACAGATGACCGGCATCCGGGATATTTCCAAGGTCTTCGACAGCACGGAATATGCGAAGTGGAAGTCTTTCCGGGCTTCGGACGACTCCCGTTATGTTGCTCTCACGCTGCCTCACGTTTTGATGCGCGAGCCTTATGGCAAAGAGACCAGGCAGATCGACGAGTTCGCCTTCGAAGAAGGAGTCGACGGCAAGGACCACTCGAAGTATCTGTGGGGCAACGCCGCATATGCCCTGGCGGCAAGGCTAACCCAGTCTTTTGCCAAGTATGGCTGGACGGCAGCGATTCGCGGCGTAGAGGGCGGCGGCCTCGTTGAAGGACTCGCGACTCACAACTTCCGCACCGACGAAGGCGATGTGGCGTTGAAATGCCCCACCGAGGTCAGCATCACCGATCGCCGCGAAAAAGAGCTTGCCGACCAGGGATTGGTGCCGCTCGTGCACTGCAAGGGAACGGACTATGCCGCTTTCTTCAGTGTGCAAACGGCCAACAAGCCCAAGGCGTATGACAAGCCGGAAGCGAACGCCAATGCCCGTTTGTCAGCCCAGTTGCCTTACATGCTGGCCATGTCCCGCTTTGCGCATTACCTCAAGGCGATGATGCGCGACAAGCTCGGCAGCACGATGAGCCGGGTCCAGGCCGAACAGTACCTGAACCAGTGGATCGCCAATTACGTGGTTATGGACGACAACGCGTCCGCGACGTCGAAGGCGGAAAAGCCTTTGCGCGAGGCCCGCATTGAGGTAGTGGAAGTTGCGGGGAAACCAGGCGCATTGCGTGCAGTCGCATTTCTTCGTCCCCACTTCCAGCTTGATGAACTCACAGTTTCTTTGAGGCTGGTAGCAGATCTTCCTCAGCCCGCGGGCAGGTAGCCGATTTGCTCCCTGCCTTTTGAATTCGATCTCCTCAACCGGTCTTGACACAAGACCCAATACGAAAGGACTGCAAAATGGCAATTGACGCCTATCTGAAAATACCGAATGTTACCGGAGAAGTGACCAATCCAAATTTCAAGGATCAGATCGCTCTAAGTTCCTTCAGTTGGGGCGGAGAACAGGCCAGTTCAATGGGAACGGCTTCAGGGGGTTCCGGCGCGGGAAAGGTGACTATGCACCCGCTGTCGGTCACCAAGCAGGTAGACAAAGCAACCCCGAGCCTACTTCAAGCGATGTGTACCGGGGCGCACTTTGATACGGTGACGTTGAGCGCCGTGAAGGCAGGCGCGACAAAGGCGTACCTTGTGGTCGAAATCAAAAAGGTATTTGTTGCAACGCTTCAATTCTCGGGGTCGGACGATATCCCGGTTGAGAGCGTGTCCATGACCTACGGCGCAATCACCATCGATTACTCGCAGCAGGACGACAAGGGAACTCTCACATCCACAGGCAAGAAGGGCTACAACGTCCAGACCGGCCAGTCAATCTAAGGCAACATGACACCACTAGCGCTTTACCGCGAAGGGAAACTGCGGGAAGCCATCAAGGCGCTTGGCGAAGAGTTGAGATCGAATCCACTCGACGCCAGGCGCCGCACGTTCCTGTTTGAGCTTTTGCTGTTTTCCGGGGAGTACGACCGGGCAGAAAAGCAGCTGGATCTTCTGGCGGGAGCGAATGCCGAGGCTGCCGCGGGGACTCTGCTTTATCGAAGTGCGCTGCATGCCGAGCGCACGCGCCAGGCTATGTTTGCCAACCATGAGACGCCTCCATCACGGGATGAGGCGGTTCATGGCGGCACATGGAACGGGAAACCCTTCGGCGAGATTCTCGATTCGGACCCGCGTATCGGCGCGAACCTCGAGACGTTTATCGCCGGCAGCTATACGTGGATTCCAATTCACTATCTGCGCAGGATCGAGATTGAGCCCGCCTCCAATCTCCGTGACCTGGTCTGGGCGCGCGCGCGCGTTGAGACCAGTTCGGACTTTCGCCTGCAGGAGTTGGGCGAAGTGCTGATTCCCGTCTTGTGTCCGTTGTCTTCCCGCCATGCGGAAGAATCCGTTCAGCTTGGCCGTGAGTCGGCCTGGGAGGCTGACGAGACCTTTGGCGAAATCCCCTGCGGCGCCAAGATGATGGTCATCGATGGAGTGGATGTCCCGCTGCTGGAGCTTCGCAGCGTGATTTGGTCTGCCCCGGAGAAGGAGTCTCAAGATGCCTCTGCGTGAGGATCTGCTTACGCCGATTGCTGGAGAGAATCCATCCGGCGAAGACCTCTACTATGACAAGGTCTTCGATCAGATAAAAGAAGCGCGGAGAGAAGAAGAGGACGATCTTCCGGCAGGGGACTGGGGACGATCGCAGGTCAAGAAGGCCGATCATCGCACCGTGATCAAGTTGGCCGGCGATGCGTTAGCCAAGCGGAGCAAGGATCTTCGACTGGCCGGATGGCTGGTGGAAGCGCAACTGCGAGTGGATGGCTTCCAGGTTCTCGTGCCCGGCATCGAATTGCTGCAAACCATGCAGGAGACGCTCTGGCCGACGCTCTATCCGGCAATCGAGGAGGGCGGAGACCTCGAACTGCGGATGCTTTCAGTAGAGACCGCGGCACGGCTGATTGCCGCGGCCATACGCAAGGCGCCGATCACCCGCTCCGGTTTGAATTACGAAAACTATCTTCAGTCGCGCACAGTCGGCTATGAAAAGGACGCTACTTCCGACGCAAAGCAGGAAGCGCGCAGAGACGCGGTCGAACACGGCAAGCTGACCGCCGAGGAATTCGATCACGCATTTGCGGCAAGTCCCAAGGCGCTTTACGCCGATGCCGGCGCTGCTCTTGCCGGATCGCTCGAGGCGCTCGAACGGCTGGACCAGTATCAGCAGGAAGCTTACGGGGACAACGCGCCGGTACTCAAGACTCTGCAGGCCGCGCTCGATGACGTTCACGGGGTCGTGGTCTTCCTGCTCAACGAACGTCGCAAGACCGATCCCGACCCTGTGGCCGTTGTCGAGAGGCCTGCGGCATCGGGCGGCGAAGCCGGCGCGGACGCGCAGACGGAAGCGGATGCGAATGGACGGCCGTCGGCGGAGACCTTCAGCCGCCGAGCGCCCTCGGGGCAATTGAGCGGGATCGACGACGCGTACTCGATGGTGGTCGAGAGCGCGGAGTATTTGTTTGGAAACGATCCGCGGTCGCCAGTAGCTTACCTTGTGTGCGCCGGCCTGCGATTCGGAGAAACACGCATGCAGGGCGAAGTGCCCGCGCCGGGATTCGCGGTGGGACCGACTCCAGAGATTCGTCAGAGGCTGCGGGCGCTGGCCAACCGCAGTGCGTGGAACGAATTGATGCGCGTGTCGCTGCCGATTCTGGCCAGTGAATGCGCGAGGGCGTGGCTCGATCTGCATCGCTACATTTGGCGCGCCGGCCAGGAAACCGGGGCGGAGGCTGTCTCCAATGCTGTTGTGGGAACGGTGCGCAGCCTGCTGGTTGTCAGGCCCGAGTTGCGCCACTGGACTCTTGAAGATGACACAGGCGCGGCAAACCCAGAGACGCAGCAATGGCTGGATTCAATCGTTCTGCAATAGTCGATTTGCGGTAATCCCGGAGGAATGCGTTGGCCAGGCCCAGGTCCGACACGCTTATCACGCAGTCGTTGATCGATCGGCTGACCGATCTCGATCAGTGGCCTGAAACGCGTTCCGCGTCAATCGGCATGTATCGCGAATCGCTCAAGCGCGATGTGGAGTGGCTCTTGAACACCAGGCAGCCTGTGATTCCGGAGTTGGAGTCCTTTCCCGCAACGGCAGCCTCGGTGCTAAATTACGGTCTGCCTGATTTTCATAATTTTGAAGGTGCGGCAAGCAAAGAACAGAATGCTCTGACGACGGCGCTGGAAAAATGCATTCGCATCTTTGAACCGAGGGTCAGCCACCCTCGTGTGTTTCTGACTCGCTCCGATCAGCTCAGCCGCAGCTTGCGTTTTCATATCGAGGGTCAGATCAACTACGAAAACATGGATGAGGAGATTAAGTTCGACACAGTGCTGGAGCTGATCAGCGGCGAGTACGAGGTGAAGTAGGAGATGCGCGAGGAACTGCTGGAATACTATGAGCGCGAACTGACCTATCTGCGCCAGATGGGCGGCGAGTTTGCGCGCAAGTATCCCAAGGTTGCGGGACGGCTTCTGCTCGATCCGGATCGTTGCGACGATCCGCATGTCAGCCGGTTGCTTGAGGGATTCGCGTTTCTTGCCGCGCGCGTTCATCGCCGCATCGACGACGATTTTCCGGAGATCAGCGAAGCGCTGACAAAAATCATTCATCCGGGCTATCTGCGTCCCATTCCTTCGATGACGATCGTGGAGTGCCAGCCCGATCCGGCGCAGGGAAAGAAGGCAGCGGGGATGCGCGTTCCGCGCGGAACGCAACTTGTGACCAAGGCAACCGTCGAGGGCCTGCCTTGCCGTTTTCAAACGGCCTACGATGTGGACCTATGGCCGTTCTCAGTTGCGGGAGCGGAGTGGCGTCAGCCGGAGCGCATGCAACGGCCGCCGCGTTCCTCCACGGGGGCGCAGGTTGCGGCGGCGGCGCGGTTGCGTTTGCGCTGTCAGAAGGATGTGGTTTTCAACGGGCTTCCGCTTGAGCGTCTGCGCTTTCACCTGGCGGGAGATGCGAGCGTAGTTTTTTCTCTGTACGAGTTCTTCTCTGAAAAATGCATCGAGATCCAGCTCCGCGATCCCAGGGACGAGAAGAAACTGATCAGCCTGGAACCAGGGCGGCTGCGCATGGTGGGGTTCGATGCCGAAGAGAGCCTGCTGCCCTTTGTGCGCCGCTCGATGGACGGACACAGGCTGTTGCAGGAATATTTCGCGCTGCCGGAAAAGTACCTATTCTTCGATGTCGATGGACTTGAGCCGCTGGCGCAAACAGGTTTCGGTGAAGAGGCGGAGATTGTTTTTCTGTTCTCCAGCTTCGAACGTCCGGAGCGCCAGCAGGTGCTTGAGCTCGGCGTGAATGAGCGGACATTCCGTCTTGGATGCACGCCGGCGATCAATCTCTTTCAGCAGTCTTCAGAACCCATCCTTCTGAATCAAACTCGCCACGAGTACACCATCGTGCCGGATGGCCGGCACACAAGAGAGATGGAGATATTCAGCATTGAAGAGGTGATTGCCACCAACCCGCGGCTGCGGCAATCTGTGGTGTTGGAACCGATGCACGCCTATCGGCATCAGACACGCAATCGCGAGGATCTGGCATTCTGGGTGGCAACGCGCAACCTGAATCAGTTTGGCGAACGGGAGCCGTCGGTGATGACCATCTCGGTGGTCGATTTGACGGGCAGTTTTACAGATCCCGAAGCAGATGTCCTGATGGTGCGGGCGCTGTGTACAAATTTCGATCTGCCTTCGCGGTTCCACTTCGGCTCCGAAACCGGCGACTTCGATGCAGTCGGTTTCCCTGCGGCGAAGACGGTGATTGGATTGCGGCGTCCGACGGCCAGCGTCAGCACCGGCGGCGGCCCCGGGCATCTATGGCGGCTGATCTCGCTGCTCTCCTTGAATTACCTGTCGCTCAACGAAGAAGGCCGGACGGCGATGCAGGAGATCCTTCGCCTGCACAATGTAACCGATGCGGCGTCGAGCGAAAACCAGGTGGGATCGATTTTGCAGATGAAATCGTCGCCGGGATTCGCGCTGGTTGACTCAGCCTACGGACTGATTCCGGCGCGGGGAACCAAAGTCGAAATGGAGTTCGACGAGCAGCAGTTTGCGGGCAGCGGTTTGTATCTGTTTACCGCCGTGCTCGATCGGTTCCTTGCCGGTTATGCTTCGATGAACAGCTTTTCGCAACTGACCGCGCGAAGCACTCTGAGAAAGGAGGCGCTGGGGAAATGGCCACCGAGAGCTGGAACGCAAGCCCTGTTGTAACCGGACAGGAAAGCGAGACCGAAGAACTGCCTGCGTATCGCGATCTTCGCCGGATGATGGACGAAGAGCCGTTTCGCGTCCACTTTTTTCAGGCTGTGCGCATGCTGCAGAAGATGGAACGCGGCCTGAAGCCGGTTGGCTATTTCATCACGCCGCAGGGTGAGACGCTGCGCTTCTCCGCGCGTACTTCGCTGGCGTTTCCGCCCAGCGAGGTTTATGCCTTGGAACGAACGGAGAATGGCCAGGCGCATATGACGGTGGAGTTCATGGGCCTGTGCGCGGCAATCTCCGTCATGCCGGCGTCGTATACCGAGTTCCTGATTGCGCGTGCTCGCGAGAAGGACTATGTGATGGAAGATTTTCTTAATATCTTTAACCATCGCATGATTTCTTTCTTTTATAGAGGCTGGGAAAAGTATCGCTTTTTCATCGAATACGAAAGGTCGAGAGAGGATCGTCTTTCAGACCGGCTGATGGATCTGCTCGGCCTTGGCACGGAAGGCTTGCGCGGGCGTGGCGGAATTCCCGATGAGGCGTATCTGAATTACGTGAGCCTGCTG
>PLPU01000279.1:9249-10967 GCA_003159975.1 Acidobacteriaceae bacterium
GGAGTTATGAAACGGAAGTACAACTGGTCCTGGCGCGGGAAGATGCTCCGCCATGCGAGTTAGGTTTACGCGGAGAGACTCGCCCGCAGCTGGGATTGGTGAGCTGGTTGAAAACCAAGCCGCTCGAGCGGGATCCCGCCGACGCGACGTACCTGGTGCAGTGAACGACTTTTGAGATAGAGGACGGGAAAGATCATGAGCACAAACCTGAAGGCACTTATCGACAAGCTGAACGACACGACGCGGAAGGCGCTGGAGTCCGCGGCCGGCCTGTGTGTGGCGCGCACACACTACGACATCGAGATTGAGCACTATCTGCTAAAGACTCTGGACGGCAGCGACAACGACNNCCTGCTTTCAGCCCCGCAGTCGTGAAGATGCTCTCGGAAGCGTGGACGGTCGCGAGCATCGACTTCAACGCGGGGAGCATTCGCACAGGCTTTACGCTGCTTGCGCTTCTGGGTGACGAAGAGCTTGTCCGGATGGTGAAGGACATCGGCAAGGAGTTGCAGCTCGTCAATGCGGACGGCCTGCGTGCCAACTTCTACGACATCGTGGCAAAGTCGAATGAAGCGCAAACCAGCCTCGGCGCCGGAGGCACTGCCGAACCGGAACGCGGCGGAGGCGATGGCGCTCCAAGCCCGTCCAAGGGAAAGACGCCGCATCTGGATCAATACACNNCAGATGATCGACATTCTGATGCGTCGTCGCCAGAACAATCCGATCCTGACCGGCGAGGCAGGTGTCGGCAAGACCGCCGTCGTCGAGGGATTTGCGAATCGCGTGGTCAGCGACGATGTGCCGCCGGCTTTGCAGGGAGTCCATATTCACAGCCTCGACTTGGCGTTATTGCAGGCGGGCGCAGGCGTGAAGGGCGAGTTTGAAAACCGGTTGAAGGGACTGATCAACGAGGTGAAATCGTCGACCGAAAAGATCATTCTGTTCATCGATGAAGCGCACACCATGATCGGCGCGGGCGGACAAGCCGGTCAGAATGATGCAGCGAATCTGCTGAAGCCTGCGCTTGCGCGCGGAGAACTGCGCACCATCGCCGCAACGACCTGGTCGGAGTACAAGAAGTACTTTGAAAAAGACCCGGCGCTGGCGCGGCGGTTCCAGGTGGTAAAGGTTGAAGAGCCTACCGAAGAGGTTGCATGCACCATGCTGCGCGGCATCAAGGCGTCGCTCGAGAAACACCACAACCTGCGCATCCTCGACGAGGCGGTAACAGCAACCGTCCGCTTGTCGCACCGGTACATTGCCGGACGGCAACTGCCGGACAAGGCAGTTAGTGTGCTGGATACAGCATGCGCGCGGCTCTCCCTGGGGCAAAACTCGACGCCTCCCCGGTTGGAAGATATTCTACGCCGGATCGACGCGCTCGAAGTGCGCAAGCGCGTGCTGGAACGCGAGACGAAGATAGGCGCCGATCATACGGAGAGCCTGGCCGAGATAGAGACGCAGATAGGCGCCGCGATCGAAGAGCGGGATATTCTGACGGAGCAATGGGAAAAAGAGAAGACTCTGACGGAGAAGATTCGCGGTTTGCAGAAAGGCCTGGAGTCGCCGGAGAAGAAGGGAAGCGAGACAGCAGAGAAAGAAAGCGAGGTGCGGGCCGAGCTTGCCAAGTTTGAAGCCGAGCTTGCTGCGCTGCAAGGCGAGAAGGGCATGATGCGCGTCTCCGTGGATGCGCAGATCGTCGGGGAAGTTATCTCGGC
>PLPU01000359.1:0-8125 GCA_003159975.1 Acidobacteriaceae bacterium
ATCAACAACGTGGCCAAGAACCACGGCGGCTACTCGGTATTTGCGGGCGTGGGCGAGCGCACCCGCGAGGGCAACGATCTTTGGCTTGAAATGACCGAGTCCGGCGTCATCAAGCCGGGCGACTTCGCCAACTCCAAATGCGCTTTGGTCTACGGGCAGATGACAGAGCCGCCTGGAGCCCGCCTGCGCGTGGCCCTGAGCGCACTGACCGTCGCTGAATACTTCCGCGACGTCGAGGGCTCTGACACGCTGCTGTTCATCGACAACATCTTCCGCTTTACCCAGGCAGGCTCCGAGGTATCAACGCTGCTGGGCCGTATGCCCTCGGCCGTGGGTTACCAGCCCAACCTGGCTACCGAAATGGGTGAATTGCAGGAGCGTATCACCTCCACCAGCAAAGGTTCTGTTACATCGGTGCAGGCTGTCTACGTGCCTGCCGACGACTTGACCGATCCCGCGCCGGCAACCACCTTTGCTCACCTCGACGCGACCACCGTGCTCAGCCGCCCGTTGTCGGAACTCGGCATTTATCCTGCCGTCGATCCGCTGGCGTCCACCTCGCGCATCCTTTCCGCGCGCATTGTGGGCGACGATCACTACAACGTGGCGCAGGGCGTGAAGAAGATTCTGCAGCGCTACAAGGATCTGCAGGACATCATCGCGATTCTCGGCATCGACGAGCTTTCTGAAGACGATAAACTGACGGTCGGCCGGGCAAGAAAAGTACAAAAATTCCTGTCACAGCCCTTCCACGTGGCCGAGCAGTTCACCGGCATTCCCGGGGCGTACGTGAAGATTGCCGACACGGTGCGCAGCTTCAAGGAGATCATCGCCGGCAAGTACGACGATATTCCCGAGCAGGCCTTCTATATGAAGGGCGCCATCGAAGAAGTGCTCGAAACCGCCGAGAAGCTGAAGGCAACGGCGTAAAAGCAGTTGTCAGTGATCAGTTTTCAGTTGTCAGTAAACGTAGACGTTTTGCGGCCAACGGGCTTTTACTGACAACTTAAAACTTAAAACTGATCACTGATAGCTGGCGACCGAAGGGAGCCCCATGGCTGACGAATCAAACCAACTCCGTGTCCGTCTCGTGACGCCCGAGCGCACGCTCTTTGAGCATGCGGCTTCGGCGGTCGAGCTGCCGGCCAAGTCGGGCTACATGGAAGTGCTCTACGGCGCCGCGCCCCTCGTTGCCGAACTCGGTGCCGGCGATGTCACGCTGCACGGCGGTCCCGATGGCCCGGAGAGCGTATCGCGGTACAACGTGAGCTGGGGATTTGTTGAAGTGCTGCCCGATCGCGTCACCATCCTGGCCACCGACGCGCTCAAGCCCGAGGAGATCGACGTACCCCGCGCCCAGCAGCAACTGGATCGCGGCCACAAGCAGTGGAACGAGGCCGGCGACAGCGAAGAGAAGTTCGCTGAAGCGCTGCATGTGATTGCCGAAGCCGAAGCCAAACTGGGTTCGGCGGCGGAGAAGCGTTGAGACGCGCAACACGGCGTGAGGATTCAAAACAGAAAAGCCCTGCTCAGATGAGCGGGGCTTTTCTGCAGCCGCAGGTATGCCAGAATCGTTATGGAAGGCGAATCGATGAGCACGAACCAGCGTGGGCACGCGAAGGGACTGAGAGCCCAGCACTATCGCGAAAGAATCGGATTCTTTCTTTTGCTGGCCGGCTTTCTTGCTGGCGCGAACTATCTCGGCGCGCAGGCGTTGCCGCCGACGCACATCGACGACTTCACCGGGCATCCCCGGGTGATGATCATCAGCGACATCGGCAACGAGCCGGACGATCAGATGTCGCTGGTGCGGCTGCTGCTCTACTCCAATGAACTCGACATCGAAGGGCTGATCGCCACAACTTCCACATGGCAGAAGAACGCGATCCATCCTGAGACCATGCGGACACTGATCGACGCTTATGGGCAGGTGCGGCCGAATCTGTTGCTTCACGCCAGGGGCTGGCCCACGGCTGCTGAGCTTGCCGGCCGTGTCTACGCCGGGCAAACAGCGTACGGGATGGCTGCCACTGGCAACGGCAAATCGTCCGAAGGCGCGCAGGCGATTGTGCGCGCCGTGGAGCGGGACGACAGCCGGCCCTTGTGGATCTGCCTGTGGGGCGGCGCAAACACGCTGGCGCAGGCGCTGATCGAGCTACGAACAACGCGGACGGAGGCGGAAATTCAAAAGCTCGCGGGCAGGCTGAGAGTCTATTCCATCAGTGACCAGGACGACGCGGGGCCGTGGATTCGCCACGAGTTTCCGGACATCTTTTACATCGTCATGCCCTCCACACCAACCGGAGGCGAATACTACTATGCCACCTGGACCGGTATCAGCGGCGACGCCTACTACCGCAACGGTGCGGGCGCCGACTTCACGACCGTCACCAACGAGTGGCTGGACGCCAATATCCGAAAGGGCCCGCTGGGTATGCTGTACCCGCGCTTTGCCTTCATCATGGAGGGCGATACGCCATCGTTCCTCGGCCTGATCGACAACGGCCTGAACGCATACCGGCGGCCCGACTGGGGCGGCTGGGGCGGGCGCTACGTCCATCGCCGGCCGTATGGAGAGACGCACGACCTCTGGACCCAGGGCGGCGACGAGTTTGCACGCGTTACCTCGCAGGACACGGTGGTTGGCATAGATGGCGTGCAGCATGTGTCGGACCAGGCGACCATCTGGCGCTGGCGCGAGGCATTTCAAAATGACTTTGCGGCGCGGATGGCGTGGACCGTCTCTGACTACGCGCATGCGAGTCACAATTCGCTGGTAAATGTGAATGGAACGCCCGGTACATCGGTTATTGAGATGGATGTGAAGGTTGGGCAGCAAGTGGTGCTCGATGCAAGCCGCAGTGTCGATCCGGATGGGCGCACGCTGCACTTCCGCTGGTTTCATTATGGAGAGGCAGGCAGCGCCGATGGAAACCTGGCAGCCGTGACTCTGACCGGCGCCGATACCGCGCGAGTGACCGTCCGTGCCGATGCGGCGTGCCGGCCGGTTTGGCTACCGATGATTCCATGCAAAGGCGCCGGAACCGCACACATCATTCTCGCCGTGACGGGCGAGGGCTCGCCGCCGATGACCTCGTATCGCCGCATCATTCTCCACGTTCACTAACTAGCTGTGCGCTTAGGAGCGGGCGCAGGGACTCTTCGAAATCGGCTCTACCGCATCAGAATCCAGCTCGCCATCTTTTCCAGCGCCACCGGCGAGATGGTCTCTTCAATCTGGCCGTACTCAGACGGCGCTCCGGTTTTCGCCGTCTGGAAGAGATGGTTCAGCCCAGGCAGTTCGTCCACCTCGAAGTGCTTGTTGCCCGCGTCCTCCAGCGCCTTGCGGATCGCGGGCAGATTCAGCGCCGGCGGAACCTGCAGGTCGAGTGAGCCGTTGATTGCGAGCACCGGAATGGTGAGCTTGCGCAGCGCAACGGCAGGGTCATAGGTGAGGAAGTAGCGGAACCAGGGCGAAGTGACAGCCTTGGTCTGCGCGGCAATCTGCGCGTCGGGTACTCCCACGGCCGCGAGCTTCACGCCCAGCAGGCGTTCAAGAGTCGCCGGATCCTTTTCGGTTTCCACCAGCGAAATCATTGCGCGTTCGTCTTCAGCGTTCTTGTCGGCCTTTTCCTTGCTCACCCCATCTGCCTCGGAGATGAGCCGCAACTGTTCCACAATAATCTGGTCTCCGGGTACGCCGGAGCCGGCCATCATCACGATAAAGGCGACGTCGTGGTCCTCAACTGCGACCATTGGCGCGATGATTCCGCCTTCACTGTGACCGATCAGCCCGATCCTGTGCGGATCAACTTCAGGACGGGACTTGAGGTAGGCCACGCCTGCCTCAGCATCGGAAGCGAAGTCGGCCGTGGTAGCCGTCGCACGGTCCCCTGTGGAATTGCCCACTCCCCGCTTGTCCACGCGCAGCACCGCAATCCCCTTGCGGGTCAGGTAGTCGGAAAGCACCAGGAACGGCTTGTGTCCCAGCAGGGTTTCGTCGCGGTCATGCGGGCCGGAGCCAACGATCAGCAACACCGCGGGAAACGGCCCGTTGCCCGCCGGAAGGGTCAGCGTGCCGGCCAGCGTGTTGCCCGCCGCCTTGTTCGCGTAGGTCACGTCCTCTTCCCGATAGGGATATGGCTTGACTGGATTCTGCGGCCGGCGCAATTCAAGCGCCGCTTCGCCCTTGATGCGCTCCAGCTTCAGCGGAAAGGGGCTGCCGGCCTGCGTAAACGTGCCTTCGATGGCGCTCAAATCCGCAGCTACCGTTCCTTCATACGCGATGCCCAGCGGCTTGAGAGCGATGCTGACTGTGCTGCCGCTTTGCGCGATGGAGCTTGCCGGAATCCAGGCCGGACTCTGGTCGGGGCTTTGCATCTGTGCGGTCAGGCCCCCGCCGGTGCTCGCGATCTTGAACGCGATGCGGAGCTTGATGGCGCCCACGTCGATCCTTCCAAGCCACACGCCGTCAATGGACGAGGGCGTCGCGGATGAGGGCGCCACGGATGAGGGCGTCGCGGCCTTGGTCTCGGCCTGCGCGGGGGCGCGCTTGAAGCTGAGCGGGAGGTCAGCGCCCTGTGTAAAGGTCCCGTCGATCTCGGTTGCGTCCTTGTTGACCGTGCCCTCATAGGAGACATGGGCGGCGTCGATCGTGAATTTGAGTTTCGAGTCGGTGAGCGAGATTGCGGTGACAGGAATGCCGTTGGCGTGCTGGTCGATGCTGTCAAAGGTCGCTGTCATGCTTTTGTCCGCGGCGACGGTAATGTGCAGGCCGATGTGCAGCTGCGTGCCGCCGGCATTCAGTGTGCCCAGCCAGTCGCCGGCCACCGGCGATTGCGCCAGACACAGCGGTGAAATGGCCAGTCCGCATAGCGCGGCCAGGGCGAAATTTTTTGTGGGAGTAGCTTTCATCTTTCTCCTGTCTTTCCCGGAGGTTGTTGTGGATGGGGCTCTCAACCCGACGCGGATGTTGATAGCGGAAGTGGGGACGCACAACTGTGCGCCTGCATTCACCAATCGATGATACGCGGGCGTTTCCGGGAAAGTTCACTGTGTAAGGCAGCGCGATCGCTTCAATGCGCTGTGCAATTTGCCCCGCAAGCGCATACAATTCTCAAGGGAAAGCCATGTCGAAGAAGAAGCAGGACATTTTCGAAGTAGCCTGTCCCGACTGCGGGGCGATGCTCAGGATCGACGCGGCCACCGGCGTGCTGGTGAGTCATACCTCGGCCCCGCGCAAGCGGATGTTTGAGGACCTGGAGTCGGCGGCCCAGGCCATGCGCGCACAGGATGAGCGCAAGGAGTCGATCTTCCGCCAATCGGTGGACGCGGAGAAGAACAAAGCCGATTTGCTGGAGAAGAAGTTTGCCGAGGCGCTGCGCAAGGCGAAAGATGCTCCCGACGTTAAGCCATTGCGCGAGTTCGACCTGGACTGAAACAATAAGACCGTCGGATGCACGGGTTTCTAGGAGTTTTCCCCCACGGCCCGCAATTTCGAGCGATACTCCAGACACCGTTCCCTCTCTTCCGGGGATCGGGGCCGGAGACGGAAGGAGAAACCATGGTGGTTGTGCCGCTTACCGAAACATCGCACGAAACTCGCATCAATCTGAGCATCTTCAACGGCATCACGGGCAGTTGGACCGGCTACGCCGCGGGCGGAGCCCTGGCGGCTGGAGCTGCGCTGCTGATGGGCCGTCAACGCCGCGCCGGGTTGGCTGTCGCCTGCGCGGGCACTGCACTGGCGCTGCTTGACCAGAAAGATGCCGTGCGCGCCTGCTGGGACGCAATTCCCGGATACCTCGACCACATTGAACGAGCTCTTGCCCAGTTGCAGGAGGTCGTGAAGGATGTGGCCGATAATCGCGAAAAGCTGGGAAGAATCCTGGAAGAATAGGCGCTCCGGGCCGGAACGCTAGATTCCCAGTTGCCTGCGGCCTTCCGCGCTGATGCGGTGGGGCGTCCATTTGGGTTCCCACACCAGATCGACCTCAACTTTACCGATGTCCTGGATGCCGGCCAGGCGGTTGTGTACCTGCTCGAAGATCAGGCCGCTCGCGGGGCATTGCGGCGTGGTCAGCGTCATGGTCACCTTGACCCATTGGCGCGGCCAGGCCGGCGTGGAGTGCGGATCGGGCCCGGTTGCAACCCCATAAATCAGTCCCAGGTCGACGAGGTTCAGCTTCACTTCCGGATCAAAGCAATCGCGCAGGGCGGTCAGGATGTCGGCTTCGGAGAGCATCGGACCCGCTACCTCAATGCCAGCTGGGGGAATATGGATGTCATGCTGCCGGATTTGAACTGAATTGCCGGAGCAATATTTCCCGAACTGGAAGGCCCGAATCCCAAAACAGAGAGCCCCGTGCTCTGCGTGTAACTGAGAGCATACAGGTTTCCCACGCTATCCACGCTGAGGGCGAGGACTCCTTCAAGCCCCGTCGCGGCCCCGGCGATCGTTTTCACAGGTGTGGCAACGGCCGGTGCGCTCAAAGCAAACTCAAGAATCGTGGAAGCATCGCCCTCGAAGCAAGCCGCGTAGAAATTTCCCTTTGCATCCAGTGCAACCTCAATAGAGTTATCGAGCGAACATGGGTTCGAAACCGTGATTATGCGGGCCGGCGCAACGTTTCCCGTCGCGGAAGGCGAAAACACCAGGATGGTCCAGTCAGCAACATTCGCCGAAGTTGATTCCAGCGCCACATAGATATTGCCCGCCCCATCCACCGAAATCGCGCTCGGGACCGTCGCATCGGCCAGGCGGGTCAGAGATCCCTGAATAAGACGCACAGGAGTAGCCGCTCTGTCAGCCGTATTCGAGAAAACGGAGATACTTCCCGCTGGGTCGACAACATAAAGCTGAGAAGCGGCGTCGACCGCCAGCGGTCCGGGTTCACTGAAACTCGCCGCGCTGCCTACGATGGTTCTGGCTGGCGAAGCAGACCCGCTGGCCCCGCTCGAAAAGACCAGGACCTCCGACGACTCACCTGTTTGAATTCCGAGATAAAGCTGGCCTGACGGATCCGTTGCCACGTAAGAATCTGCTTGAGTGAATGGCGTTGCGAGTGCCTCAGTGGGTGAAGCCACCCCATTGCCAGAGGCCGGGTACTGGGTTACCGTGCCTGTGACTCCCAGGTCGAGCGCTGGCTGAGAAACATAGACCGCGGATGCGCCGCCGCTGGCTAATGGGACAGCCGGGCCTCCTCGAACCGGGCTGCTGCATCCGGCCAGTAGTCCAAGGCATCCCGCTGCCATTCCCGCAAAGACAAACCCGGACACGTCGCGCATTGAGGCCCCATTTCACGGTCCTTCGGTCGGTTCAAATTATAGACCTGCTGCCAACGCAAACGTCGTGCGCGGAGAGGGCGGTCGAGCTCTGCCGGCTAGCGTGGCTCCATCAGTTTTTCCGCTCAACGAGGTAGCGAGCTACCGACTTCAATCCATCGGCACGGCTGCCATACGGCTCCAGCGCGGCAAAAGCCTCTTCAATCAGCACGGCGGCGTCCCGTTTGCTTTGCTCAATGCCGAAGACGGCTGGCCAGGTTACTTTTTCGGTCGCCAGATCCTTGCCCGCGGTCTTGCCCAGAGCGGCCGAGTCCTCGGTCATATCGAGCACGTCGTCGGCAATCTGAAAGGCCAGACCCGCTTTGCGTCCGAAGGTGTCGAGCCGGACAACATCGTCCGCTGTGGCTCCCGCATAAACGCCGCCCGCAACCACGCTGACGCGGATGAGCGCGCCGGTCTTGGCACGGTGAATGGCATTCACCAGCTCCGGCGTCGGCTCCGAGTGCTCATGCTCAATGTCGAGCACTTGCCCGCCGATCATGCCTTCGACGGTGCCTACAGCATTGGCCACCAGGCCGATGATCTGCACGGTCGCTGCCGGCGGCGCGGCCAGCCCGGCCAGCGCTTCGAAGGCGCGTGTCTGCAGCGCGTCACCGGCCAGAATGGCGATGGCCTCGCCGAAAACTACGTGGCAGGTGGGCTTGCCCCGGCGCAGGTCGTCGTTGTCGAGCGCCGGCAAGTCGTCGTGGATGAGCGAATAGGTATGCAGCATTTCAAGAGCCGCGCCCAACTGCTCGATGCCTTTGGGCAAGACCCCGGCGATGGTGATGGCGGCCTGCAT
>PLPU01000359.1:8140-10056 GCA_003159975.1 Acidobacteriaceae bacterium
TCTCATGATAAACGAGCTTTCCTGAGCCTACGCTCCAGCAACCAAAGGCCTGTGAGCAGCAGCACGGAAGCTCCGCTGATCCAACGCCCGGCAATCACGTCTGGAGTGGTGCTCCAGTCGACGATCACCTCGACGGGTCCCTGCGGAACAGGCACGGCCATCACGCCATAGGAGCGCTCGACAACTGGTGACACGGGCCGGCCATTCACCTTGACACGCCACGCTGGATAACTGCGCAGCTTCAGAATCAGGTAGCCGGGGTAATTCGCAATTCCGGTGATGCGTTTATGTTCCGGCTGATACAGCACCGCGGTAAACCCGGCAGCGCAGCCGCCCCGCCTGGCTTTTGGCGGTGGATTGAGGGGCGCGCCGAGTTGTCCCGACAGGGTTGTCATTTGCGGGACGAGGCAGGCGCCTGGCTGGTCATATCTCACGTCGCCAAATTCGGCTCCGGCGGGTCCGTATTCGGGCCTCCCATAGACCCCCATGCCTATCTCTTCCGCCTGGACAACCACTTCCTGGTAGGCTCCGCAATCGGTGAACAAGTACTTGCCTGCGAGGGCGCTGAGGGCGAGAAAGACGATGCAACATGCCCCTAGCACGGGAATGCGCTTGCGGAGCGGCACAAGCCAGATCGCCGACGCAAAGAAGATGGCCATCGGCGCCTCCAAGACCAGCAGCCATCGCCAGGGAAACTGCAAATACCTGAGCAGGGGTAGCAGGTTCCATATCGGAAGCGAAACGGGCAGCAGGAAAAACAGAACCGTGAATGGAACAAGAGCCAGCGGGATCCACCACCGGCGCGGACCGGGCAGGACTCCGCGCCTCCACGCAACCAGAATTCCCAGCAGCGTGACAGCAATCATGCTGATACCAACCCAGGATGCCATCAGCAAGTGCTCGTCGTGTTCATGCAGACGAAGACCCGGGTCAGCGTGGTGGGAGAAGAGCCAACTGTACTCGACCTGGTAATGGTGAATCGCAATCGCGGAATGGAGATTGGCCCAGCGGCCCTCCCACGCTGCCGGGACCAGAAAATCCCCAGCCAGTCCAAGCCCCAGCGTGCATCCAACCGCAGCGCGCACCAGGGGTGCCCATGTCTTTCCCAGCGCTGCGGCGGAGATAGCGAGCGCAGCCAGCAGATAACTGGCCATAAGCCCCGCCGGCCCATTGCTGAGCCACACTCCCGCCACTGTGATGGCCAGAGGCACGGTGGACCCATCCAGTGTGCGCCTCCAAAATCCGCCGGAGGGATTGCGGTCGCGCAGCAGAAATAGGATCATCAGCGGAATCCAGAATCCGCCGGCAAGTTCAGCAAAGTCGCTTCGTACGTAAAACGTCAGCAGGACATAGCCAAAGAAGATGGATGCACAGCCCGCAAGGGTCGCCGGACCATCTTCAAGAACCTCACGCGCCAGTGCCCGGTTGGCGAACCCAGTGGCAGCAAGCAGCAGAAAGCCGAAGACAGATCCCACCAGCCCCCAGGGAAGAACAAGTCCCAGGGCAGCGCCCGTCATCCATGTGAGCGGAGGATAGAACACGAATCGAGGCTCCCCGGCGCCGAAGTTCGACCCAGGGGCCCAATGGGGATATGGGATGCCCAGCAACATGCTGTTCTGGGCTTGGAGCCACGATGCAAGGTGGAAGAACAGGTCGGATCCACAGGAAGGGCCACGCTTAAGCAGCGGTGCAACAGCGATGCCCGCGGCCAGCAGGATGATTGCCGGTCCGGCCAGGCGCTTGCGCCACTCGATGAAACTCGATGTCTTGCTCATGGATGGACTTGCGACTCATCATAACCGAGCGCGCTTCGGTTTTCGCTCCAGCCAATAGACGGCTGCGAGCAACAGCAGGAATAGACCGCTCAGCCAGCGGCCCACAAGCATGTCGAACGTGGTTGTCCAGTCCGCGTTCAC
>PLPU01000468.1:0-4093 GCA_003159975.1 Acidobacteriaceae bacterium
TCCCCGTTCCTGTATCATCGAAGAGGCTCGGAAGCGCGTATTTCATCGTGCAGGGGCTTCAACGGGAAGTGCATGAAGACTGGGATTATCGGCCTGCCGCAGGTGGGCAAGACATCGTTGTTCAAGATTCTGACCAAAGCCAAGCTGGAAGAGAAAGGCTACTCGAATCCGCGCGAGGAGCACATCGGCGTGGCAAGGGTTCCGGACGAGCGGCTGGACAAGCTGTCGGCGCTCTACTCGCCGAAGAAGACTACCTACGCTTCGGTTGAGTTTGTCGACGTGGCGGCAATTGGACAGGAGGCGCTGAAGGAAACGACGTTCCTGACCAGCCTGCGCAATGTGGATGCGCTGATTCACGTGCTGCGCGCGTTTGAGGAAGACTCCATTCCGCACGTGGGGCCGATCGACCCGCTGCGCGACATCAAAAACGTCGAGTTCGACCTGATGATCAGCGATCTGACGCAGGTGGAAAAGCGTCTGGAGCGGCTGGAGAAGGACCTGAAAAAGGGCCGGACCAGCGAACTGGAACGGGAACAGGCGCTGCTGCTAAGGTCGAAAGATGCGCTTGAGAAAGAACAGCCGCTGCGCGAACTGGAGATGACGAACGAGGAGAAGAAGCTCATCAAAGGCTTCATGTTTCTTTCGCAAAAGCCGATCCTGTATGTGCTCAACATTGGCGAAAGCGCCACACTGGGTGACGATCTTGAAGCGGCGGTCAGTAAGTTCAAGCTGGACGAAGTGGCTGGGCGGCTGAACGCCTGGGCAACGGCGATCTGCGGCAAGGTGGAGGCGGAGCTGGCGGAGATGGACGACGAAGAGGCGGCGGAGTTCCTGGGCAGCTACGGGCTGCACGAGAGCGGGCTGGTGCGGCTGATTCGCAAGAGCTATGAGCTGCAGGGGCTGATCAGCTTCTTCACCGCGGGCGAGGACGAGTGCCGGGCGTGGACGATTCCGCTGGGGTCGAAGGCGCCGCAGGGCGCGGGGGCGATTCACACGGACCTGGAACATCACTTCATTCGAGCGGAGACGATACGCTGGGATGCGCTGCTGGCGGCAGGGTCAGAGGCGGCGGCGAGAGCCAAGGGCACGCTGCGGCTGGAAGGCAAGGAATACGTGGTGCAGGACGGAGATGTGATGCACATACGGCACAGCGGGTGAAGTTAGGGAATAGGGATTAGGGATTAGGGGTTGTCGTGCACATCCAAGGCAGCGCTGTATCGGGGTAATCAAGCTTGCTGAAGATTTCAATATTGCTCGGCGCGATCGCCGCGCTGGCCGACGTGGCAGGCGGGCTGGTACTGGTGCGCGCTAAGGGCGTGGAGCGCTACCTGCGGTACTTTGTGGCTCTGGGCGCGGGATTCCTGATGGCTACGGCGCTGATCGAGATGGCGCCGGAGAGCCTCAAGCTGAATCCGACGCTAGGGCCGGTTCTGATCATGGCGGGCTATTGCGTGGTGCACCTGCTGGAACACACCATCAGCTCCCACTTTCACTTTGGCGAAGAGACGCACCATGGCGAGTTTGTTTCACACCGCACGGGCAACGCGGTGATGGCGGGGTTGAGCGTTCATGCGCTATTTGACGGCGTGGCGATTGGCTCGGGCTTCGTGGTTTCGAATTGGCTGGGGTGGTTGATTTTTCTGGCGATCCTGCTGCACAAGGCGCCGGAGGGGTTCACCATGGCGAGTGTGATGCTGGCCAGCGGACGCAGCCGGACGATGGCGTTTTACTCGGCAGTGGCGCTGGCGGCGGCTACCCTGGCGGGCGTTCTGGTGATTGAGCTGGCGCCAAGCCTGCTGCCGTATGGGCTGCCGATTTCAGCTGGCGTGGCGCTGTATGTGGCGGCGACCGACCTGGTGCCGGAGGTGAACCGCGAGCCGGGGATTCGGATGGCGCTGGTGTTCTTTGCGGGCGTGGCGGCATTTCTGGTGCTGCGGTGGATTCTGCCGGCAATTTAGCGTTTGGTGAGGCCTAGTTTGCCGGCGTAGAGCCTGAGCAGAAGCAACGCGTAATCCCAGGCTACTTTGAAGTTGGCTTTGCTTGCGCCGCGGTAGCGCTGACCGAAGACAAACGGGACTTCTTCCACCGATTGAATGTGGCCGCGCACCAGGATTTCAAGCAGGAGCTTGAAGCCCGTGGGCTGGAAGACCAGATGATCGAGGCAACGGCGGCGCACCATGAAGTAGCCGGACATGGGATCTTCAGCGTGGATATGCGCGCGCTGGATGGGCCAGGTGACCCAGACCGCAGCGGCGGAGAAGAACTTCCGGGAGCGGCTCCATTCGCCGAGCGCGCCGCCATGAGTGTAGCGGCTGCCGATTGCCAGATCGCGGCCGGAATCGATAGCGGCGAGGAGCTGCGGGAGAAGCTCAGGGGGGTGTTGGAGATCGGCGTCCATCACTCCGAGGATGGTGGCGTCGGTGTTCTTCCAGCCATAGAGAACGGCTCCGGACAATCCACGCTCGCCTTTGCGGACGAGGAGGCGGACGCGGGGGTCTTCAAGCGCAATGGCGGAGACGATTTCAGCCGTATTGTCTGGGCTTTCGTCGTCTACGACAAGAATCTCGTAGGGAATATCAAGCGGGTCAAGGACGGAGCGGACGTGCCGGAGCAGGCCACCGATGTTTTCGGCCTCAGAGAGTGTGGGGATGACGAGCGCCAGTTTCTCATGGGCCGACCCTTGCTCGCACTCCGCCGGGGCGATCATCGTTGCCCCTCCCTCTTCGTACATGTAGGATCGTTTTATCACTGCGATAGCGTTCAATCTGAAGGTAATTATACGGAGCTCCCACGGTTGAAGCGAAACAATTCCCTGGTCGACTTGCTGCTGATTCTGGTCTTTACCGTGGTGGGTTTCGCGGTGATGGGCTACCACCCCGGAGTCGAGGACGACAGCGTTTATCTTACTGCGGTCAAGGCCAACTTGCAGCCGGCGCTCTATCCGCACGACTCGGATTTCTTCCGGCTTCAGCTCCAGGCCACTCAATTTGACGGGTGGATGGGGCATTTCGTAAAGGCTACGGGGATTTCCGTCGCCTGGGCCGGCCTTGTTTGGCAACTGCTCTCGGTGGTCTTCATTTTATGGGCTTGCCTGAGCATCGCGCGGCANNGTGGCGGGGACGGCGCTGAGCCTGGTGGACCAGTATCTGCATCCCAGGGGCCTTGCGACCGCTCTGATTCTGATTGCGGTGACGCGGATCATGGCGGGCCGGTACTGGCAGGCTGTGCCGCTGCTGCTGGTGTCGTTTGCGCTGCACCCGATCATGGCGGCGCTGGGGATCTCGTTCTGCTTCATCCTGAGCATGGCGATGCTGGAGCCGGTGCGCGCATGGGTGCGGGCATTGCGGGGCGGACGCAGCGCACTCAAGGTGAGGCAAGGGACGGCGGTGGCGCTGGCTGCGCCGCTGGCCTGGATGTTCGATCCGCCTAACCCGATATGGCGCAAGGCGGTTGCGGCAAAGAGCTACTTCCAGTTGAGCCAATGGGCGTGGTATGAGTGGCTAGGCGCGCTCGCGCCGCTGGTGCTGTTCTGGCTGCTGTGGCGAATGGCGCGCAAGCGGGGCGAAACCAAACTGGCGCGGTTTGCACTGGCCGTTCTTGTCTACGGGGTCTTTCAGCTCGTGGTTGCGGTGATCATGCTTGAGACGCCGGCACTGATCCGGCTGACTCCGCTGCAGCCTATGCGCTTTCTTCACCTTATTTACTTCTTCATGGTGCTGATTGGCGGTTGTTTGCTGGGCAAATACTTGCTGAAAGCCAGCGTCTGGCGGTGGGCACTGTTTCTGCTGGTGGCGAATGTGAGCATGTTTGCGGCGCAGCGGCAGGTTTTCAGCGCCAGCGAGCATCTGGAGCTGCCGGGGCGGGTGTCGGCGAATCAATGGCTGCAGGCTTTTGCGTGGGTCCGGCAGAATACGCCGACGGACGCTTACTTTGCCGTTGGGGCGCAGTACATGGCCGCTCCCGGCGAGGATTTTCATAGCTTTCGCGCACTGGCGGAGCGGAGCCAACTGGCCGATTCGCTGAAGGATACGGCGGTGGTGACGCAGGTTCCGGAGCTGGGGCCAGCGTGGGAGCGGCAGACCGAGGCGCAGGC
>PLPU01000321.1:0-1701 GCA_003159975.1 Acidobacteriaceae bacterium
GCCAAGGACATCGACAACATTCAGTACCTGGCTGAAAACATGATGGGCCGGACCTTCTGCCCGCTGGGCGATGCAGCGGCTATGCCCACGCTGGGATTTGTGAAGAAGTTTCGCAAGGAATTTGAAGACCACCTGAACGGGAAGCCCTGCCCGTTCGCTAAACATGTTGAACTGGCCGTGATTTAAGAGTGGAGGGTCAAGTGTCTGGAATCGAGAAGGTGCAAACTGTTTGGGTAACCGAATTGCCGAACGGCAGCGAACGACTCATTCAGGATTTGATCGCAGCAGATCCTTCCGTCCTTACACTCGGTCCCCTCGTTCTTCGTGATAAGGAACGCGTTCAACCCTCATCCGGCAGACTCGACTTGCTTCTTAGAGATGCAGACGGCACCGCTTGGTATGAGGTCGAAGTTCAACTCGGAAAGACTGATGAAAGCCATATCATTCGTACCATTGAATATTGGGACATAGAACGACGGCGCTATCCAAACATACGTCATACGGCAGTCATTGTCGCCGAAGAGATCACTAGCCGGTTTTTTAACGTAATCAGCCTCTTCAATCAGTCGATTCCAATTATTGCCCTAAAGCTCACGGCCCTCAAACTGGGCGATCAATACGGCGTCATCTTTACGAAGATTCTTGATTATGAGCGAAAGAGTATGGAAACGGATGAGGATAGCCAAGCTACAACCCGCGAGGACTGGATAAAATGGTCCGCGGCCTCGACGATGGCTATAGCGGATCAGATTCTGGCCATCACAAAGGAATTGGATCCAGAGTCCGAGCTTAAGTATACAAAGAGCTACCTCACGATAAAGCTCCAAGGAAAGGGTAGGACCTGTGTTTACCTAATTCCTCAGAAGAAACAACTTAAGATATGGGTGACTCTGAAATCCGACCCCGCGCTCGACAAACTGTGTCAAGATGCCGGAATTGTTCCGAATTTCAATTCGTTTTATGGCGGGTATCAATTCAATCTTTCGCCCGGAGATGCGGAGAGTCGTCGAGATTTTCTCAAGAACTTCGTTAGCCGACTCTACACGGTTGAAGGGGACTGATGAAACAGCGATTTCTAGTGATTTACGAACACGGAGAACGAAACTACGGAGGCTTTGCTCCCGACATTCCTGGTTGTGGTTCCCTCGCAAAAACGTTGGGCGTGTTGCGCCGGAGAATGAAAGAAGTTCTGGAAGTACAGCTTGCATCGATGGCCGAAGATGGAGAAGTGCTTCCTCAGCCTATAACGACTAGTTTTGATTTTGGGGAAATTGCAGACGAGTCAGTTGACCATTATGTCGTAGAACGGTTGGAAATTGAGGTTCCGGAAGTTCACCCTTTGACCGCTTAGAATGGTGAGTGGCTTGATCGGAACGAGCAGAGAGCAAACGAGAGAAAAATGGCAGACGTAACCTTTACAGTCGATGGAAAGAAGCTGACGGCCCCCGCGGGGACGCTGCTGATTGATGCCTGCCGCAAAGCCGGCATCGAAATTCCCGCGTTTTGTTACTATCCCGGCCTCAGCCTCCAGGCAGCCTGCCGCATGTGCGTCGTCCGCCAGGAAAAAGTGCCGAAGCTGCAAACCGCCTGCACCACCACAGTTGCCGAGGGACAGGTCTTCATCACCGAATCGGCTGAAATCGCCCAGGCGCGCAAAGCCACCATCGAGTTACTCCTCGGCAATCATCCGCTCGACTGCCC
>PLPU01000321.1:1712-5021 GCA_003159975.1 Acidobacteriaceae bacterium
CGCTGCATCCGCATGTGCGGCGAAGGCATGGATGTATGGGCGCTGGGCGTGCAGAATCGCGGCGCTAGCTCTGTCATCGCCCCCAACTCTATATCAGCAGACGGCCAGACCGGCCAGCTCGACTGCGAGCAATGCGGCATGTGCATCGACGTGTGCCCGGTGGGCGCGCTCACCAGCGGCAGTTATCGCTACAAGACGCGGCCCTGGGAGATGAACCACGTTTCGACCGTCTGCACGCATTGCGCGGACGGTTGCAAGGTCACGCTCGGCGTGCGCCAGGCCAACGACGGTTCCGAAATTATCCGCGCCGACAATCGCGACAAGAGCGGCATCAATGGCGATTTCCTCTGCGCCAAGGGCCGCTTCGGTTTCGATTTTGTCGAAAGCCCCGACCGCCTTTCAAAGCCGCTGGTGCGCAATGCCGCCGGCAAGTTGGAACCGGCCACGTGGGAACACGCGTTCCGTACCGCAGCCGCCGGATTCAAGAAGGCTCTCGAAGCCAAGGGCGGCTCATCCATCGCCGTCATTGGCTCCAATCAGACCACCAACGAAGAGAACTACCTGCTTCAGAAATTCGCTAGGACGGTTCTTCGGACCAACAACATCGACCACGAGCGCACCACGGACTATGCGTCCTTCGCGCGCGCCCTGGCAGGTCACAAAGAAAAGACGGCCAGCCTGCGCGACATCGCCGCGGCTCCGGCAATCCTCCTCATCGGCGGCGATCCAACAGAAGAACATCCGCTGCTGGCCTGGGAGCTTCGCACCAACGTCCGCCTGAACCGAGCGCGGCTTTACCTCGCGAATACAAAGAAAATCAAACTTGAGCGCCAGGCCAAAGCTACGCTGCACCTCGACTCCTACGACACGCTCGCAGCACTTCTCGAATCCGCCGACTCCGACTTCACCAAGGCGGTAGCAGCAGAGGAATCGCTCGTCGTAATCTTCGGCCAGGAATATCGCGGCGAGGCAATTGAATCTCTCACGGCCTGGGGCCTGAAACGCGCCAACGTTCGCTTCGCGTATCTCGGCGACCACGCCAACTCGCGCGGTGCGGCCGACATGGGCCTCTTCCCTGACCTGCTGCCCGGCTATGTGCCGGTCACCGCTCCGGGCGCATTCGCGGAATACGCGGGCCTGCCTGCAACGCCGGGCAAGAGCCTGCCGCAAATCTTCGACGCAGCCGGCAAAGGCGAACTCGGTGCTTTGCTTGTGGTCGGCTCCAACCCCGTGCATAGTCTCTCCGTCAATCCAGCAGCTTTGAAGAACACCTTCGTCGTGGTGCAAGATATCTTCCTCACTGAAACCGCTGCCCTCGCCAACGTTGTTTTCCCGGCCGCCAGTCTTTACGAAAAATCCGGCACTGTCACCAACACCTTTGGCGATGTGCAACTGGTGAAGAAAGCAGCCGATCACGCCGGTGTCAAGCCCGACTTCGAAATCCTCGTGCGTCTCGCAGGCGGCATGGGAGTCGATGTCAAGATGCTGGTTCCCTTCGGCAAAGGCAGCGTGACCGCCGACCTGGGCCAGTCGCGTGGCGCGCATTCCGGCGAGGCAGATCGTCACTCCGTCTGGCTCGCAGCCAACAACCTTGAACCGAAGCTCAGCCCTTTCGATCCACTCGCCGTGCTCGACGAAATCGAACGGCTGGTTCCCGGTTACACACTCGACCGGCTCAATCTTTTCGGTGGCAACGACGTGCGCACAGAGCCGGGTTTCGTGCCTGTCTCGGCAATAGCCGCGACTGGATCCGACACCATCGTTCCCGCGCACGACACGCTGTTCACCTCCTCAACGCTGGGCCGTTACAGCCCCGCACTCAACGAACTCGAACAACACCAGGCGCACGAACTCGCAGAGTCCGCTGCGGACTAGCGGCATAATGAAGACCTGTACGAATGCAACACGCAGAAGAGGCTGAGGCAAGTGACGATTCTCGCGTTTTTCCTGTGGAGCCTGCTCAAAGTGGCCGTGGTGACGGTGGTGATGCTGATGGGCGTCGCCTACACCGTGCTGCTTGAGCGGAAGCTGGTGGGTCGCATCCAGAACCGCTGGGGTCCCAGCCGCGTGGGCCCGTTCGGCCTGCTGCAGCCGCTGGTCGACGGCGCCAAGCTGTTTATCAAAGAGGATCTGATCCCCACCGGCGTTTACCGGCCACTCTATCTGATTGCGCCAGTCATTGCGCTGGGTTGCGCACTCATTTCCATCGGCGTCGTCCCCTTCGGCGATCCCAACGTCGGCCCCGCCGGCATGCATCTATTTGAGATCGCTGACGTCAACATCGGCCTGCTGGTCATCCTCGGCATCACCTCGATTGGTGTGTACGGCATCGCGCTCGCCGGTTGGTCTTCGAATAACAAATACTCTCTGCTCGGCTCGCTTCGTTCCTCTGCCCAATTGATCAGTTATGAGTTGGCGCTCGGCCTGTCTCTCGTCGGCGTAGTCATGCGGGCCGGATCGCTGAACCTGCGGAAGATCGTTGAGAGCCAGGCAACGCACGGTATGGCCTCGTGGAACATCTTCGGCGGATGCCAGTTCTTCGCCTTCTTCATCTACCTGATGGCGGCCTACGCGGAGACCAATCGCTCTCCCTTCGACCTGCCTGAAGCGGAGAGCGAGCTCACCGCCGGGTATCACACCGAGTACAGCTCGATGAAGTTCGCCATGTTCTTCATGGCCGAGTACGCCAACATGATCACCGTGGGCTGCGTGGCCACTCTGCTCTTTCTCGGCGGATGGACCAGCCCCTTTGGCCACCTGCTCAGACCCTTTCAAAACCAGTTTGTGATTGCGTTTTCGTCGATCTTCTGGTTTGTCCTCAAGGTCTTCAGTTTTCTGTTTCTCTTCGTCTGGGTGCGGGGAACGCTGCCCCGCTTCCGCTACGACCAACTGATGAACTTCGGATGGCGTGTCCTTATGCCGCTGGCCATTCTAAACATTGTGGGAACAAGCCTCTGGCTTGCGTATCGATGATTTAAAATCGGGAAGGATTTCCTGGAGCCTGAGCTGTTTACTCCAAAGCCTTTCCCTCAACCGGCCGGTAATCTTTCGCCGGCCACAGTTGGCACGTTAGGGAACAATGCACCTGATCCTGTTTGTCGTATTTGCCGGATTCTGCCTGGCTGGGGCCATTAACCTCCTGCTCCAGAGCCATCCCATCAACAGTGCCCTCTCACTGATTGTGGTGATGACCTCGCTGGCGGTGCTTTATCTTCTGCTCGGCGCGGAGTTTCTGGCCGCCGCGCAGGTGATCGTTTACGCCGGCGCCATCATGGTGCTGTTCACCTTTGTGGTGATGCTGCTCAATGC
>PLPU01000601.1:0-17860 GCA_003159975.1 Acidobacteriaceae bacterium
GCAATAGGAGAAATGCTCTAGGCGAGGTGTTCCGCAAGCTGGCCGAGCAGAGGGAGTGCCGGATTGAGGAAGGGCATCTTCTCGCCGACCATGTTCACATGATGATCTCGATCCCGCCGAAATATTCCGTGTCGTCGGTGGTTGGGTTCATCAAGGGCAAGAGCGCAATTCACCTTGCTCGGGTATATGGGGAGCGGAAGCAAAATTACGCGGGGCAGAGTTTCTGGGCGCGCGGATATTTCGTATCCACGGTGGGCCGCGACGAAGCGACCATTCGGGACTACATCCGCAACCAGGAGCAGGAAGACAAACGGATGGACCAACTGAACATGTGGAAATAACCTGCCACCGATAAGGTGGCCCAACTCAATCGGGGCCGCGTTAGCGACCCCGCTCAAGCCGCTTCGAGCGGCTCACAAAAGGAAGCCCCCGGCTCTGCCGGGGGTACTCTCACTAACGCAGCCGGGGTATAGTTACTTGCGCAATCGAGTGAGTGCTCCCGATTTTGTTGCCTGATTCAGAATGGCCTGGCATCTGGACTTCGTCTCCGGACCGGCAAAGTCGATGTTCGCCGAGACTTGTTCGGCCAAGTCGCGAAGCCCAGACTTATCGTGATTGCGAAGCGCGATTTTGCACTTGCCAATGAGATCTGCAAGGCTGCGATCCGCAATGTCCCGCATCCTTGCGCGGAAAAACTCTGTGATTGGCTTGGCAAAGGAAGAATCGCCGAAAGCTGCGCCCACGCGCTGCATCGTCTGTTCGCCTGCGCGAAGGTCAGTCTCAAGGACGGCATAGGCCCTTCCAACGGTCCGGAAGATCGCCTGCTGTTGTTCTTCCCTGAGTGCGGATTCCGCGGCCTGCACTCGCAGCGATCTCCGGATGACAACCGGCTGCGCCTGTAGGAACTGAATGGCATCCGTGCGCTTTCCAGCCAGCGCCAATATCGCCGCGGAGGTCAATCCGGCCTCGACCTGAATCCGGAGCGCCTCTCGGCGCGCGATAGCCTGTTCGAGAAGCAAGCGCAATGCGGCGTCGTCATTCTGCTGAAGTGGATCCTCAAGAAACGTGATCGCTTCGTCAAATGCCGAATCTCCAATCAGCGCATGAGCCTGCTCAATTCGGCTCCGCAAGATGTTTTGACGCCGATGCTCTCCCTCTTCCTGACGGGCAAAATCCAGCAAAGAATCAATTTCGTCTGTGGCAATACCTTCCCGCCGGCAAAACTCCAAAATGTGAACGGCATCCGCATCCCGGTCGCTTTTGATGGCCTCACGGGCCTGGGACAGGTACTCGTCCCGGCGCTCTTCCACGGTCTGCTTGCTGATCCGTTCGGTCAACAGCTTTTCCAACGTCAGCAGGCGCTCTTCCTCCGGGAACCGTTGCCGCGCCGACTGAACCCGCTCCAACGCCTCGCGGGGACGGAGATCGCGGCACGCCTGAACCGTGTCTTCCACAAATCGGCGATTCTCCTGATTCCTGATCTCCCGATCGAGCTGTGCATTGAGCCGGATCAGCGCCGACTCCGAAGGCATTTGAATCATGGCTTCCTGAACCGATCGCTGGACGCGCTGGATCTCTTCGAAGCTGGATGCCGAGATGGCTTCCCCTTCAAGCTGCGCGACCAGTTCTTTCCGCCTGATTTGATCAAGCCCGGAATTGGCATCTCCAAGAAGAAGCTGCAGCTCCGGATTGGTTGGTTCAAGGAGTTCTGCCTTGCGCAGGATGGCAAGCGCATCCTGGTAGCGTCCGGAGTTGAGTTCGCCGCGAGCGGATTGCAGCAGCGCCCTCGCCTCTGCCTGCTTTTCCGCCTTTTCCGCTTCCTTGGTCAGAAGGTCGACGAGCATCATGCCCTTTGAGTTGAGCTTGTCGACCTTCAGCGCTTTCCGGACGGCTGCAATCGCCGCTGGATAGTCACCTTCGCGCCGCGCGGAATCGGCCTGGCGCAAAAAACCGCGGATGCGCTCCTGCTTTTGTTTCTCTTTCTCAACCCGTTGGCGCAGCTTTGCCAATTCGACGCTTTCGCTATCCAACTCGAGCCCCTCCTCGAGAAGGGCAAGGCTGCGGTCGAATTCCTTGCTGGCGAGCAAACCCTCAGCCTGCTGACGGATCAGCTGAATTCGCTCCGCGCGCATGCGCAGGCCAAGTTGCCTTTGAATCTCAGTCAATAGCTCGCGGGCCTCGGTATGCCTGGTTTGGATCTTCAACAGCTGCTGCAGCACTTCGCGAGCGCGAAGCAGGTCCTGCGCCTCGAACAACCGCTTTGCCTCCGGCAACATTTCCCGCGCCTGATCCTGCCGGATCTCCGCGATCGCCGTGGTCAGGTCCGCCTCCATTTCGTCGGCTGACGGGTAACGATCGTCAGGAGACTTTGCCAAAGCCTTGTCGACAATCGCTTCCAGGCCCGGAGGAATGCCTTTGCACTTGGCGCTCAACGGAGGATGTGGGTCGTTCAGTATCCTCTGCATCAGTTCGAGCTCCTCGCCGGAAAACGGGAGTTCGCCGGCTAACAGCTGATACAGAACTACTCCGGCGGCAAAGATGTCCGAACGGCGATCCAATGGCTTATCGCGGAGCCGCTCAGGCGCCATATAAGGAAGTGTGCCGATAATGCGGCCGGGACGGGTGATGCTGAGATCCTGGTTCTTCTTGTCTTCCAGCCGCGCAATGCCGAAATCCAACAGCTTCACTCTTCCATCCGGCTGGACATAAATGTTCGCGGGCTTCACGTCGCGGTGGATGACATTGCTTCGATGAGCATATGCGAGCGCGGAACACAATTCCTCGACAATCCTGAGGCGATCGACGATCGGCAGTTGTTCACCGGAGCCAATGAGCTTGTCCAAAGGACTGCCGTCGACCAGTTCCATCACGATGAATGGAACTCCGTTGTGATCTCCAAGCTCGAAAATGGTCACGATGTTCGGATGCTTGAAGCTGGCCGTCTTTCGACCCTCCTCGTAAAAACGCGCCAGCATCTCGGAGTCACCCCTGATGCCCTCAGTGAGCGTCTTGATCGCTACCTCGCGGCCCAGGCGCCTATCGATGCCGCGGTACACCACACCCATCCCCCCGTGTCCAAGCACACCCACAATGTCATACTTTCCGATCTGTTCGAATGCTCCTGTGGGGTTGTTTCCGGGAGAATCCACCTTTTTTCCGCCTCTCGCGTGTCCGTCCAATCTTCAAAAAAGCACTGCTGCCGTCCAAATCACTGCGGCGCGACGCCTCCAACCACGTGCATATTGAATTTCTGCGCAAGAAACACCTTGGCATGTTCACGCTCGGCGGTGCCATTCTCTGTGGTGCAGCTCAGAAACCGCAGGTAGTATTCGCCCGCGCCGTCGTCGTTCTCTTCCTGTTCCCGCGACTTGCCCACTTCGTAGATCTGGTGGGGTAGTTCCTGCACTTGCAACAGAACCTTCTGAACCAGATCGTTGCGAACGTCGTTCTCCAGAGCCGTCTGCAACTCGGTCTGGTCTGGAGCCGTCTCATCTCGCTTTATATTGTTCAGGTCGTCTGCCTTCACATCCTGCAGAGTGACGAAATCCTTGGGATCGTCTTTTTCAACCGAGATTGGATCTCCCATCCGCCCGCTCAGAATGTCGCCAATGCGAAACTGCAGCTTGATGGTGTTCTTGATGTGGGCGGTCTTTTGGATGTATTGGTACGACCGGGTCACATCGACCGTATGGGTTTTTGGCAGTCCATCTGCCACTGCCTGTGCCGCCTCAATTGCACTATTGTCGGCGGCTATCTTGGCAGCCATCTGCTTGACATCGTGTTTCTTGCCCTTCGCTTCCGCACCGCCTAACTCGGATTGATCGGTGGTAAGTTGCCGCTTAGCCGCCTCCAGGGCGTTATCGGCTTTTACCCATTCGGGGCTCGGCTCCTCCCGTGTTGCAACTCGATAACTCGAGTCCCGTGGCTCAGATTTGAAAGTCTGTGTAATCTGATGTTCCAGCACAACGCCGGCCAGTTGAAAATCAGGATCCACTTCCCCTTTCGTTTCCCCAAATCGGACCGCGGTAAATGTTGGACCTTCAAGCGCCCCGATCACTGCGTCCTCAAGCTGGTGGCTGAAGCCGACGCTCCGCTGCGAGGTCTGGTCAAGGAACTGAACACGAATCGATATCTTCGAGTGCATTGCATGGGCCGCAGTGTTGGCCGTCATCAGTTCGTGCGCCGCCTGATTGGAACGCTTGTAATGCAGGGCTTCCTGAAGGTAGGTCCAGCCCAGTTCGGTGCCGGATCCGGAAGGCTTGGTAAGGTAGGCCCTGGCCTTTTCGACGAAGTAATTGCTCAGGTCGTCCCCAAGGATATCCAAAGTGTCCTGGTAGGAGTCGACTTTGCTTAAGTCGTAGGCCCGCTCAAGGTAGGTGTATGCCTTCTCAATTCCGATTTCGTCGGACAGGCCGCGGATGGGACTGTTGGCCTTTTGCAGCTCCTTCTCCGCCTTCACTGCGCTCTGGACATAGGGGTCCTTCAGCCTCTCCAAATCGTCGGCGACCAGCGCCTGCTGGGCAGGAGTCAGGAAGTAAAGCGTTTCAAGAGCATCGATCATATCGTTCTGCTGCTCGTAAGTCTTGCTGATCTCCAGCGCTTTCGCGGCCGCGGCCTTGTCCTGGGCGATCACCAGTTGGCGGTGAGCTTCCTTGAGAAAACCCTGTACATCCGGGGTGTCTTTCGCTTTTACGGCCTTCTCATATTGTTTGATGGCCTTTTGCCAATCGCCTGCATCGCCAAACTGCTTTCCCGTTTGCAGATCATAGCCGTAAGCTGCATCGATGACCGCCTCAAGGCGCGGGATTTCGTCTGCGAATGCCCGCGACGGAGCGATGAATTCCATCGCCTGGTCCATTTGCTTGGCCACCACCGCGGATTCGGCCGACCGCAGAGCGCTGTCGAGAGCATTGGAGGCCATCATTACATCGTTAAGCAGGTTCTGGCCGACGGCAAGTGCGGAGTCGATTCCGTTGATGGCGTCGCTCAGCTTCTTTGCATTCTGCAGGTGGATATACCCCGGAGTACGGCCCCTAAGGGCAACCTGATAGGCGTCCAGCTCTTTGCGTCCCTGCGCTGCGATATCGGTAAGATTTGCGCGAATTTTCCCCAGAACCTCCGCTATCGGCGGCAGGTCGGCGTTCGTGGCCCTCGCCTTATCTGCGTAGTCCTTGGCATCCTTCAAATCCTTATAGGATGGCGATTCACTTGCCGCGGATCTCTGGAAGGCGCCAAGGGACGCCTGGCTGGCCTCCACATAGAGCGATGCCAGAGCGAGGTTTGCCAGAACGATATGCGATGAAGCCGGATACAGGGAAATGTACTTCACCCAGCCGGCGGCGTCCGCGGCCCTTTGTGCGCGCAAAAACTCGGCAAACTCCTGGTCGGGGGCCAGAACAAACACCAGCTTCACGCCCTTTGCCAGGGGTGGTACACCAGAGGGCGCATCGCTGGAGGGAACGATTAAGGTTCCGCCGAGCGGGCCTCGATCCACAAGTTCTGAGAGGGTATAGGTTCCGCCGTGGTCAAATTTCACGTTGTCCGGCACCACACACAGCGTCTTATCCCCCTCGGAGTAGTGGAGAATGCCGTCTTTATCGCGCTCCAGAACCGCGCTTGAAGCCAGTATGACCTTTTGCATCTTGCCGTATATCGTCTTGTCGACGGGCTCGTTTTGAAAGGGAGTGCAATCGCGCAGTTCTGCCTTGCCGTTGATCAGCACGTCCCCAAGTTGCACATAGGCGGCGCCGGCCGGTCCATCATAGAGTTCAATTGCCATCAGGGAAGGCAGTTTGGCCAAGGCAGTTTGCGCACACCAGCCCAGTCCAAGGACTAACAGGGCAACCGACTTGAGCAGAAAACCCGGCAATCGACTTACTTCACGTATAACAACGTACAATGTCATACCATCCCCAAGGCACTATTCAAACCGGTAGTTCGATCCCACTTGGCATTCAAATGACTACAGGAAAAATGACTGTCTGCGCTATGCGCGAAAGTGCCGCCAGTTTGATCCGGTGATCGCACCGGGAAGCACCGATCCAATTTTTTCGAGCATTAGCTTCGTCTGATAAGCTACCATCTCCTCCATAGAGGTGCAATGGATTTTGCTCACCGGCGAGCCGGAGACAGGAAAGTTGCGTCACAATCAAAATGGCCGCAGTCCAGCAAACTCGACAATCCGATCAGTCCGCGACTGCATCACTGCCATCGGCCGGGGAGCCCGAACCGTCGGTTCGGGCTGTTCTGTCGATTCGGCTGTGGAGGCCCCAAGATCCTGACGAGACAGACGAATTTCTCTGGGAAAAGAACGATCCAGCGGTCTGTCTTGCCCTGGACCTGATTTCGTCTTCTCAAGGGATCGTATTTGCACCCCGCAGCGGGTTTATGGTCGTCGGGTTCACGGGAATTCAACCAGCAATCCTGGCTGCGCGGCGCCTGCAATGGGCTCTTCAGGGACTCTCGGAGGCGGACCCATTTTCAGGAACGGCTGCCGCAATTCTGCTTCATTGCACGGATCATCCGGCTGGCCAAGGGGTGGAGATATCGGAAGCAGATCACGCAGTTCTGCTTACGGTTTCGCAGGCTGCACGGGGGCAAATTCTTCTCAGCACAAAGGCTGCCGAGATCCTGAAGGATCTGCCAGGTCTGCCCCTGCGGTCCGTGACCGGGGCCGTTCTGTGTGAGCTTCTGTGGAACAACCCTGGGGAAAAGACGAACCGCTCCTCAGATGAGGAGATGCTTTCAGAATTCATCAAACAGAATGGTTTGGAGAGCCTGGCACCAGCATCCGCGCCGGGACAAACCGTCTCCCCGGCAGGCTTCGCGGCAGGCGCCATCGCAGCCGAAGCTTCCACGCGAGCGCGGGGTCAGGAGATTGTCGAAGGCAGCACAGCGGATTCGGCCATAGGCCAGCGAGCCATGATGCGTCTTCTGATTGGTGCGGCGTGCGCGGTTGTGGTTGTGCTGGTGGTTGCGGTGGCTGTCGTTTTTTCTAACAAGAAGCAGGCAAACCCGGCGCCGATTGCAGTTCAGCAGAGCGCTTCGACGGCCCTCGCTTCAGTGCCCGCGGTTCCGCAACAGCAGAGCCCGCCGTCCAATCCGGCGCCGCTTCCAGTGGTCGCAGCTCCGGCGGCGCCCAAAAATACCAACAAAGCGGCTCGGACGAGTCGGAAGCAGGATGAGACCGCACCCGGCAGGGGAGCCTCTTCCGAAGTGGGAAAAACTCACGAGACTTCGCCAAAGACAAAGCCTGCCGGGTGCGATCTCGATTCGAGCATGATTCCCAAAATGCTCGATCAGGCAGAGAAAACCCGGGAGGAGGGTGACTATGCCGGCGCCCGGAGGCGGTTTCTCAGTGTGTTGGCCTGCGAGTCCACCAACGCGCGTGCCCGCGAGGGCCTGGAGCGGACTGAGTCCGCCATGAAGCACCGATAGCAGGAAGCCGGGAAGCGCATCTAACCTGCTGGACGGCAGGATTCCAGCTCAGCGGCGATTACTGACTTGTCGAGTCCCATATCTTCAGCAAGGCTGGGGAAACATAATCGCGCATCGGTTGGTAGTTCGCCTTGCGGGCCTCTTGAAACGCCGTCAGCGCGTCGGGAGTGGGGCCCTTCCACTGCGCTCGCGGCGTTTGCAGCATCGATCGCTCAATCAGCGTGGCTCCCAGGTAGAAATCGGCGACACCGGGATTCTTCGCGGTCTGCGGAGATTCCAGGTAGTTCATCAACGCTCGTCGCGCGTCGTCGAATTGAGAATTATAGAAGTAGCGGATCGCCGTTTTCAGTTCGTTCTTTGCAGCGGCAGGATCATTCTGAATCGCCAACTGAATTCTGTCCATACTGCTTTGCGCTTCCGAGTTTCCGGGTTGAAGCTTGAGCACCATTGCATAGTCGCTGAGCGCGTCCTGCTGTTTGCCCTGCTTCTCGGCTTCGTGCGCATCGTTGAGGAGTTTCGCAACTTTCTTTTGGGTGTCTCCGGCTGAATTGGCCGGCATTTTTGGTGTTTGCGTTGGCGGCGGAGTATTTTTTGCGTGAATGGCATTCTGCAAATCGGCAATCATTCCTGCTGGATTTCCAGGGCCATTGGGATTGAGAGTTTTGGCCAACGTCAGTTGCCGGATGGCTTCGTCGGGATTGCTTTGCGCCTGGCTTTGCGCCTGGTTCATGTAGCCCTTGTAGGTGTTGACATTGTTCACGTAGACGGCCACCGCCGCTTTTGCATCCGCGTTGGTCAGCACTTGCGACAGCGAAAGAATCGCGTCAAGGTCGCCCGATTTCCAGTCAGCCTGGATTTGATAAACAACTCTCTGGTTCCGGACCAAATCCAGCACAAACCTGGCCTGACCGGAAAGCTTCTGGTCGTAACTCGAAACCAGCTTGGCCTGCGACTCCGCTCGATTGAGGTCATTGCTTTTGTAAGCCGCGATGGCGCTGGCCAGCATGGCCGTGTCGTCCTGGATCAGGCCTGAACGATAGCTGCTGCATAAGTCGGCGAACTTCTTTTCTTTTGGATCCAACTGCGCGGCTGAGCAAAAATCCTGAACCTGCTTGACTCGGTCATTGCCTTCGCCCTTGGCCTTGTCCGCCAAGTCCTTCGCTTGCTCCTTCGGCTTCTCGTCCGCATGCGCCACCGCAATTCCACCGGCGCAAACGAGCAGGGTCAACAGGAAGACAGCTTTTCGCGGCGTCATTTTGTACCTCCGACGATTTGCTCGATTGTGTTGTCGTCGATGGGTTTCAATTCAATGGTGCAGACCTGCGGGGTCTGCGTGACTTCGCACGATTGATTCTGCGTGCTGCCGTCGGCTGCCTTGAAAGTTACGGCATATTTTCCAGGAGGAATCCCATCCAAACGCAGCGGGGTCCAGTGATCTCCTTGAGGGAGCGGGATCGCCTTTCCTTGCTCGGAGGTCACGCCGACGACCTCGGCATACGGCGTGGCGTTGAGTTCGAGCGCGCCTGCCGGCGGCACTGCTGCCGGCCGCAGGAAGAACCAGTAGCCCGCGCCTGCGCCCGCCAGGAGAACAACGACCAGAACAACGATGACCACCGCCCATGGGAATCCCGACTTGGCAGCGGAAGGGGCTTTGACGGGTGCGGTAACCGGCTGCCACTGCGGAGCCGCTGCGGCCTGCGTACCCGCTGAGGCTTGTGAAACTGGCGCGGCCAGGGGCTGCGCCGGCTTCTTCGGCGTCGTCTTTTGAGCTTCCTTGTTCAGCTTCTTCAGGTTTGCCTGCAACCCTGCGTCGGCAAATTCAGCCACATCTTCAACTGCGCTCAACGCGCCTGTTGCGCGCTCACCGTTGCCCTGCTGAATCGCTTCTGTGGCCGATGCGAAAGCCGCATTGAGCAGCTCATTGGCGATCTGCGCGCGACGTGTCTTGTAGTCGGCAATTGCAGAGGCAACGCGCGGAGAATCGCCATAGGTCTGGCGGACCGACTCCAGGCCTTGCAGGCCGTTGCGCAGATCGCGATTCTGGAGTGCGTCGCCGGCGTTCCGGATTGCCTCCATCGTCTGTCGTTCCTGCTCCGTGCCGGCTTCCAGCCTGGCGCGCAACTCGCGGACGCGCGGTTGCTTCTGAATATCCTGGGGCTGGCTCGAAAGAAGCTTCAGCGCCTCATCTGGATTGCTCTCGCTCGTTGCCTGTGCGCGGCTCAATGCTGCATCAACACGGCGCGTCAGATCCGCCAGGCCGCTGGTTGCCTGGCGCAGCAACTGCTGAACAGAAGCGTCTCCGGTCTCCGAGGCAACTGGCTGGAGAACGGCGATGGCCGGCTCAAAGTTACCGGCTGCGATCAGCGCCTGCGCCTCACGGATTGCGTTGGCCGCCAAAAGGCTCAAGTCGGCCTTGCGCTTCTGCTCGCGCGCATAGGTCAGTAAAGACGCAATCTCCGGAATCTCGCCGCAGTCAATCGCAGCGGATTCAAGAATGTGAATCGCCTGGTCGAATTGCTTCTCGTCGATGGCCGTTTGAGCGCGCTTCAGGGATTGAGATTTGAGCTCCTCGGCGCCGGACTTCCTGATCTGTTCGACAACTTTTTCCTGAAGGGCGAGCAGCCCCGGTTCCCCCGGGATCTGCGCAAGCGCCTGTTGAACGGCGTTGAGCGCCTCCTGTGGATTGGTGTGGAGCACGTCGTACACATGCAGGGAGGTCTGCTCCAGCAGCTTTTTCGCGGCCTGATCGCGTTGTTTGGTTTCAGCTTCGGTCTTCAACTTCAAAAGCGCCGTCTCACCGGGCAGGCGTTCCTGTGCGCGTTGAATCAAAGCCAGAGCGCGGTCGTATTCTTCAGCTCCAATGGACTCGGAAATCTCGGCAACGATCTGCTCGATGATCTTGCGCCGCCGCTGCTCCTCCTGCCGGTCCACCGCGCCCTGGTAGAGCTGCTGCGTTTCGTTGTCGGTCGGGTCAATTTCGAGCGCCGAGCGAAGATTTTTAATCGCCTCGGTGTACTGGCGTGCCGCAAGCTGGCCGCGCGCGGCTTCGCTGAACTCGCGGCGCTGGCGCTCGCGGCTCTTCCGCTCCGCTTCCTGAACAATGCGCGCACGCTCATTGCGCAGGTCGGTATTGCGCTCGTCGAGTTGAAGCGCCTTGTCGATCAGCTCGTTCGCCGAACCAAAGTCGCTGCGCCCGCGCGCTTCCCGAGCCTGCTCAAGAAGCTGCGCGACCTTTTCCGCCTTTTCCTTCAAACCGCGAACGTGTTCGATCTTTTGCGGAATCTCGGCGTTTCCCTTGTCAAGCGCTGTGGCCTGATTGTAGAACTCAAGCGCATCACGATAACGTTGCGAGAGGACGGCCTCTTCAGCCTCTCCGAGCAGTTGTTGCAGTTGCATCACTTTCTGCTGGCGCGCAACCTTTTCCTGGACTTCGCGAAGTAATCTCTTGACCTCGGTGTTCTGTGGATTGAGGCGCTGCAAATCGAGCAGGACGGGCCGCACACTGGTCCACTTCTCCTGATCGATCAGGTGCTTCACGTTGCCTAATGCTTCACCGACATGCTCGCGCTTGAGATCGTCGTTGGCAGCTTCGAGATCGGCAGCCATCTCTTCCGCGGTTTCATATCGATCGATGGGATCCTTGGCAAGCGCGCGGTCGACGATGTGCTCGATCGCAGGTGGATAGCCGGGGTGCGCGGTGGAAAGAGATTCATGCGCTTCGCGAATGACCCGATGAAGAGTTGCCGGATCGTCGCCCGGGAATGGCAGCCGCCCGGTCAGGATCAGATAGAGAATGACGCCCGCGGACCAGATGTCGGCGCGCCCATCCGCGGCCCTGCCCAGCAGCCTCTCCGGCGAAATGTAGTGAAAGGTTCCGATCACCATGCCGGCCTGGGTGTGGCCGGAGTGGCTTGCGAGGCGGGCGACGCCAAAGTCGACAATCTTGATATTGCCGTCCGGCTGCACCATCACGTTGGCCGGCTTGATGTCGCGATGAATCACGCCCTTCTGGTGGGCATAGCCGAGCGCGAGGCAGACCTGACGAACGATATCCAGCCTTTCGATCAGCGTGAATTGTCGTCCGCCGCGGAGCAGGCTCTCCAGCGAATCCCCGGGAACAAACTCCATCACAATGTAAGGATTGCCATCCTGCTCGCCGAAGTCATATACGGTGACGATGTTGGGATGATTCAGGACGCCGGAACGAGCCTCAAGCTCAAAGCGCTGGCGCAGCTCATCGGTCGCTTCGGTGAGCGTTTTGATCGCCACCTCGCGGCCCATGGAATTATCCATGCCGCGGTAAACAACGCCCATGCCGCCAACGCCCAGTATGCCCAGGATCTGGTATTTGCCGATTTGCGTAACTGGTGCAGGGGTATCCATGGAGAAACACCCGATTCGAAATGGTTTTCAAGGCAATAACCGCGCAAGGCGCCGTGGAGGAGCCTGCGCCGTAAGCAAATGCAAGCGCCTAGGAACCCTTGGTGCTTGTCGTGTGAATGATGGTGATCTGCGTCTTTCCATCATGCTGAGACGAGTTGGGGGTAACCGTCACCATCACGGTTTCCTGCTTGCTCTTTTCGACAGTCAGCATGGCGCTGTTCGCACTATCGAATATAGAAGCCTGGCTTCCAAACTTATCTTTGTAATAACTCACCACCTGGTCCTTGGAGTCTGGAGTGACAAACACAGCGGTCACCGAAGAACCGGTCGGCAAAGTTAACCTCATGCCCCCCTTGGCCGATTGAGCTCCGGGATAGATGTCCGTGCCCAGATCGGAGGCGCTGTAGCGCTCATTGGGGTTGGCGGTAATGGTGCCGCCGGGAGTACTTACCGAAACTTCACCATTGGGCCCTGAGACGTGAACGGACCGTGCAATCCGCCAGGCCATGAATCCGAATGCGCCTACGCCGATAATGCCCAGGCCTACGAAGATGGCCACAATGATCAGGATGATCTTGACTGCGCTTGTGCCGGAACTGGGCGGCGGAGCGACAGGCCGAGCGGTGGCCATTGGGGCGACCGGTTGAAACGAAACCGGGGTGAATGGCGCGACGGGTGCGCCGCATGCCGTGCAGGATTGCTGGTCAGGGGATAGTGCAGCTCCACATTTCGCGCAGAAATTAGCCATCTTACTCTCCTTGTCGTTCAGCCCCACCCCGGGACTTCCAAGTAGCCTTACTGGCTATAACGGAAACTGGATCCATATTCCTTAATTGCTTTGCGCTCAAGTGAAAGCGGAACTGGGGCGCAAGAAGCAGAATGGCAAAAAGATTCAGGTTCCGTTCTTAGCAGCCAATATACCCCAAGATGCATACGACAGTAACTACTTTTCATTGGTTTCCGGCCGCGGGGCAGGGACGGAACAAGAAGAAAGGACTGCTGGGCAATGGCTATGCCTTCGAAAGCGGAATTCAGCGATTTCTAGGCGACCCGGGAAAACAATCAACGGAAATTGAATTCCTTGAAATCTTCCTTGACAATTACGCGTCTACAGGTTTTCCTTAAGTCGTTCCAACTTAGCGCCCGCTTCGTGCACTCGCGCCCGGAACTTCCCGCTCTCGTTCACCCCGGTCTACGCGCAGGGCGCCCAAAACAAAACAGTCCAGCCTCGACCTTGAAAGGAACTTAGCATGCCTGAACCGAACCAAACCGGCCTCTCCGATAACGCCGCGGGCGCACTCGCCTATTTCACGTTTATTCCGGCGATAATCTTCCTTGTCGTCGCACCGTATAACACCAACCCCTACGTGCGCTTCCACTCCTGGCAGTCGCTTCTGCTGAATATTTGCGCGTTCTGCATCAACGTTGTTCTGGGAATTGTTCTCAGCATTGGGATGTTCTTCCTCCCATTCTTTGTTCACCGGATGATCTGGGGACTGATCGAGCTGGGGTGGCTGCTGGTCTGGGGTGTGTGTGTGTACAACGCATTCAACGGGAACCGCTTCAAGCTGCCGTTTATCGGCGATTTTGCCGCGAAGCAAGCAGGGAATTAAGGCGGTTTCGATTCACATGTTGACCTTTGAAGGCCATGCGAGATGGCATTTTCTCGGGGAAAATGCCACTTGGCCCCGATCTTTCTGTAAAGAGCAGAATCGAAACCGCTGTAGCGGAAGTTGAGTTTCAACTTGTCAGGCGCTGAGGACCATTACCCCCAAGCGCTTCTGGTTGATTGCGTGGAACTGCGGCTCATCTCCGCCCGTTCATGCGGACATTTTGGGGCGAAAATAGGACGAATCATTGCTCTGCGGCTCCGGCGGGTCGAAGTTTGAATTTGGGATGAGTCGGCAGGCTCTCTGGGCTTCTCTGAAGAGCGGAAACTGCGGGGATTCACCGTTGCGGGCTCTGAGCGCGCATGGGCAGGATCATCGGAACGGGACTGCTGCAACCGGTCTCGCAAATGCCTCAGCCCTCATCTGGACGACTGTGAGACCCGCGACAAAGCGGGTCGAACGATCCCCGCGAGTCGATATGCCGATTGATGAGACCGGTTCTAGTCCTCCGCGGCGATCGCTGCGGGCTGCTGCGGTTGACTGCGCGGAAGCCACGATAAATCTCCGCTAAGAACGTAAATTGCGAGAGCGGCAGACATGAGGACCGCGCCAACCCAGAAGCGCCAGTCACGATGCATGCGCCTCCAGTAAGGGCCAGGATCCGGCTCGCCCAGCCCGCTGCTGTTTCCTTCGTGGTTCAACTTGCTTCCTGTCATTTGATCTCCTGTGCTGGTGTGCGCTCGCCGCCGTGCGCGGACTCTTCTCAAGTGAACGTTACGAGTACTATCGAAGACCGGAGGATAGGGAAGCTGTTCAATTGTGTACAGGGCAAAGGCCGGTTGGTTCGATAGAAATCAGATGCGGCGCCATGCATTTTTCACCCAATGACCATGTAACCTGTGCGAAGGGACTTGAAGAATGGACGTCCATGAATCGTGCGTTGTGGCCGGGTGCGTGTTTGCGGCAGTGCGTGAGTTCAAGGGATGGCGGCGCAAAACTGCGGACAGTGGAAACCAGTAGATAAAGGAATGCATCTGAACGTTTGTGGAGCGCGCGGACCCGAGCTCTGAATCGAAAGGAAAAACCGAATGGAATTGGGCATGATCGGCCTGGGCCGAATGGGAACCAATATGGTGAAACGGCTCATGAAGGCCGGACACCAATGCGTTGTCTACGACCTTCACGCGGAGGCGGTCGACGCGCTCGTGAAGGAAGGAGCGACGGGTACAACAACGCTGGAGGAGTTTGCCGGCAAGATGCGGAAGCCGCGCACTATCTGGCTGATGGTCCCTGCCGCCGTGGTCGATTCGACGTTGACCGCGCTGGTTCCGTTCCTTGAAAAGGATGACGTGATCATCGACGGTGGAAACTCCTATTATCGCGATGACATCCGGCGCGCCGCGGAACTGAAGGAGAAGGGAATCCACTATGTGGATGCCGGGACCAGCGGCGGGGTCTGGGGCGCTGAGCGTGGATACTGCCTGATGATCGGCGGCGAAGAAGCGGTTGTGAAACGGGTCGATCCAATTTTTGCCGCGCTGGCGCCGAACATCGATTCCGCGCCGCGCACGCCGGGCCGGGAGAAAGTGGGCGGGACCGCGGAACATGGCTATCTCTACTGCGGACCCAGCGGAGCCGGGCACTTTGTGAAGATGGTTCACAACGGGATCGAGTACGGAATCATGGCCTCTTATGCGGAGGGATTGAATATTCTGCACCACGCCAACGTGGGCAAGAAGAGGCAAACGGAAGATGCGGAAACGACGCCGCTGCGCCATCCGGAGTACTACATGTACGACTTGAACATTGCGGACATCGCGGAGGTGTGGCGGCGCGGAAGCGTAATCGCTTCGTGGCTCCTGGATCTGGCTGCGATTTCGCTGCTCGATAGTCCGGACTTATCCAAGTTCGCAGGCCGTGTGTCGGACTCCGGCGAGGGCCGATGGACCATCGCCGCGGCGACCGATGAGTCTGTTCCGGCTCCCGTGTTGAGCGCCGCCCTCTATGCGCGGTTCAGCTCGCGAGGTGAAGATCAGTTTGCCGACAAGCTGTTGTCCGCTCTTCGCTTTCAATTTGGCGGGCACGAGGAAAAAGCCGGCGACAAGAAAGGAGGCGCCTGATGGAGAGAGTTCATTCCGACGCGCTGGTGCTGTTTGGAATCACCGGCGACCTGGCGCACAAGATGACTTTCCCTGCGCTCTATGCCATGGTGAAGCGGGGCGTGCTCAACGTTCCGCTGGTGGGCGTGGCGTTTCCGAAGTGGAGCATGGAGCGGCTGCACCGGCGCATCGAAGACAGCCTTAAACGAGCCGGCGGCATCGATGACAACAAAGCGTTCAAGCGGCTGCTTTCGCTGCTCCAATATGTGAGCGGCGATTACAAGGATCCGGCAACGTTCGCGGCAATCAAGAAAGCGTTGGGCAAAGCAAAGCGGCCCGCATTCTATCTGGCGATTCCTCCCGTGCTTTTCGAAACGGTGATCGAGAGCCTCGGCAAGGCGGGATTGGCTGAGAATGCGCGCGTGATCGTCGAAAAGCCGTTCGGGCGCGACCTGGCGTCGGCGAAGGAATTGAACAAGGCAGCGCATTCGGTGTTTCCTGAGGATTCGATCTTCCGCATCGATCACTTCCTGGGCAAGGAAGCGATCATGAACATCATGTATTTCCGCTTTGCCAATTCCTTTCTTGAGCCGATCTGGAACCGGAACTACGTGGCCAGTGTGCAGGTGACGCTATCGGAGACTTTCGGCGTGGGAAAGCGCGGGGCGTTTTACGAGTCAGCCGGCTGTCTGCGCGACGTAATCCAGAATCACCTCTTCCAGGTGGTCGCGCTCCTTGCCATGGAGCCGCCCGCGGGCAGAAACTTCGGAGCCTTGCATAATGAAAAGGCGAAAGTCTTTGAGGCCATGCGCCCGCTCACGCCGGACGACGTGGTCCGCGGCCAGTACGATGGATATCGCGAAGAAAAGGACGTGGCGAAGAACTCCGACGTGGAGACCTTCTGCGCCATGAAATTATTTATCGATTCATGGCGATGGGAGGGAGTGCCGTGGTATTTGCGTTCCGGCAAGTGTCTTCCGGACACGGCTACCGAAGTGCTGGTGGAACTGAAACCCGCTCCGCAAAGGCTTTTCGCGGATTCGGCGCCGCTGACGGGGCGGTCGAATTACATTCGCTTCCGGCTTTCGCCGAATTCGGCTGTGGCTATCGCCGCGCGCGTGAAGCTTGCGGGCGAGGAATTCATCGGTCAGCAGAAAGAGCTTTACATGCTGGAACAGCAGGCCGGCGAGGAGACGCCATACGAGCGCCTATTGGGCGATGCGATGGCGGGAGACGGCGCGCTGTTCACACGCGAAGACGCGGTTGAAGCCGCTTGGGTGGTGGTGGATCCGGTGCTCACGCATCATCATCGCGTTCGCCCTTACAAACGCCGCACCTGGGGGCCGAAAGAAGCGGACGCGCTGATTGCGCCCGACGGCAGTTGGCATAACCCCCAAAGCAAAAGCCCATCCGGAGGCGGTTGCTAGAGCTGGATGTTGTCCGTCAATTTGCGCCAGGCAAAACGAGGCCGCCATCATTGCTGATGGCGGCCTCATCGCTTTCAAACTACCCGTTATCGTTCTGATCGGGATGAACGGTGCGATAGCTCGCATTGCCCTTCGACCAGACGAGCAGCAGAAGGTCCTTGCCGTTTTGATTCTGGTGCACTTCATTGGCGAATTCGCTGGCCGATTGCGCCGGCTTGCGATTGACTTCTAGGATCACATCGCCGGGTTGAATGCCCGCATCGTCCGCCGGGCTGGCCGGACGAACGCTCTGCACGACAACGCCATGCACCTGGTCAGGCACGTTGATCTGCTGCCTTGTGTCTGGGGTCAGGTCGCTCACTGCGAGCCCAAGCTTGCCGCTTTGCGGACCATCCTGACCGTCCTCGCCGTTGGCGGCGACTTCGGTCTTGCCGTGGAATTCGCCCACCGTCATGTCAAGAGTTACCGGCTTGCCATCGCGCATCACACCCAGTGAAATCTTTGTTCCGGGAGTCATCTCGCTCACGGCCACCTGCAGCGCGCTTCCGTTAATGATCTGTTCACCGTTGAGTTTGGTGATCACGTCGCCGGTATGCATGCCACCGCGGCTTGCGGGCGAGTCTGGAGTAACCTGCGCGACGATTGCTCCGCTTGCATCCTGCAGGTTGAAGAAGTGCGCGTTGTCAGGCGTGACGTCATTCATGCTGATGCCGAGATACCCGTGTTCGATCTTGCCGTTCTTGATCAATTGCTCGGCTGTGGAGCGCACAATCTGCGATGGAATCGCGAAGCCCGCGCCGGCGAACGATCCGCTGTTGGAGATGATGAACGTGTTGATGCCAACCAGTTCGCCATGCGCGTTGACCAGCGCTCCGCCGGAGTTGCCGGGATTGATGGCCGCATC